>NZ_JBEZMO010000029.1:0-103633 GCF_040652655.1 Streptomyces sp. NPDC048191
CACTGGCCCGGGCCGCCCCCGGGGCGCCGGCCCGCGCTGGGCCCCCGCCACCTGCCGCGCCAGGGGTTCTTGCCGCCGGCGCTCCGGCTTTCTGCTGCCGCCGCATGTTCACCGTGTGGCCCCGGTGCCGGCCGGCTCGCGGCCGCGTCCCCGGCAAACCTGCCCGGGTGTCGCGGCCGCGGGGCTGCCGCAGAAATGCGGCTGACCTCTTGTGCCCGGGTGATGAACGTGCGGGCGGGTCCTTTCCCTTGTCGGTCGGAGTGGGATGCCCCCTCACGCCGGCTCCCCCTCACGCCGGCTCCCCCTGCCCCGGGAGGGATTGAGCACGGCCGTCGTCACCGCCGCCCGTGCCGCCCATGGGATCGTGTGCTCCACCCGCGGGACGCCGTCCCGGGACCGCCTTTGTGACTGCGGCAGGCGTGTGCGTGCCATGGGGTGCCCGGCCTTGGCCGGGGGACCGCCTGGACGTCGTCACCGCCTGCGACGAGATCACCGAGGCTGCCGGTCAAGTGCCGGCCGGGCCGCTGTTCGGTGTGCGGGTGCTGCTGTGATCAGCCGCACGGCGGCCGTGGCGGCACACCGTCCCTTGCGGCAGGGCCGGCCCGGGGGCGAGGAGATGGCCAGGGGCCCAGCAGGTCGCTGCCTGCGCGCGGTCCTGTGCGGCTGGGTCAGGTCCACGGGATGGCCGGTAGGTGTGCCGGTGGGGGCGCGTTGTGGTCATGAATGCCACGGCGGTCGCCCCATCCCGCTGAGGGGCAGGGTGTGCCGTGGTCGTGCTGCACGCACGCGGTGGCGGTGGAGGGCCGGTAGGTGTCGTCGCCGGTGAAGGTGGCGGTGTAGCAGGTTTTGTTGTGGTGTCGGCCCGGCACGGTGCAGGTGGCCTGGCCGTGACGGTCGGTCGTGGCGGTGCACAGCAGGGTGGAGTCGGTGGTGAATGTGATGGTCTTGCCCTTTAGGGGCCGGCCCTGGGCGGTCAGCGTGGCCGTCAGGGTGACACGGTCGTTGCCCCTTGCACCCGGCTCGTTCTTCTTGTGTTCGTGCCTCTTTTCTGCCTTCAGTTTCAGCGTGGTGGGGATCGTCGGCGGCTGCTGCAGCGGGGTGATCCCGGTCGCCACATCGACGGGGTTTGCGAAGCCGGTGATGGTGTCGGGCAGGACGGTTGGCGCAGTGGTGGTGTTGTCGATCACCGATACGGTGCTGGAGATGGTGTTGGTGACGTAGACGCGGGTGTTGTCCGGGGTGACCGCCGCGCCCTGGGGCTGGCGGCCGACGGGGAGGGTGGCGATCCGCGTCGGGGGATGGCCGGCATTGGTTTGGATCACCGACACGGTGGCGTCGGCGAAGTCGGTGACGTAGACGCGGATGCCGAACGCAATGGTGGCAACCGCCAGACCACGCGGCTGGCGGCCGACGGGGATGGTGGCGACGGGTCCAAGCGTGGTGTCGATCACCGACACGTTGTTCGAGCCCGAGTTACTGACGTACAGGACGGTGGTGCCGCCGGGAGAGGCCACGGCCGCCACGTCCCAGGGGCCGACGCCGACGGAGATGGAGCTGAGGACGTGGGGGGGATTGGTGGTGGTGTCGATCACCGACACGTTGTTCGAGCCGGTGTTGGTGACGTAGAGGCGGGTGCCGTCCGGGCCGAACGCGACGTTCTGAGGGAAGGCGCCGACGGTGATCGGTTGGCCGATCACGGTGTTGGTGGCGGTGTCGATCACCGACACGTTGTTCGAGCCGGAGTTGGCGACATAGACGCGGGAGTTGTCCGGGCTGACCGCCAGGCCGGCCGGGGAAGTGCCGACGGTGATCGGTTGGCCGATCACGGTGTTGGTGGCAGTGCTGATCACCGACACGGTGTTCGAGCCGGAGTTGGCGACGTAGACGCGGGTGCCGTTGGGGCTGACCGCCACACCGACGGGCGCGTCACCCACGGTGATCGGTTGGCCGATCACGGTGTTGGTGGCGGTGTCGACCACCGAGACGGTGTCCGCGCCGAAGTTGGTGACGTAGGCGAGCGAGCGGCCCGCCTGTGCCGCAGCGGGCGTGACCTGGGACAGCGGCACCACCACTCCTGCCAGCACCACCAACCCCGCCACCCAGACACGCAACAGTCTCCGCCATGCTCCCCCGCCCCCGCCCCCGCCCTCGGCCCCGTGACTTCGCCCCGCGCGCCCTTGCCCCAGCTTGCTCGCCACCGAGCCACCCGTCATCACAACCTCCTGCCACGCACACGCCGTGCGTTGTGTGCTCCGGATGAAGGCGGCATCCCGGCGGGGACGTCCGAGATCACCGCGGAGCTGATGATCGCTGCTGGTGGACGCTATGCCGAGACCGACCTGTACCTGTACTCAAGCCAGTGAGAAAGGCCCGTACGGGCGGGCCGCATAGCCCGAATGGCCTGCCGTCACGGACGCCTCGGCCCGCTCACCGCCACTCCACTGCCCGAAGAGCACCGGGTGGACGCGGCGTTTCCATCGATGGGTGCTACTTTGACGGCTTTTCCGTTGGCCGTCGGACTCGGCCGCGGCCGGCAGGCCGCGCACCGGCCAGATCTCCCGCGTCCCATCCGCCGCGAGGGGGTGCGCACGTTTGTCCACTGCCGCCGTCACCGGTGCCGCGCGTCGTCGGGAGTGTCAACTTAACGGCCGGTCCTGGTTGTTGAGGTGGCCAGTGGCTGCTTGGGCTCAGTCGGCCGTCGACGGCGATCTGGAAGGCGTTCAGCGGCGCCAACAAGCCCCGTTTCCGCCTGAGTGTCGACGGCGTGCCAATTGTTGCTCCATGCGTGCGTACCTGCGGTGTCGGCGGCGCGCGGTGCAGGTTGATGACGCAACGATCGGTGTTCTCAACAGCAGTTTCCTGGGTAGAGGGATTTCCGAATGAGAGATAGCCTGCGCCGCGGCGTCGACCGGCGGTCTGTGTTGAGGACGGCGAGTGGAGTGTCGGTCGCGGCAGCCGTGCCGGCGGCAGGAGTCCCGGTAACGGGCACGAGCACGGTAGCTCTTGCGGTTGGGATGTCGCCGGACGGCAGTTGGCCGGAGCCTGAGCATCTGCCTGTTACTGAAGGCTGGCTGGCCAAGAAGTTCGCCGCGGGGGACGACGGAGAGCACTTGAGTGATCCCGACCACAGCTTCTCCGGCGTAGGGTGGATCAGGGCGAGGGTTCCGGGGACGGTGCTCGCGACGCTTACGGAAAGGGGCCTGGTCCCCGACCCTTACTTCGGGTTGAACAACCTGCAGATCCCTGATGCCGGCGAGGTGGGGATCGGAGAGTACACGTACTGGTTCCGCACCCGTCTTCATGTACCGAAGAAGCACGGTAGCAGGGGTGGCCGGTTCTTCTTGGAGCTGCGTGGCACCAACTACAGGGTTGACGTGTATCTGAACGGCTCCAAGATCAACAGGGATCCCTTGGTGAGCATGTTCCTGCGTCATCGGCTGGACATCACGACTGCCGTGCATCGGGGCAGAGAGAATGTGCTGGCTGTTCTCGTCACGCCACCGGATCCGCCAGGAAATCCACAGTCGGGAGCAGGTCTGTTTGAACCTGCCGGATCCAGCTGCCAGGGCGGGGACCACCTCATCGGACGGCGCACCGTCGACCAGGTAAGCGGCGGGTGGGACTTCTGGCAGCCGGTCAGGGACCGCAACACGGGCATCTGGGACAAGGTCAGCCTGGAACTGACCGGTCCGCTGGTGTTCGACTCCGATCCGAAGATCACCACCGACATCACATGGCAGTCAGGGTCCGCCACGCAGGCGACGGTCTCGGTCACCGCGTCCGTGCGGAACACAGCCGCTACCCCGCTCCCAGCTCAGCTCAAGGTGCGCTTGGGACGACGCACGGTGAGAGGCCACGTTCTCACGGTCGACGCCGCTCAGACTGCGACCTTGACGGCCTCGGTGGTGGTGGACGATCCACAGCTATGGTGGCCCCACGGGTACGGCACTCCTCACCTGTACCCGGCGACGGTGGAGCTGATCAGCGAGCGCCGGCTGTCCCAGTCCTACCAAACGGACGTCGGGATCCGGGAAGTCTCCTCCGCCGTGGACCCCGTTACCCTGGGGCGCAAGTTCACCGTCAACCGCACACCGATCTTCATCCGCGGTGGCGCATGGGTGGCCGCGGACGCCCTGCTAAGACTGTCCGCACAAAACTACGACGACCAGATCAGGCTCCACCAGCAGGCGAACCTGAACCTGATCCGTATCTGGGGCGGCAGCATCACCGAACGGCCCGAGTTCTACCAGGCCTGCGACAAATACGGTGTGCTCGTGTGGCAGGAATTCTGGATCACCGGCGACTGCGACCCCGACGAAGGAAACCCAGCAGACCAGCAGCTGTTCCTGGACAGCGCCCGGGACGCGGTACGGATGCTGCGCAACCACCCCAGCCTGTGTCTGTGGGTAGGAGGCAACGAAGGGCCGCCCCCCGGTGACCTCGACAGCCGGCTAGCCGCGATCATCCAGGCCGAAGACGGCACCCGCCCCTACGTGTCCTACTCCACAGACCCAAACGCCGGACTTGGCACCGACGAAGGACCCTACACCGACGGTCCTTACGGAATTCTCTACCCTCGCCAGTTCTTCGACGGCACGTGGACCACCCATCATGTCGCGACCGGTGGCCCCCTGCCTTTCACCCCGGAGACCGGCTCGGTGGGCACCCCAGTCGCCGAGACGATCCGCGCGATCATGACCAAGGCCGACGCCGAGGACTTCCCGCAGATCACCCAGGAGACCTGGCCACCCAACAAGGCCTGGTACTTCCACCTGTGGATCCCGTTCTTCAACGGGACCAACACCACCAAGGACCAACTCCTTCTCTACGGGCAGCCGGCCACTCTCGAGGAGTTCTGCGAGCAGGCGCAGGCGGCCCAGTTCCAGCAGTACAAGGCCATGTTCGAAGGCCGCAACGCCGCGATGTGGCGCTGGTACACCGGCGGCGTCATCTGGCGCTCCGCGCCCGGCTGGACCGGCCTGCGCGGCCAGCTCTACGACTGGTACCTGGAACCAACCGGAGGCTACTGGGGAGTGCGCAAAGCCGGAGAACCACTCCACCCCCAACTCGACCTCAGCAACCTCAACGTCGCCGTCGTCAACAACACCCGCGCCACCAGCAGTCCCACCCACCTGGTCATCACCGTCGTCGGACCAGACGGCCACATCGACCACAGCAAGACCCAACGACTGGACATCGGCCCCATCCCCGCCGCCAGCCAACAGGTCGTCACCAGCCTCACCGGCAAGCTCACGCCCAACGCCTTCCAACTGGTCAAACTCCAGCTCCACGGCCATAACGGCGCTCTCATCAGCGACAACACGGACTGGCTCTACAACGCCCCCGGCCCCCAGCCCGACCTCGCCTACGCTCCCCTCCGCCACCTCGCCCCCGCGCACATCAGCGCACACGCCCGTCGCAAGCACGACGAGGACTCAACCATTGAGATCACTCTGCGCAACCGCAGCGAGGTCATTGCCTTCCAGGTCCGCATTCAGCTCATCGACGCCAGGACCGGCAAACGAGTCACCCCGGTGTACCTGACCGACAACTACCTCAATCTTCTGCCCGGCGAAAGCACAACCATCCAGGCGCACTTCCCTCACTCCCGACGCACACAGACCCAACTCCTCATCACCGGATGGAACACCTTGCTGAAGGACTCAGGCTGCGTCCCGATCCACTGGGACTGACGACCACACATGCCGTGCGCGAGCGTATCTGAAAGATCATGTAAGTCCGTGATGTGACAGGCTGGCCGTGGGCTCTGACCTGGGCCTTCGGCCAGCCGGGACGGACGGACATGAACGACAACGAGATCCCGGCCGTCGAAGAGATCCCGGCTGTCGAACGGGTCGAGGACAAGCTCGTCGACGAGGTCGTCGAGCGGCTGCTGGACCGCGCCGACGCCTCGGGCGCTGCCCTGCTGGGTGAAGGCGGGCTGCTGACGGCGGTGGACCCGGGCCGTGCTGGAGAAGTTCCTTACACGCCCTGATGTGCGGCCGGTTTTTCGCCTGGCGCGCTGTTTCCGGCCTGGCTGCTGTGTCTGGTGTGGTGGTTTCCGGCCGGTCTTTTCGTGTGTGGCCGGTCGTTTAGTTGGGGGCGGGTTGGAGGAGGAGTAGTGGTGTGCCGGTGAGGAGGACGGCGACGCCGGTGATTGCTCCCCATCCGGCGTAGAAGAGGCTGGAGCAGCCCACCCACAGGCAGGCTAGGGCGAGGATCGCGGGTGTCAGTGGATACAGCGGCACCCGGTAGTGGGTTTCGCTGCCGGTTTCCCGGCTGCGGAAGATGTACAGACAGATCGCGACGAGCAGTATGAAGAACCAGAACACTGGGGAGGTGTAGGCGACCATGGCCTGGAAGCCGGTGCGTGTGGCGGCTCCGAGGGCCACCAGCACGGCGGATACGGTGCCTTGGAGCAGCAGCGCGTTCGCGGGGGTCGAGCCGTGTTCCTTCCACCTGCCGATCGAGTGGAGTGCGGCCACGTCGCGGCCGAGGGCGTAGTAGGAGCGTGAACCGGTGATGATCAGGCCGTTGAGGGTGGTCAGGGTGGACAGGACGACGACGATGCTCAGCAGGGTGGCGCCCATGTCGCCGGCGACGATACGCATCATCGCGGCGCCGACGGCGTTGCTGCTGCGGATGGCGTCGAGTCCCAGCACGTGCAGATAGGCGGCATTGATCGCGACGGATACCGCGATGACGATGACGACGCCGACCACGAGGGCGCGGGCCATGTTGCGTCGTGCGTCCTGCAGTTCGCCCGACAGGTAGGCTGCTTCGTTCCAGCCGCCGTAGGTCAGGAGAATGAACATCATCGCAAGGCCCGCGTCGCTCAGGGAGAGGCTGTGGGGTGTCTGGGTGCGCGAGGTGGGCACCGTCGCGAAGATGGCGGACACGATGATGGCGATCATGGACAGCACCGCGATGATCTCGACGATGTTCTGGGTGACCTTTCCCGGCGTGGTGCCCAGGTAGTTGACGAAAGTGAACAGCAGGATCGAGGCAAGGGCGTAGATGCCGGGGCCGTAGGTCCCCAGCCGCCATACGGTGTTGGCGTAGTCACCCATCACGAAGGCGGCGGCGGCGATGGCGCCGGGCTGGATCACGCTGCACCGTGCCCAGGCGAACAGCAGGGCCACTTTCGGTCCGTAGGCCTCGCGCAGGAACGCGTATTCGCCGCCCGTGTTGGGCCGTGCGCTGCCCAGTTCGGCGTAGCACAGGGACCCGACCACCGTGATCACTCCGCCGAGCAGCCACAGCAGCATGAACACCGTGGCGTTGCTGGAGTAGCTCGCGACCAGTGACGGCGTTTTGAAAATGCCGATACCGAGGACGATACCGATCACCATGATCGAGACGTCGGTGGGCGTCATGCTGGCCGGGACAGCCGCACGGGTGGAGGCGGGCATGCGGGCACCTTGCAGGGGGAGGGCGTAAGAGCGGTCGAGGGCCGCTCGGCGGCAGCCCTCGCTCACCGGGGGGCAATGCGCGCATTGATGCTAGCGGGTGGATGAGGCCGCGTTCGCAAGGACGCGACCAAGCGGCACGGGGCACATCGAAGGCCCCTGCCACCGTGCTGCGCCGCTCCTTGCGGCGATGGCCTGCTCCAGCCCGGCGAGCGGTCACGCAGGTCCGCCTGGAGTGCGGGGTACGTCTCCGGGGCTGGGGGAGTCTTTCGTGCCGTTGGCCGCCTGCGTACGTGCTGCGGCCGCCGGGCCGCAGGATGCCGTCCCGGCGGCCGGGGACAAGACGGTGGGGCGTGGGCCGTTTGCCGGCTCGGCGGCAGCCGGGCCTGACGAGGAGAGTCTGCCCGGGTGCGGCAGATCACCTGATGCTGCAGGACAGGAGGCGGTATCCGAATCCACGTGTCCGGGCGGTGTGCCCGGTGAACGTCGCCTGGGAGGAGACCACGCGCGGGCCCTGAACGTCCCCGATCTTCGCTATCTGGCCCTGGGGTGGGTGGGCCCGATGGGACGCGGGCAAGAGGTGCGGTCTGCCGCACCAACCGTCACCGCCGGTCATGGCAGTGCCCGTCACCGGCTTTCGCAGATGTGGGCCAGCGCCTGGTCCAGGCCCGTCTTGTGGACGGCGTCCAGGCCCAGGGCCCGGGCGGTCGTCTCCTTTTGCTGCCTCAGCAGTGCGCTGCAGCCGGGGCCGTCCAGCAGGGGCCGGGCCTGGACGATGGCGGCGAGCAGCCGGCCGTCGATGCGGTCCAGGACCGGCCGGACCTGGGTGGCAAGGTCGGGGCGATGGGTCGGTTGCTCGGCGGGCTGCGCGTGCCACCTGGTGTAGAGCGCACGCTGAACGTCCTTGTTCGCCGCGATCTGGTCGGTGAAGATCCGCCGGACGGTGGCCGGGGGGATCCCGAGTTGTGCTCCCTGGGCAGCCGCACTGTCCAGGACCGTCTTCTCGCGGGCCGGGTCGTCGATGGGCTGGCGGGTTCCCCATTTGGCCGCGGCCACCGTGTCCGCGGTCATCACGCGCTCGCCGGCGAGCCGCGCGATCGTTCCCAGTGCCGTTTCGGCCGTTGCGGTGCCCTGCCGGGCAGGCCTGCTGCTCGCATGGGAGGAGTCGCAGGCCGCGAGGGCGGCCGCTGCGACACCGGTCAGGGCAAGCACGGCAACCCAGCTTCGGATAGCGCTCATGAGATACGACTATCCGTTGCCACGGGGCCATGGTGCAGTCGCCAATCGGGGGATGCGGGGGCGGAGCCGAAGACTGCGGGCAATGCGACGTCACCCGGATGCCTCACAGCACACACGCACCCCCCTCGAAGACCACATGACGGGTGCAGGGCGGGCAACTGCTCATGACTGCCACAGCACGGGCACCTACCCTTGCTCCCACCGCGCACTACGACGCACGACATGCCGCCGCGCAAGGCATCGAGCGCCCCTGGCCCGCCCCTCGCCACGGGTGTTCAGCGGCGTAGTGCGCGGTGCTCCTTTTGCCGAGGGGACTTTGGCCGGCCCGGGACCTGTGCCGTGCGGCGCCGCCCGGCCAGGCAGGGCTTTGCCCCGGGGTGCCGATCCCGGCGCCGGGCGGCACGCGTGCATCGGATCACCGAGCCGCCTGCCGGTGCCTGCCGGCAGCACCGCCCCACCGCACGCCACCGGGTGTGCCGGCACACCCACCCCATGCCATGCGCCGATCCGGCCGGGCGCATCCGCCTGCGACCGCGGGGCGCCGGCTTTCAGCACGAGGCGGCGCAGCCGCCGCCCGTTCCCCTCCCCACGGTGGTCACGGCAAGCACCGGCCCCCTGCCCGCCCCACCCGCAGCCCATGCACCCGTCCCGGCAAGGGCCGTGCCGTCAGGGCGGTCGCACGTTGCGGGGCCGTGCAGAGCGCCCGTGGCCCGCGCACGTGGACGCGCCGCCAGCACAGGCACGACACCAGTGATCACCGGGGTGCCTGTGCCTGTCTCACCCCGCCGCCTGGACCGGCCCGGCGATGTCCCCCAGGCGGAGGGTCTGGCGGTTGACCCTGGCGATGAACCGCGTACTGCCACCGCGGTGCCGTGGTGCCGGCCCGGTGCCGGAAGCGGGCTGGGCGACATGACGTGCCGGCCGGCGCGGGGCCCACAGCAACGGCTGAACGCATATACCTGACGTCCGGTCAGCATCTCTTCGCCCTTGCACGGGCCGGGATGCGACGGCGACTCATGCACGCTTGTGTTTCTCCTCGACGATGACCCGATCCGACAGCGGACTTCGCAACGGCCCCGGGGCGTGGCCGGCGCCGCCTGCCCGGCCTCGGTCCGTCAGGGCCGTTCAGGCGCAAACCGGCTGACGGGTGCGCACCTTTTCAGGGCGCGGCTTCACCGCGAGCGCACCGAACACCATGTACGCCGGCAGACACCACCTGCCGGCCGGCTGGTGTTGGCGAGTTCCTGTGTCCGGCGACGGTGATCGGCTGCTTCTTGTGCCGCCTGGCCGGCCGGCCCCCGGCGGTGATCACGCCGAACCACCGGCCTCCCGCTCGTCGCACTCGTCAAGCATGCACATGTCGCGGTCCGTTCGCGTCATCCGGCCCGAAGGCTTCACCGGCCTCGGCCCTGGGAGCCAGAACCCTGAAAAGGGCGGCTGGCTTGCTCCTGCACCCGCAACCCCTGCCCGGCCGGACAGGGGCTTGACGAGTCGTCAATTTCCTTTCGTGTTCTTCTCGGCACCGTCACACATGCGCGTGCCGGCAGTCTCTTGCACATAAAAACGCCCCTCCCTCTTTTTTACGCTTCGGTGACGACCGTGGTGTCTTTCTTACATCGTGTATTGGGGCGGGCATCCGCGTCGTTGCCCGCTGGTTATGATCCGCAACGGCTCGGGCTGCCTTGAGCGACCGCATCTGATGCCTTGCGTCCGGCCCGGCCATTGCGGTGCATGTCCGTGCCGCTTTATGGCGCCGCCTGCGCCGAGGGGGAATACGGCAGGACCGAAGTCGTTTCAGGAGCAGATACCCACCAGGTGCCGGGTGCAGGCCTTCACCCGCGAGGGAGAAGAAGGGCCCGGCGCGACTGCTCGCGGGGGACTGCGGCTGTGCCGACGCCGTCGGTTGCACGTCGTCGAACGCGGCTGCTGTCGGGGCTCGTTGACTCGGGTCGCGTCATGCCGTTGGGGCGTGTTTGCCGGCAGCGCGGGGAAATCAGGGGAGAGGATTGGCAGTTGCGTTTCGACGCAGGGGAGAAAGTTAACAACGGGCGAGGGGAAAACGGTGGGCAGGTGCAGCCGTGGCCTGTTGACGGCTACACGTTCCAAAAGGAGCTCACCAACGGGGCCACGTCGTCCACGGTGCTGGCGCGCCGGGGGACTTCACGCCGTGTCGTGATGATCGAATATCTCTGCTGGGACGGACTCGGAGATGCGGTGGCCCTGGAGCGTGTGCAGGCCGACAATGCGGCGCTCTGCCTGGTCAGGGATCCGCGTCTGGCCCGCATCTACAGCTGCCACGTCGGTGTGCACGGCATCGCGGCGATAAGAGAGTTCATTTCCGGCAGCAGCCTTCGGCAGGTCCTGGATATGGTGGGCACCCTCGGGCCGTCCGTCGCGCTGTTTGTTGTCCTGCAGTGCCTGCACGGTATCGCCGCCGTACACGAGAACGGCATCGCGCATGGAAACTTCCGCGCGGAGTCGGTGATGGTCCTTCCCGACGGAAGGATCAAGATCGTGGGCTGTGCGCTGCGCGGTGACACGGCAGCCACCGCCGAGGCGCACCACGACATTCGTGCGGCCGCGATGTTGCTGATCGAGTGTCTTGCCGGCCGGCGCGGTCCGTTCGAGCCGCCCGGCTGGACCGGCCGCACAGCCGCAGAGCAGGCCGGCGTGGTGCGCTCGCTGTTGTCCCTCACCCGCCAGGCCGTGGCCACGTCCACGGCCGGACGGCAGCTGCAGGCGGCGCAGTTCATCCGGCTGCTGACCGAGTGGGCCGAGACCACCTTGGAGGAGGGCTGGCAGGCCCGTGCACAAAGCGAGCTGGCGGCGGCCGTCCGGCACGCTCCCGCACCCGTGGACGGCGCCGACTGGGCCGGGAGCACATGGCCCGTCCTCGTCGGTCTTTCCACCTCGGTCGTGCTCAGCGTCACCGAGTACTTCGCAACCCTCCAGGGCAGCGGCATCCACGATGTCTGGCCCGTCTGCGCGGGCCTTGGATCCTTGGCGGCGCTCATCGCCACCGCGGCCCTCGCCACCCGCCACAGCACCGCGCCCGAAAGGTCCGTGACGTTTTTGCCGATCCCGCCGGGGCCGGCGGGGCGGGCACCGACGGCATCCCCGCCCAGTGATGCGGCGCAGGATGTTCCTGACCCGCCCGGCCACCCAGCCGCCCCGGACGGGCCCGGGCCGTGATGCGCCTTGGGGCCGGTTCGGCACCGGCCGGCCTCCTGACGCAGCAGCGGCTTGCAGTGTCCGCCGTGCGAGCCCCCTACCCGGTGCAGGGCCGCCCGCAGCCATTTTCCGGACGGCCGTGCTGTCGTGCGATCAGGCCGTGACGAGGCATCGACGTGCGGCGCGGCCGGCCGCTGGTGCGGGGGTGCCGGTGATCCCTGCCCGCGCATGGGGTCTGAACCAGCTGCGGAGGCCGGCCCCTTGATGCCGGCATGGTGCGCCGCCAAAGCAGGACCCCCGGCATCCGGATCAGCGGAAGTGGATCACCACTCGGGCACTGGTGACGGGATGCACGGTGAGGTGGGCGACGCCCCTGGCATTCGCGTAGTCCTTCGTGCCTCCCGTCACCTGCTTCGTGAGATGCACGACCTTGGGCAGCGTGGCGGGCTTGACGGCAGGCATCGTCCGGGAGCCCTGAAGGGTGATCTGACCGTCGGGAGTGTTGAGGGTCTGCGGGCAGTCCACCGTCCGGTTGCGGCCCTTCACCGACTTCACCGTGCATTCGTACCTGAAGGTCCCGTAGGCCTTGCCCGTCTTGGTGTTGGTGGTCTTCCCCGAGCCGCCGAACGTCGAACCCACCGGCCCGTACGGTGAACCGTGGTGCTCGGTGTTCGTGGTCGTGACGTCGAGAACATGGGCGGAGCCGCTGCTGTGCTGCGGCGCGGCGACAGCAGGCAGGGCCAGTCCGAGAGCGCCGGCTGTGCCCAGCGCGCCCACCAGCACCGCTCGAGGGCCGAACTTTCGCATGTGTCTGTCCTTTCGCTTGAACCCAGGTGAATGTGCGCCGGACGAAGAGCACACGGTCGGCTGCCGGCGGCCGGACACCCGAAGGAGCCGGCCTGCCGCGCCATGACGAAGCCAGGCATGTGCCCGCACCGTCGCCGCAACCGTGGCACTCGTCTCGTGGTCGGCTCGGCCGCCTTTGAGGAGTGCGCACCACGCAGTCCGTTGTGAACTGGCTGTTCTCTACCGTCTGCCACCACCCACACCGCCGGTGTCCGACGGTCGGGGGAAAGCCCGGAGGAGCGTCCCCCACCGCGGCCGGCACCCGCTTCGCGCGGCCGGGCCGGCGAACCGCCACGGCGCGGCCCGCCGGCAGGCCGGGCGGGGACTGCGGCGTGCCCGGGACGTGAAGCGGGACCGTAACCGGCCCGCTCCTGGTGGCCGCCCGGCCGTTGCCGCCCGGCCTCCTCGCGGCACCCGCACTGCGCGCCCTCGCCCTTGACGCGCATCCTGCGCGTCAAGAGCGAGGTGGCCGGCCGGGCCGGGCGAGGCCCGTCGCGCGAAACGATGCCGCACGGCCGGCACGCGCACGCGGCCCGCCCCCTCTTTTTCAGCGCCGGTGCCTGCCCCGCGTGGCCGCCTCCGGCGGCCGGTGCCTGCCCCGCGCGGCCGCCGCCGGCGCAGGACGCACCGACCACCGCACGCGCAGGTAGTCCTGAGCGCCCCAGCCCAGGACGGCCTGGGCCAGCAAAGACGGCAGCATGGTGTCACTGTGGTCGAACTGCTGCACCGCGGTGCGGCAATGCCAGCACCTGGATATGTGGGTATTGACATCCCCCGACACCGGCCGGTTCAGCGATGCCAGAAGCAGCCGGGAATACCGGCTGCATTCAGGATAGGGCGCCTCCTCGGCGTGAATTTCCAGGCAGCGCTGCAACAACAGCCCCCGGGAACGGGCAGCCTCCGCGGCCGCGGTGACTTCAGGAAGACCGATCAGAACGGCAACGGTGGCAATGTCCTCCCGCTCGACATGCAGGTGCCACAGCAACGTCTGCGTCACGGCGGGCAGAGCGCGAAAGGCCCGCTCCGCCAGACGGCGATCGGGTTGTATCCCCGATCTGCGGCTGCGAATGGCATCGTGAAGCGCCGCGTCCAGCACGACATCGTCCCCGTCGACGCCGGCCTCGGCCGCCACCCGCACCGCTCGCAGCAGGTGGGGGCGCACCACGGGCGGATGCGCGTAATGGATGACCTCGGCGAGAAACGACTGAGCCGCGCAGGTCTGCAACCTCGATTCCGAGGCTGCTCCGGCTGCGCACAGGCTCGTGTAAGCACGTACGGATTTCCAGTGCCGAGCCAGCAGTGCGGCGACGCAATCTTTGCGCGAGCCTTTGCTGTGTGAAATCTCGGTCATGAGTGCCGAGTCTGACATGGGAACAACATTGTCCATTTGTTTCGGCTCCAGAAAGATGTGAGCTTCAGAACGACGGGGCATGCGCCTTTCCAAAAGATGTTGATTACATGATTCGTGGCACCGGATGACGCCTGCCCGCTCTTCCCACGGTGCAATCGTCATAAAAAGGCCGCAGTTTTTACAAGGTTGAAACCCCGGCGACGGCCGGTCGGGTCTCAACGCCGGGACCGGCTATGCCCCCTTCCACCCAAGGTGATGGCCGCGAATGAAAAAAGAGGGGCAATCCCTGCCTCGTGTCGCGTGCTGCGGCGTCGGGGATTCACGCTCTCCCGGGCCGGGGCGGGGCGGCCGGGGCGTGGGACCCGCCGTCGCCTGGCTCAGCGGATCCGGGCGCCTGCACCGCCGCCGCCCGGGGCGGGTTCGGCCGCAGGTGCCGAGGTCCTCACGCTCCATGCGATGCCGGTGGGGGTGGATGTAGCGGATCGCGGCGGAGGGTCTGTTGCGGATCAGGCCCGCGGGCTGCCCTGCCGGGTTTGGCCTGCGAAGGCGGCGGCCGGGCAGGGGGCAGGTGGCCGGACAGCCGTGGGCAAGCCCGTTTTCACCCCTAGTCTTTTGTGCCCCCGGCTGCCGCGGCCGGGCACACGTGGGTCTTCGCCGTGAGCAGCCCGGCGAAGGCGGGCCGACTCGCTTCTCGGCCCGCCCCGGGCCGGTGCCGGCCTCCGGTGTCCCCGGCCGGCATTCCGGCACCGCACCCCGGCCGGTATGCCGGCACCGCAGCCCGGGCGGACGGCAGCCGCCGGTGTCTCTCGTTCGGGCCCTCCGGCGGTCCTCGGCGCCGGCCTCCTCGCGGTGATCACCCGGGAGGAGGCCGGGACGGGCACCAGCGGTGGCGGCCTGCCGGTGTGCTGCGTCCGTCCGGCGGTTCCCGGCCGGCCGCGGAGCGTGTCGTCCGGGCGGCGGGGCAAGGGGGTCCTAGTTTCGGGCCTGGTGGCCGCCGTCGCCGTATCGGCCCCGCCCCGACTCCCAGGTCAGCAAAGGGACCAAGGCATGACCCACTCCTTGCACCACCTCTCCTGCGGCCCCGGCGCCATGCCCGCAGGGTCCACGCCGTTCGCCGGCAGATGCCGCATCGGCGTCCGTATGGCCCTCGCCACTGTCACAGCCGCGGGAATGATGTCGCTGGCAGGACCAACACCCGGATGGGCCGTCCCAGGCCACCAGCCGTCCCGGCAGGCGCCCAGCTACTGCATCAGTGTCAACGGCACTGTGGTGGCGCGCAGCGGCAGCGCCTTGTGCCAGTCCGCGTCCGGAAGCGTTGCCGTCGCCATCGGTGCCCAAAGCATCGCGCACGCGCTCAATGGCCAGAACAGCACGGCCGTCGCTGTCGGCGTGGGCAGCACCGCCTACGCGACCCAGGCCAACAACAACACCGCCACCGCCGTCAACGACCAGCTGGGCCATGTGGCCAAGGCGACCGCGACCGGAAACGCCGTCACCGGCGCCGGCAGCTACACCGCCATCGCCGTCGGCTGCGGCGCGCACGCCGAGGACGACAACAACCTCGACACCTGCCCCGGGACCGGCGCCGTGCAGGCAGCCCCGCAGCACAAGCCGCACAAGCCGCACAAGCCGCACAAGCCGCACAAGCCGCACAGGCCGCGGCCGCCGCTCGGCGCACCGCCGGTTGTCGGCAACATCTGCGTCCGGGTCAACAACATCCAGCTGATCGGACGCGGCTCGGCACAGTGCTCACGTGGCGCAGGCGTGGCCATCGCTGTCGGCGCGGGGAGCAGGGCCACGCTCGCCGGTGGTCTGGGAGCCGGACCCAACATCGCCGTCGCTGTCGGGGCGAGCACGAGTGCGTTCGCGGGCGTCGGCGGCAACAACATCGCCGTCGCCAACAACGCCAACAGCACCGCGACGGCCAGTTCGCTGGGCGGCAGCAGCATGAACACCGCCATCGCCGCAGGAGGGTGCACCGCGGACGCCGAAGGCACCGGTGAGGTCGTCAACTGCGCCCCCGACTGACGTCCCTCGCCCCGTCACGCCCGCTGCCTCGCGCCGTGCGGTGCGGCCGGTGTCCGGCCACGGCGCCGCCCGCATCATCCGGCGGAACCAGGGGGCATCAGTGCTGATGCATGCGGGTTCGCCGGTGATGGTCCGGCGCGGATGTGTCGGTGGGCCGGGGCGATCCCAGAAGGAAGGTAGAGCTGCGTGATCGGCGGCCTCGCGTGGGCGGTGGCCGCCGGGCGGGGCTCGCGCGGCGCGGCCCGGATCGCGGCGGCTTGCCTGGTGGCGGCGATGGCGGCGGTGCCGCCCGGCCCGGCACTGCCGGGCCCACTACGGCGTGGGCGCCTTGATCAGCAGTACCGGGGCATCGCCTGCCGGGCAGCTCCAGGCAGGCGCAGGCTTCAGCGCACCGGGGACGTACGCGCGCGGCGTGCCGCGCGGCCGCTGGAAGGTGCGCCTGCGCTCCCGGATCAGGCACTGGGGGGCGCGGGCGAGGGCCCCGTACGGCCCGGGCCCGGCCGCTGCCCGGCCGCTGCCCGGCCACGGGTCCGATCCGGGCGCCGTCGATGTGTCATGGCAGCCCGGTCAGCAGCGAGCGGGTGTGCGCAAAAGCAGCCGGGAGCCCGTCTTCGCCGGTGTTTCCATGAGGCCCGGGACCTGCGGTGAGGAACGGATGGCCGGGGGCCTGCAGTGCGGAGTGCACGGTCGAAAACGACGGAAGACGAGCCGATCCGTTGGAGAGCGCCTGATGGGAGGCCTCCCTGCTGTTGGCATACACCTGGTCCGGGGCGCCGGCGGCGGAACTCACCCAGACCGACGCCAGAATGACGAGGAGATCCACCTCGCATTCCGGGATCACGTTGTGCAGGACCGCGTCCGCCACACCGGCCGCCACTCCCGCCTGGGCCGGACCCAGGATCATTTCCCCGTGCCATCGGCTGATGACCGGCACTTTGCTGATGAAGAGAGTCATGGGCTGGACGGGAACACCGGGCCGCACGGCGGCGAGGAAGGGCGCGGGCTCCCGCGAGCAGGTGGCCAGCGCCGCAGCCCAGGCCGTACCGACCGGCCCCGACCGGGGGCCGACGACCGTGGTGATGCGAGCGCCGTTCGGGCCCTCGCCGATGAAGGATTCGCCAATGTCCACGCCGGTACCTCATCCGGTTCGACACGTCAGCGGGAAGCGGATGGTGCAGCGGCCGCTCCCCCTGGCCGTCCGGTTCCCGCGGCGGCCGCGGGAACCACGGGGTGCTCACTGTTCGGGGGAGTGGATGCCAGGGACGTCTTTGCCGTTGCGTTTGTGCGTGCGCGCCTCCCCGGTCTCCTTGCGCGCGTGCCTGCTGCGCAGGATGTCTCTTGCCAGGAGCAGGTCGTCCTCGGTGAGCCCGAGTTTTTGGGCGATGAGCCGCACGGCGGGAGCGTCGACCTGCGGCGCGCCCGCGAGGACGATGGCGAACCGGGCCCTTGCCGGAGCGCCGCAGTCCCGCCGCCCCAGAAATCCGCCGTTGTCCAAAAGTGGCGGCACGATGGTCGCCGGTGAACGGGGAGCGCGTCGATCAGATGTATCCATGGTGCGCACTCCTGACGGATATGCGAAGCGGAGAACGGGGCAACGTTATGAGGCGCTCATCAGTCCTTCAACACGGGTTGTCCGCACCGCAACAGGCATGGCGAAAGGGCTGTTCCTCCCCTCCCTTTCCGGGCGCCCTCCAGCCCTGTGCGCAAGGAAAGAGAGGCGTCCTTGCCCCCTTCACAAAGCCGCGGATCCGCCCAAGGGAGCGGGGCCGCGAGAGGCAGGGGCGGGATTTTTGCGGCCACCCGCCGCCAGTCCCGGAAATTTTTTTACGGCACCCCGCTCAAACCGGGCGGATATGTCCATCCGGCCTGCCGGGCGGTGTACCGGCGGATGGCGCTCGGCCCGCCGCCGGCGCATCCTGGCCCCGCCTTCGGCTGTCCCGGCGGCCCCGCCCGGCCCCACGGGCGGGCGGGCGCGGCGCCGCCTTGGCCCGTGGCGGCCCGCACCTGTCCTGCATCCTCCCGCAGCCGGGCGTGCCGTCCCGGCCGCGGCAAGCGTCAGCCGTCCGCACCCGGTACACGGGCCTCGCCGCGCGGCCGTGCCGTAGGGGGCGGATGCTGGAAGGGGTCGGGTACCAACCGTCCGCGGCAGTGCGTGCGTGAAAAGTGGTGGAACCGCATGTCTGGAATGGCGGCGCGAGTACGGGTGGTCGTCGTGGACGATCATCCGATCTACCGGGAGGGAATCGCCCGAGGTCTCACCCTGAGCGGCCAGATCGAGGTCGTTGCCGAAGCAGCCACGGGGCGTGAGGCACTGGAGGCGATCCGCGCGGAGAATCCTGCCGTGGCCGTGGTTGACTACCGGCTGCCCGACCTGGACGGCATCGCGGTGGTCCACGCCGTCCATCGCGACGACCTGCCGACGAGAGTGCTCATCTTGTCCGCGACCACGGAAAGCTCGGTCGTCTTCCGGGCCATCCAAGAAGGGGCCGCCGGATACCTGGCCAAGGAGTCCCGCCGCGCCGAGATCGTCGATGCCGTGCTGAGAGTCGCCAAGGGGCTGACCGTCGTGCCGCCCGAGCTGACCAGCGACCTGGCCGCCGAGATCCGCATGAGAGCGGCACACGACACCCCCGTACTCACCGAGCGTGAACGGCAGGTGCTGCAGGCGTTCGCCCGAGGCCTGAGCATCCCGGACACCGCCAAGGAACTCGTGCTGGGTGCCAGCACGGTCAAGACCCACGCCCAAAGACTCTACGAGAAGCTCGAGGTCTCCGACCGGGCCGCCGCCGTGGCCGAAGCGATGCGCCGCGGCCTGCTGGAATGACCGATCCCTTCACACCGTGTGAGCGGGCCGCGCCCGTGCGGTGCGCGGGCGTACCGTGTGCGGGCTGCCGGTGCTGCCCGGGCCCGGCGGCACCCGGCCCGGAGGCAGGGCGGGCGTCGAGCGCGGCCTGGATGCCTCCACGCCCCGAGATCACAAGACAACCCTGATTCGGCCCCGTCGCTCTGCAGCTCATCGAAGCAAATGTCCTCGGCCTTCGCATACAGAGCGTATCCGGCGAAAATGGCGGTCATGTCCATCAGAATCTCCGCTTCCTCAAGGTCACTCGTCGGGCAATGCGAAAGTCGTCGACGTCTGCCGCAAGGCCGGCGCACGTTTCTCGCTCGCGGTCGCGGTCGGGAAGGAGATCCGTGAAGCCATCACACACCTCGCCGAGGACGCCTGGACACCGATCAAGCACGCTGCCGCCCTCGGGGACGCCGAGGAGGAAACACCCGGAACCCGCCCGAGCCCCGTGATCAGAATTCACGCGCGGTGGATCGGCTGAAATGCTTACGACCTCGGGGGAAAAAGGGACTGTAATCGTTTGGCTCTGTTCTGTTCCGTAATCGGTGGTGACCTTGCGTGACTATGTGCTGAGCGGAATGCGGTGGCGGAGGAGTATCCGAAGCCTGCACGGCCCGCGCATCTGCCACATGATCCGTTTGGTGCGGGTGTTGACGCCCACGGTACGGCCGTTGCTCCAGGGCAGGGCCAGGCCCGCGTTGACGGCTGCACGGTCGAGTTCGGGGCCGTTGCAGAAGCTGTGCAGGTGGGGCAGGTCGGCGCCGCGGGCCTGGGTGATCCAGTCGGTGAGCTTGGAGTCGTTGCTGCCGTCGGGGGTCAACAGGACGGCGAAGTCACGGATGAGTGCCGCAAGTTCAGTCATCTCGGAGCAGGCCGCAGTGATCAGCCCGAGCAGATCGGTGTCCTTGGTCCGTAGGTGTTCGGGGTGCGTGAGCAGGAGCCGGGCAAGACGGCGAGGGGTGGTCACGGGCCGGTCGCCTTCGGCACGGCCCTGGTGGATGGGGGCGCCTCACGTGAGCTCGCGGCCCCGGGTCTCGGGCAGGCCGAGCAGCGCCAGTACGGCGATGGCGTACCCGACGGCGCCGAACACGAGCGCTCCGCCCACGCCGCAGCTCGCCGCGAGGAACCCCACCAGGGTCGGGAAGAACGCGCCCGCCGCGCGGCCGGTGTTGTACGTGAACCCCTGGCCCGTCGCCCTGAGCGCGGTCGGGTAGAGCTCGGCGAGGAAGGAACCGAACCCGCTGAAGATGGCCGACATGCAAAAGCCCAGCGGGAAGCCGAGGACCAGCAGCAGGTCGTTCATGCCGGGCGGGATGTGGGTGTAGGCCAGGATGGCCAGCGCCGAGAGGACCGCGAAGAGGGTGATATTGCGCTTGCGGCCCAGCCGGTCGGTGAGGTAGCCCCCGGTAAGGTAGCCGATGAACGCGCCGGAGATGAGCAGGGCCAGATAGCCTCCCGTGCCGACGACGGTCAGGCCTCGGCCGGTCTTGAGGTAGGTCGGCAGCCAGGTGGCGAGCGTGTAGTACCCGCCCTGGACACCGGTCGAGAGCAGTACGGCGCACAGTGTGATGCGCAGCAGCCCCGGCCGGAAGATCCCCGTGAAGGAGCCCCGCCCGGTGCTCTCGGCCCGGGTCCGGGCGAGGGCCGGCGCGTCGGTGACGTGCCGCCGGATGTAGATGACCAGCAGGGCGGGCAGGGCCCCGGTCCAGAACATCACCCGCCACGCGCTGTCGTCGTCGAGGAAGCCGAACACCAGCGTGTAGACGGTCACCGCCAGCGCCCAGCCGACCGCCCACGCACTCTGGACGCCGCCGAGCGTGCGCCCGCGGTGCCGGGCGCAGGCATACTCGGCGACCAGGACAGCGCCGACCGCCCACTCGCCGCCGAAGCCGATGCCCTGCAGGGCACGGAAGACCAGCAGCGCCTCGTAGCTGGGTGCGAAGCCGCACAGGACGGTGAAGAACGCGTACGTGATCACCGTGACCATGAGCGCCTTCGTCCGGCCGATCCGGTCGGCGAGGATGCCCGCGAGGACTCCTCCGACGGCCGAGACGACCAGGGTGACGGTGGTGAGGAGGCCGCTCTGGCCGCTGTTCAGCCCAAAGTGGGCGGCGATCGCCACCATGGTCAGCGGCAGCGTGAAGAAGTCGTAGGAATCCAGGGCGTAGCCGCCGAACGCTCCGGCGAAAGCGTGGCGGCCACGCGGGCCGAGCGCGCGCAGCCAGGCGAACGGGCCCGTGTCCTCGCGCCGTTCGCCATCGTCCGCGCTCACGCCGTCATGCGCCGTCATTCGCGTCTGCACCCCGTACGAAGAACCGGCCCTGTGCCCAGGACCCTACGTCGTGCCCGGCGTGATGTCCCGGGGAACCGCCGGGCGGGACGGCGCGACCGCGACCGGGCTCCTCCCGGCCGGGGGGTGCCCCTATCTCCTTCGTCAAGGGGCAGGGCGGTTGTTCTGTCGTAGTTCAGGAGGTTTGGGGGACGGGGTGTGGTTCGAAGAAGGTGCCGTCGCGGAGCATGGCGAAGAGCACGTCGACACGACGGCGGGCGAGACACATCAGGGCCTGTTTGTGACGCCTGCCCTCGGCCTTCTTCCGCTCGCAGTATGAACCGCCCCGGCGTGTCCGGAGACTCAGTGGATGTCAAGTCCGTTTCTGGTAGCGGCCTCGTCCGGGTTGGGTGAGGAAGCCTTGGCGGGTGAGGCGTCCGAGGCGGCTGCGGGTGATGTCGACGGATGCCTCGTCGGTGGACATGTCGAGGAGTTCGTGCAGCTCTCTTCGGCCCGGCTTGCTGCGCCGGCGGCCGGTCGGGTCTGCGGTTGTCGGCCGGCGTCGCGAGGCGGCCCTGGCGGGCTACGGCCCAGGCCGTGTGCCCGCAGGGCTCGTACCTCGCCCCGGCTCCGGTCACTGCTTGGGTGCGGTGGTGTGCCGGCTGAGGAAAGCGAAAGCCGCCGGATACAGCCGCGCCCAGGTGTTGTAGTTGTGGCCGCCGGTGGGCAGCACCATGGTCTGCGTCCGCACCCGGGTACCGGCGGCCGCCTTCGTGAACTGCTGCAGACAGCGCGGCGGGCTGAAGCGGTCCTGGGCGGAGGTGGCCAAAAACAGGTTCACCGGGGCGGTGGTGTGCGCCACCATGTGCGTAGGGCTGGTGCGCTTGCGTACCTGCGGGTTCGTGATCACGTCGGGGTCACCGGTGAGCGGATCGGGATCCAGCGCGGCACCGGTGCCGAAAACCTTCGGATAGGCCAGCGGGAGCCGGGCTGCGCAGAACCCCCCGGTGGAAAAGCCCATCACTGCCCAGCTCTTGGAGCCGGGAAGGGTGCGGAAGGCGTGGCCGAGCAGGTGCGGCACGTCACGCGCCAGCCAGGTGCCCACGTTGGTGCCGGCCTGGTTGGTGCAGTCGGTGTTGATGCCGCCCGGATCGATCACCGGCATGGCCAGGATGAAGGGGTGGGTGGTGCCTGCTTTCATCAGCTGCCGGAAGTCCTGGGGCATGCCTCCCTGGTCGACCCAGGATTCAGGGCTGCCCGGTACGCCGTGCAGGAGCAGGACGACCGGGAAGCGGTCATGGCGGTAGCGGGGCTGGTCGTACTGCGGAGGTGTCCACACGATGACCTGTCCGGACAGCTTGGACTGCTTGCCGCGGAAGTAGGTCTGCTGCACTCCTGTGGTGCTGTGGGTGAACTCGGCGCGGTCGGCCGCAGGCCCGGGCATGGCGGCGGTCTGGGTGTCCCTTCCCATCAGGTCGTTCCAGGAGGCGTACAGGCCGTAGTCGTTGTTGATCCGGACGGCGACCACGCAGATCGCGGTGAGCTGGCACAAAAGGATCATCACGAGCCGCACGAGCCAGCGCAGCGGGCGGGGGCCCTTCACACGCGAGCAGAACATGATGGTTGCGGCCACGCACACGATGGTGGCCGCGATCAGCAGGTGGAAAAGGGGTGTTCCCGTCAGGCTCATGGGTCGGTCCCCGGCAGATTGGTGTCGGACAGTGACAGCCGTGCACGCCGTGGGCCGCTGTACGGCCGCGGGCGGCGTAGGCGTGTGCGGCGTCACCTCACGGCTTCGCGTCGCCGCGGCCGGGGGCATTGCCGCTGTGGGTGGGTGTGCGCTGCAGTGCGATGAGTGTGTGGGTGCGTTCCTCCGCCTCCGCACTGCAGGCGAACTCCGTGCACCCCGGCCGGCTCATCAGCCTGCGGCGGCCTCACCGGGCCCGGGTGGCGGTCCTACGATCACGGTGAAGCCGACGGGAGCATCCGGCGGCCGGTACTCGACGGCGGTGTCCCCGAGCTGCTTCACGTAACGCGTGTCCATGTCTTCAGGCTGGCGGTGTGATGCGCCGCAGGAGAACGGCCGATCGCCGTAGCCGCCGGATGAGACCGCCTCCCCCGATCAGCGGGACACTGCGGCCACACTTTGCCGGCGCCGCATTCTTTTCCCGGCCGGGCAGGCGTTGGCGGCGCCCTCTGTCGCCCTCGCTTCCCTGTCGCCTCGCCATCGGCCGGCCGGCGCCTTCCGGGGACGAAAGTGGCTGCGGACCGGCCTGCCGGCCCGCGCTGCCCGGCTGCTTGACCCGCGCACGGCCCGGGGAGTGAAGACCGGGCCGGCCCCGGGCGGCACGGCCGCCGATCAGCCCGATGAGGACAACACCCCCGCTGCGACTGCCGTCGTGCCGTACCGCCCGGCCGCAATGCAGCGCGGTGACGGCGGCGGCCGGGCCGGCGCACCCTGGGGTGCGCCGGCCCGGCAAGGCGTTGGTTCATATCAGTGCGGCGGCCATCTGAGCGGCGATCAGCTGCGGGTGACTGGCCGGCAGGTGGTGCGTGGCGTGCGCTACGAGCTCCAGCCGGGCCTGGGGCAGTTCCCCGGCCAGATGGCAGGTCTGGGCCGCGGGGATGTGCACGTCCTGTGCGCCGGCCAGGATCCGCACCCGCCAACCCAGCGCCCGCACAGGAGCGAGGTCGTGCTGTTGGCCGGTGAGATCGTTCCAGAGGGCGGCGATGTCGGCCGTGCGTAGCAAGTGCAGCCCCGCCCGGTGCGGCGGCTTTGCCGGCACGTGCGAGGGGACGAACGGGCGCAGCGCCCAGCGGTTGGAGGCCGGCAACTGCCGCCGCACGATGTCCATGAGCCCGGGCGCATGGGTGCACACGGTGGCCAGCAGGTCGCGTCCTGCGGCAGCGAACAGGTGCTTGATCCCGGTTTCGGTGCGCGTGCTCGCCCCGACAGGCGGCGGCGAGATCAGAACGAGGCCGCTGATCTTGTGGGTGAGATGCGGATGCCGGGCGGTGGCCCGCATGAGGACCATGGCGCCCATGGAGTGCCCGCCCAGCACCAGGGGCCCCCTCGGCGCGACGTGGTCGATGACATAGGCCAGATCGTCGGCGAGCCGGTCTAGGGCGAGCGGTGCCGTGCCAGGGGTGGACCACCCGTGCCCGCGCTGGTCGTAGCGTACGACGCGAAGATTTTGGCCCGTCAGCAGCGGGACATGGCGGTGCCACAGCGCTGAGGTGGCAAAAAGCCCGTGAACGAGGAACACGGTGCCCTGTGCGCTGTCGGGGCCGTCGATGTATGTGGACAGCCGAGCGCCGTCCGGGAACGGCACCATCACATGCCGGGCAAGGCCGGAGGCAGGGGTGTGAAGGTCACGGGAAGCCATCAACTCTCCTGGACGAAGGACGAGGTGGTGCCGTAGTCGGCTGCCACCGGGTCTGTGTCCGGGTGGGCTCCCAACGCCGCCCGCACCCGGAGATACGCCGCGAGTCGGGCTTCGGCCAGGACGCCATCGCATTGCCGACCCCTGCCCCGGCACATTCCTTGCTCGCGCTCGACGCTATCGATGGCCACCGTGAGCGGTGCTCCCCCGACCGGCCCAGTCAGTGGAGGAAACTCCCGGTCACCCTCAAGCCCCGACGTCACTCATCAGGGCGCATGGCAGGGTGGGCGCGGACCGGGAGGCAACGGACACCCCCCGCAGAGCCGCTTTTTCGGGTTCGCAGGCTGCCCGGTCACCCGGCGGCGGTGAACCAGCGGGCGCCACCCACGAACTGCTGACCGCTCGCCGTGCGGGCAGTCACCGTTGCCTGCGTGTCCCGCATCCGGGCCTGCGCCTGTGCACGGCCCGGAATCCGCCGGCGATGAGTCTGTGCTGCCAAGGGGTGCGCCTGACAGGTCCACCGCCACACCCTCCGGTTGGGGGGCGTGATCCGGCCGGGCAGGTGACAGTGTTGACCACCATGGCAGACAGGCTTCGGCCGGGAAGGCCGCGACCCTCGCCGAAAGGCCGGCGCGGCTGAGAAGACACCCTCGACCGGCCGCCGCAGCAGTCGGACGTCGACTGCGGCAAGGTCATGAGTGCTCCCAAGGGCTCCTCCCGAGCACTGACGACCTCGACGACGAGCAGCCGAATTTCCTGGGCATGGCTGCTACCGACAGCTGCGGCGGCCCTCCCGGCCGCCTCGACACCGCGAGAGGCCCGACTGCCCAAGCGCCCCGCCGTGACCGATGTCGCACCTGAGGTGGTCGTGTCGCGGCATCGGCTCCATGGGCAGTTGAAAACCCGGGCTGCCCGCGGAGTTACAGCACGGCGTGGAAGCGCCGATGAACGTTTGCGGCGTCATCGACGCTTCCAACGGCGACCACCGCCCAGAACCTGTCCGCCCACACGCAAGATCCGTCTTCCCGCGGAAATGGGGGCCTGTCGATGAAGATTGTGAAGCGGCGCTTGGTGCGGATCACCGTCGTTGCTGTCCTTGGCACGGCCTGCCTCGCCCTGACGGGCACCGCGGTGGCGAACACCCGGGCTTCGCCGTTCGCCGTCGTCGCGCACAGGGTCACCGGACGGGGGCCGGCCTGCCCGCCCCCGTGCCCGTTTCGCACAGCGGCTCCTGCTCGCCGGCCGTCAAGCCCGCACTGAGGGGCGAGAGGGACCTGCGCGCCGTCGGCGGCAGCACAGCCACACTGCAGCGCACGACGCCCTGCGACCGTGATGTCGGTGTGTGCCGGCCTTTTGGCCGATGGCGCGGCGACCGGCCGCGGCCAAACGGGCGTGTCTCCTCCAGGTGCGCAGCGAGCAGTGGCCCACCCCGACGTGCTCGTTGATGAAGAGGCATCAGCAGGCCTTTGCAGGCGAGCGGGTGTGAAGGCGACAGAGCTGACACATGGCTTTGCCCATGGGTGGCCGGCCCGCGGCCGGTCAGGACGGCAACCCGCGTTTGTATGGTCGAGCGCCGTGAGCGGCCCGCGCTCCTGCGGCCCCGTGCAGGTACCGGCCGGCCTCAACGGGCTGCGTCCCCCCTGCCCCGGGCGGCTGACGCGAGGAGGTGTCGGCGTCGGCTGCCCGAGCGACCGGTACTTCTTCGCACGATCGACACCAACCGCCATAGGAGGACGCAGCGGTGAGTGACCACAGACAACAGCGGATCGACGCCCTCAAAGCAGCAGCCCGCCGCAGGTCGCAGGAGAAGGTGAAGGCCGCCGAGACGGCCATACGAGACCTGTGTGAGCGGGGCGAGCAGGTGACCTTCCAGGCCGTCCAGCGCCAGGCCGGTGTCTCGCTGAACTTCCTTTACAAGACCCCGGAGCTGCGGGCGCGGATTGAGCATCAGCGACGCACCTACCGTCCACCCCTCCCGCCCCCGCCCCCGGCCGAAGGCGATCGGACCAACACCGCTGCTGCGGATCCCGCCCTTGACGTCGCCCGGTTGAACAAGCGGCACCACCAGGAGGTTGCGCAGCTTCGCAAAGCGCTGGCGCAGGCCCGTGCACAGAACCTGGCCCTGCGCCGCGAACTGGAGCGCCGGCGCTCCTCACCCCGTTAGCGTGCCACCGGGCCGTCCACCGCTTCATCCCCCGATCGCCGGCCTCGGGGCCGGACGGCGTTGAGCACACTGGTGGTCCGGGGGTGAAAAGGGAAAGGAATCACCGTCATGACCACTCGGATCGTCCGCGCCTTCAAGGCCATGCTGGAAGGCTGCGACCGTTTCGGCTACTACCTGCAGGTTCCCCCTCTGGCAGGTCCGCCGCCCGGCCGGGCTGCGCATACGGCTGCCGGCGGTCAAACCCCTCACGGCCCGGCCACCGGCCGCCCGGTTTCCTGATCGGCCTCGTGCCGCGCCCGGTGCGCGGCAGGCCGCGGTAGCCGGCGCCGGACCTCTGCGGACCGTGCACCGCCCCGGCCCGTGGCCTGCATCGGGCGGTTACCGACGCCGCGCGATCGTATGCATCGCAGGCCGGGCCCGGCCTGCTCATCGAGGCAGTGCCAAGCCCGGCCGGCGTACTGCTCTTTTCGGCGCCGGTGTTCTTGCGGGACCGGCGCCTTCACCACCACTGCGGCCGGCGTCCTGGTGGCACTGTCAGCCATCTTGGCCGCGGCCGTGCTCCTGCCCGGCATCTCGAGGGCGCAGATCATGCAGATCACGGCGGCCTGCGCCGTCGCCGGGGCGCCGGCGGCGGGGTATGCGTGGTGCCGGCGCCCGAGGGGAGCACGCCCGCGACCGGCCGGCCGCAGGATCGGCATGGGCGCGCTGCGCGCCTACCCGCTGGTCTCATCAAGGTCGTGACCGTGGGCCACTGACCGCAGGGCACGGCCCCGGACGCCACGCCCGCGCGGTGCGGATGAGGATGGCCGAGCGGGGCGCCACCGCCGGCGTGCTCGTGCTGAGGACCGCATCCGCGCCGCCCGCGCCACCGGCCTGCGCAACCTTCCCCTCCACGGCGCCGCACAGAACCAGATCTGGCTGGAGATCATCCAGATCGCCCTGGACCTGCCGGCCTGGATGCCCCTGCTCGCCCTCACCGGCGCCGCCCGGCTCTGAGAGCCCCGCCGCCTGCGGCTTCGGCTGTTCTCCACCGCCGCCCAGCTCATCACCACCGGCCGCCGCCGCCACCTCCGCCTGGCCGGGCACTGGCCCTGGGCCGACGTGATCAGCGCTGCCCTGGACCGGCTCAGTGTCCTCCCGAACCCCGGCTGACCGGCACGTTCCCGTCCCTGCGAGCAGCACCACTTTGACCGGAGCCGTGGAACCCGGCGCACACCCGACGCGACAACCGGGCCGTCAGCCTGCCCAGACGCCGAAAGTCACCACCAACACTCACCACAAAGGGTCCGCCAGCAAGCTGACGGACCCTCATGAATGATCGAGGCCAGCCCGTAATGCAACGGCATTGGGCCTGGGTGCCCGGCACCACCTTGGTATCTTCACCGGCACCCTGTTCGTCCTTTCCCGGGCCGAACCCTCCTTTTATGCCATCCTCAATACCCGCACCCCGAAAAACCCCCACAATCCGCCTCATATCCATGATCGGAATTCACGTGGCGGATCCAGGAAGAATACCTATGGCGCAGCCGTCAAAAGTTCTTACACGGCAGGCCTCCTTCTGGCTTTAGCCGCCTTTTATGTCAACCTCATGCACATCTCAGGGCGACTGGCATCTTCCATCAGCACCGGGAAAAGGCCACTCGCCCACCTCCACCGTCGAACAGGAGGGACCGCTCATGTCAAGGTATCGGGCGTGGAGGCGGGCCGGAAAGAAACTAACACTGGCAACTGCCTCGTTCGCGACGGTAGCAGGGCCCAAGGAGGCAGCCTCCCCTCGCGTCGTACCGACGCAGATCCGCTCGGCCGCTTTCCGTACGAAGGAGGGATCATGCATGTCGAACAGCAGCACACGGGGGCGGTACAGACGAGCACTGGCGCTCATGGCGGCCGCGTTCGGGGTGGTGGCGCTGACGGCGACACCGTCCTCAGCAAACCCGTCCGTGTTGTGGTACGACTTCCCGTCCCCAACCTCACCGGACCAAACCGCGATCCGGGCGGCAGTAAACAATGCCTGCAACACCACGCCAGACAGGTGCATTTTCGTTGGCCAGCCGGACGGTGCGTATGTCGCTCCCACGGTGAGTGCGGCGCACCTGAGCCAGCCTCACCATCTCCCCGTGGTGGGTGGTGACTTCGGTTCCCCGATACTGACCGACTGCTCCGCCACAACAACAAGCACTCTTAGGTACCAGGCAACCGTGATGGAAGGCACCACCGACACCGTCGGTGGGGGGGTGAAAGTGGGGCTCACCCTCTTCAAAAAACTCGAGATCGGCGCTGACGCGAAGGCCGAATACCAGTTGCTGCACCAGACTACGGCATCGGTCACCGCCGACCTGCCGGTGCCGCCCGCATACACAGGAGAGATCTTGCGCTCCCAGGTCGTCCGGACCGTCACCGGCTGGCTGTGGTACACGGGTGACAGCGGCACCAGCTACAGGATCCACGAGCGGTACGAAATGCCCGTCCCCGAAGGCACCGACGGCGTGCACAGCCAGCTCCTGCCCACCACCACCCGCTTGACGTCCCGCGCTCAGCTCACCAGCCTGTGCCCCAACTGGACCTTCCCGTGGCAGAGCATCGCCGACGGCACCACCCTCAAGGCGGGCTGGTCGGTGCAGGCAAACCTCACCCGCCTGGTCATGCAGAGCGACGGGAACCTGGTGATGTACCGCCTGCGTGACGGCCAGGCCATCTGGTCCACCCACACATCCGGCCACCCGGGCGCGTACGCCGTGATGCAGAAGGACGGCAACTTCGTCATCTACGACGCGAACAACAGTTTCCTGTGGAACAGCAACACCGCTTGGAGCCAGGACAGCCCCGGCGCCTGGGCGGTAATGCAGGACGACGGCAACTTCGTCATCTACAAGCTCGCCGGGGGTCCCGGCAGGGGCGGGGCCCTGTGGGCCACCAACACCACCGCGGCAGCGAAGTGACGACTTCTTGCACCTGACTCCGCCCGGTACCGGGCGGAGTCACCCGGCCGCACGGGCCCGCTACCTTTCGCCCCTCGTTGTGAGGGCGAAGGTGGCGGACTCCCGCCGTCGACGGCAGCACGCCCCGGCACCCCACAGCGCGCACCACCCCGCTGGTCACCCAGCACGACCGCCACCGGCCCAGTGCCCCCACGAAGGCCCCCAGGTGGCCTCCGATCCGACGGTCTCCCGGGTCGAAACGCTTGCTGCCGGCGGGAAGCGGGTGCTGGCGGCGCTCCGCACCGCCCGTGCCGAAGTACGTGAGCATGTTTGGCAGTTGGCCGGTGAGACAGCACCGGACGCCGACGGACAGGTCACCGTGGACATCGACGGCGTCCTCGTCCTGGCGCACTCCGAGAAGCAGGACGCCGCCGCGACCTGGAAGAAGACCTTCGGCCACCACCCGCTGATGGGGTTCGTCGACCACGGCCGCGGCGTGTCCGGCGAGCCGGTCGTGGGGCTGCTGCGGCCGGGGAACGCAGGCTCCAACACCGCGAGTGATCACATCGAGGCCGCCCGGCCGGCGCTCGCACAGCTGCCCAAACGCTACCGGCGCGGACGGCAGACGCTGATCCGCTGCGACTCCGGCGGCGGCACCCATGAGTTTGTGGCCTGGCTCGCCCAGCGCGGGCGGTGGCTGTCGTACTCGGTCTAGATGACCAGCACCGACGCCATCCACCAGGCCGTCTTGAAGATCCCGGCGTCGGCCAGGACCCCGGCCGTCGAGCCGGACGGCGAGATCCGCGACGGCACCTGGGTCGCCGAGATCGACGCCGGCAGCGACTGCCTGACCGGCTGGCCGAAGGGCATACGGCTGATCGTCCGCAAGGAACGCCCGCACCCGGGCGCCCAGTTGCGCTTCACCGACGCCGACGGAATACGGCGACCTGTTTCGCCACGAACACCAAGAACATCCCGATCGCCGAACTGGAGCTGCGCCACCGCCAGCGCGCCCGCGCCGAGGACCGCATCCGCGCCGCGCGGGCCACCGGCCTGCGTAACCTGCCCCTGCACAAGGCCGCGCAGAACCAGATCTGGCTGGAGATCGTCCAGATCGCGCTGGACCTGCTGGCCTGGATGCCGATGCTCGCTCTCACCGGGGCCGCCCGGCTGTGGGAGCCCCGCCGCCTGCGCCTGCGGCTGTTCTCCGCCGCAGCCCAGCTCATCACCACCGGACGCCGCCGCAGCCTCCGCCTCGCAAACCACTGGCCCTGGACCGGCATCGTCACAGACGCCCTCGACCGGCTCGAAGCTCTGCCGAACCCCGGCTGACCAGCAGCACTGCGTCCCTACGAGCGGCACCACCACGACCGGAGCCGTGGAACCCGGCGCCCACCCGGCGCGACAGCCGGGCCACCCGCCTGCCCGCAAGCAGAAATCTCCCCTCCGAACCAGCAGAAAGGGTCCGTCAGCAAGCTGACGGACCCTCATGTAAGATCGAGGCTAGAATCTGACGAATTCGCCGAAACTGGCACCCGCCATCAGCCGGGCAAGCTCCTCGCACACGTAGAATCGCTCGCCTGTCAGAAGCTGTCCTTCCCTGGTGAGAACGACCATGATGCGATACACCTGCTTGTTGTGTGGCGTTTTCAGTCGCAGGTCGTATTCCAGGCAGGCGCTGTGTGAATCCCAGCACTCACTTACGGGCGCATGTGATTCAATCAGCGGGAAGAAACTGTTGAAGTGCTCTCGATAGAATCGCTCTACCTTTTCTCTGCCTTCGAGTCTCAAGCGGGCCGGGTGGAACTCGTAGACAGGATTCTCGACCAGCGTGTTCATTGTGCCCTGCAGATCGGTGTTCGTCTCGCAGGTCGAATGGGTCATCATGAGCTCACGCATTTTGTCTGCCGACATCTGAACCGGCCTTCCCTGCGTCGGATTTATGAATCGTTTGTCCTGCTGAAGATACCTTGCCCTCAGCAGGGGAAGGGCGGGCAGCGGCACGTGGGGGCCTGGCCGGGTGCTCGGGTCTGCTTCGGTCCATGCTCGGTTATTTCGGCGCCGGGAAGAGGGATTCCTGGGTCGTCTGGAAACGGTAGGACTCGGTGCCGGTCTGGATCGGCGTGCAGCGGAACGTGACCTTGTCGGCGATGGCCGCGCAGAGTCGGGCGTCGCCGAAAGCCTTGTCCCACTCGGTGAACGGGGAGTTCGTCGCGACTGCGGTGGTCTTGCGTTCCTCGCGCTCGGTGAGGATCTGAAACAGCAGCTTCGCTTCCTTGCGGTCCAGGTGGAGATAGCCGAACTCGTCCAGACAAAGAAGATCGACTCTGCTGTGGCGGGCGATGGCGGAGGACAGCTTGCGGCTCGCGTCGGCTCGGCGAGCTCTTTTCACCAGCGCCGAGGTGGTGGTGCAGCGGAACCGACGGGCCGGCCTCGGCGATCGCGGTGCCGATCCCGATGAGGAGGTGGGACTTACGGTGGCGCTGTCATCGATCAGGACCAGCGGGCGGCCTTCACGGACCCAGGCCGGGGACTTGAGGTCCGCGGCGACCTCGGGAGTGACGGTCGGTTTTTTGGCGAAGTCGAAGTCCTCCAGCCGCTTCGGACGGGGGAAGCGGGCCAGGCGCAGCAGGCGCTGCCGGCGGCGGACGTCGCGGTCGGCGAGCTCGACCTGTAGCAGCTCGGGTAGGAACTGTTTGTAGGTGGTCTGCTCGCGCCGGGCGGGGGTGGAGAGCTCGATGAACCGCTCGCGGAACGCGGGCAGCTTCAGGTCCCGGCATGCCTCGTCGATGAGCATGTCCTCCGGATCGCCCGGCAGGGCCACCCGGCGCGGCACAACCCGCTCGGTGTCCAGGCCGTCGTCGGCGTCGGTGACGGTGATCGTGGGGCTCATGCTCCGTGGCCTTTCCGGGTCTTGCTGGTCGTGACCGGGGTCAGGAGCCGGTCGTACTTGCTCATGTCCGGAAGCGTCGTGCGCTGGTCGGGAGGCAGGCGGCGCGCGTGCAGGGAGATCACCTGGGCTCCGGGCCGGCCCCCGGTGACATCGCCCTGGGCCGCCAGGCTGCCGACCGGGTCAGTGAGGAGCTCGGCGTCCTCTGTGTCGGTGCCCTCCATCGCCTTGTGGGCGATCGCGATCATGTCGGTTAAGACCGGGCCGATCCGCCAACACGTGGTCATCGCCGCGGTCAGCGCGTCGGCGGGCAGCTGACGGTGCAGCAGCCAGGACCTCGATCAGCATCCGGGTGCCCTCGCGGTCGCCGGCCTTGTGCTTGGCCGCAGCCCAGAACGCCTCGTGGACCTTTGTGCAGCCACCCTCGGCGCGGGCCTGCGCGAGCGCGGAAGCGCCGGCGAAGGCGCCGGGCTTGACCAGCAGAACCGGAAGACCTCACCGAACGGCAGCAGGCGAGGCTGTCACTGATCCAGACCACCAACAAGCCGCTGTACCGGGCCTATCTGCTCAAGGAACAGCTGCGGAAGGTCTTCACGCCGGCGGTCCCGAACGCGTCACCCTCCTGGATGCCTGGCCGGCTCCAGCAAGCTGAAGCCCTTCGTGAAACTCGCCCGACGCGCGCACCTGATCGAGCTGCCCAGACCCACAGAAACGAGCGAGCGGTGAGCGCGCTGCGGACCGGCGCCGCGACGCAGCAGGCTTACAGGCGGGTGCCGCGGTGGAGGGCGGCGACGGCTTGCTCGAGGGCGGCGATGCGGTCGGCGAGGCCGGCTGTGCCGGCGCCGTCGGTTTCGCGTAGGAGGAGTTCGATCTGGCAGAGCTGCTCGGTCAGGGAGGCGAACGGGTCGCTACGGCCGGTTGTCTCCCGGTCGTGTCCTGCGCCGGTTCTCGGGGCGCCTGGCGCCGTGTGGCGGGGGATGTCCACGGTGGGTGCCTCCCGGGAGGGGCCGGCGCCGTCGTCGTCCCTCACCAGCAGCCGGCGCAGTTGCTCGGCCTGGGCGGCGAGTTGGCGGTTTTTGCGGTGCAGTTCCAAAAAGACGTTGACTTTGGTGCGCAGTAGCCAGGGGTCGAGGGGTTTGGTGAGGAAGTCGGCCGCGCCGATGGCGTATCCGCGGTAGGCGAAGTCGGGTTCGCTGTCGGCTCCGGTGAGCAGGATGATGGGGGTGTCCTTGGTCTGGTCGAGGCGTTTGATGTTGGCGGCTGTCTCGAAGCCGTCCATGCCAGGCATGTAGACGTCGAGGAGGACCACGGCGAACTCCTGGCGGAGCATCGCTTTGAGTGCTTCTTCGCCCGATCGTGCGCGCACGACGCGGTCGAGTGAGCCGAGGACGGCTTCGAGGGCGATGAGGTTTTCCTCCATGTCGTCGACGATCAGGATGTGCGAGGTTGCGGCGGCGTCGGTGTTCATGACGAGCCCTGCCCGGACGTCGTGGCGTCGGTGCCAGCCTGCGGTGTGCGCGGTGGTGCGGAGCCGGCCGTGGCGGGGGCTTTGCCCGGACCAGCCGGCGGTGCGGTGCGGTCCTTGTCACGGGGTGCGCCGCGGTCGGCGGGGTCCTTGGACAGTTGGACGCGAGGGGCGGCGTGCGCCGGGGACGGACAGCTGTCGGGCGCGTTGTTGGGGCCGGGCCCGGTCCAGGGGCCGTCTTCGGGGGCGAGGAGCCGGCAGACGACGGTGAGGAGCTGGTCCACGTCGACGGGTTTGGGGATGTAGTCGGAGGCGCCGCTGGCGATGGCTTTCTCGCGGTCTCCGGGCATGGCCTTGGCGGTGAGGGCGATGATGGGCAAGGTGGTGTGGTGGGAGGTGCACCGGATGGCCCGGATAGTCTCATATCCGTCCATTTCGGGCATCATGATGTCCATCAGGACGACGCGGATGTCGGGGTGTTGGTCGAGTACCGCGAGTCCCTCGCGGCCGTTCTCGGCGTACTTGACGCTGATTCCCACCCGGCCCAGGACGTGGGTGAGAGCGAAGGCGTTGCGGATGTCGTCGTCGACGATGAGGACCTGGCACCCGGAGAGCAGTTCTCCCGCGCGGCCGCTGCGCCATTCCGTCAGCCGTGTGGTTTCCGGCCACTTTTCGCCGCAGTCACTGCCGGTGCGTGTGCCGTATGCGCTGGTGTCGTCCGAGGGGGAGGGGCAGACCGGGAGGGCAGCAGGCAGCGGGGCAGGTGCCGTCGGGGTGTGCGCCTGGGCGGGGCCGGCCGGCGGGAGGGCGGGGACGCTCTTGGTGTCGGTGCGCTGGGGGGCGGCGGGTATGCCGGGGTGGCGTGCGGGGACGTAGAGGGTGAACCGGGATCCGATGCCTTCGGTGCTTTCGGCGACGATGCGGCCGCCGAGGAGCCCTGCGACTTCACGGCTGATGGACAGCCCCAGCCCGGTGCCTCCGTATTTGCGGCTGGTGGTGCCGTCGGACTGCTGGAAGGCGTCGAAGATGATGGAGAGTTTCTCCGGTGCGATGCCGATGCCGGTGTCGGTGACGGAGAAGGCGACGACTGCTTCGGCGCCTCGCAGGGTCTCTTCTTCGAAGCCCCGTCCGGTGGCGCGGGTGACATGGAGTTCCACGGTGCCTGCGGCGGTGAACTTGATGGCGTTGGACAGCAGGTTGCGCAGGACCTGCTGCAGGCGTTGTTCGTCGGAGAACAACTCGCGTGGTACGTCCTCGGCGACGCTGACGTTGAAGGTCAGGTTCCGGTCGGTGGTCAGGGGCCGGAAGGTGGTGCGGACGTAGTCGAGGAGCTTGGTCAGCTGCAGTTGCTTGGGGTGCACGTCCATCCGGCCGGCTTCGATCTTCGACAGATCCAGGATGTCGTTGATGAGTTGCAGCAGGTCGGAGCCGGAGCGGTGGATGGTGGCGGCGAACTGCTCCTCCTGCTCGGACAGGTGCCCGTTGGGGTTGTCGGCCAGCAGCCGGGCGAGGATGAGCAGTGAGTTGAGCGGGGTGCGCAGTTCGTGGGACATGTTGGCCAGGAACTCCGACTTGTACTGCGAGGAGGTGGCCAACAGTGCGGCCTTCTCCTCCAGTTCGGCGTTGGAGCGCTGGAGTTCGTCGCTGCGCTTGCGCAGTTCGACGGTCAGACGCTGGGAGCGGGTGAGCAGGGATTCGGTGCGGGCGTTGGCGATGATGGTGTTGATCGATACGCCGATGGTGTTGACGAACTGGTCGATGAACGCGAGATGGACTTCGTTGAATTTGCTGAGGCTGGCGAGTTCGATGACTCCGAGGACCTGGTCCTCGAAGAGGATGGGCAGGATGACGATGCTGACGGGGGGCGCCTCGCCCAGGCCGGAGCTGATGTCCATGTAGTCCTGGGGGACGTCGGTGATGAGGATGCGTTTCTTTTCCAGGGCGGACTGGGCGATCAGGCCGCCGCCCAGGCTGCCGGGCGGCGGCTGGCAGGTGTCCTCGCCCGCGGCGTTGGTGCCGTAGCCGGCGATGAATTCCAGTCCCTCGCCGGGCTTGGCGCCTTCCTCGGCGAGGAAGAACGCGCCCAGTTGCGCGTTCACCAGCGGTGTGAGTTCCCGCAGGATCAGGTCCGCCACTTCGACCAGGTCGCGGTGTCCCTGCATGAGGCCGGCGATGCGGGTGAGGTTCGACTCCAGCCAGTCCTTGGCGCGTGTGGTCTCCCTGAGGTTGGCCACCATGAGGTTGACGTTGTTCTTCAGTTCGGCGACCTCGCCCTTGGCCGCGACGGACACCGAGCCGGTCATGTCGCCCTGGGCGACGGCGCTGGCGACCTCGGCGATCGCCCTGACCTGGGTGGTCAGATTCGAGGCAAGTTCGTTGACGCTGGTGGTGAGGCGTTTCCAGGTGCCGTAGACGCCTTCGACACGGGCCTGGCCGCCCAGCTGTCCCTCGCTGCCGACCTCACGGGCGACGCGCGTGACCTCCGATGAGAAGGACACCAGGGTGTCGACCATGGTGTTGATGGTGGTCTTCAGTTCGAGGATCTCGCCGCGGGCGTCGACGTCGATCTTCTTGGACAGGTCGCCCTGCGCGACGGCGGTGGCGACCTGGGCGATGTTGCGGACCTGGGAGGTGAGGTTGTCGGCCATGAAGTTGACGTTGTCGGTGAGGTCCTTCCACACTCCCGACACCCCGCGGACCTGGGCGCGTCCGCCGAGGTTTCCTTCGGTGCCGACCTCGCGGGCCACGCGGGTGACCTCGTCGGCGAACCCCCGCAGCTGGTCGACCATGGTGTTGACGGTGTCCTTGAGCTGCTGGATCTCACCGCGGGCGTCGACGGAGATCTTCTTGGACAGGTCGCCGTCGGCGACGGCGGTGGTGACCTGGGCGATGTTGCGGACCTGCGAGGTCAGGTTCGACGCCATGAAGTTGACGTTGTCGGTGAGGTCCTTCCACACCCCCGACACCCCGCGGACCTGGGCCTGCCCGCCGAGGTTTCCTTCGGTGCCGACCTCGCGGGCCACGCGGGTGACCTCGTCGGCGAACGCCGACAGCTGGTCGACCATGGTGTTGATGGTGGTCTTCAGTTCGAGGATCTCGCCCTTGGCCTCGACCGTGATCTTCTTGCCCAGGTCGCCCTCGGCGACGGCGGTGGCGACCTGGGCGATGTTGCGGACCTGGGAGGTGAGGTTGTCGGCCATGAAATTGACGTTCTGCGTCAGGTCCTTCCACACCCCCGACACCCCGCGGACCTGGGCGCGTCCGCCGAGCTGTCCTTCGGTGCCGACCTCGCGGGCCACGCGGGTGACCTCGTCGGCGAACGCCGACAGCTGGTCGACCATGGTGTTGACGGTGCTCTTGAGCTGAAGGATCTCACCGCGGGCGTCCACGGTGATCTTCTGGCTGAGGTCGCCGTTGGCGACGGCGGTGGTGACCTGGGCAATGTTGCGGACCTGCGAGGTCAGGTTCGACGCCATGAGGTTGACGTTGTCGGTGAGGTCCTTCCACACCCCGGAGGCGCCGCGGACCTGCGCGCGTCCGCCGAGCTGTCCTTCGGTGCCGACCTCGCGGGCCACGCGGGTGACCTCGTCGGCGAACGCCCGCAGCTGGTCGACCATGGTGTTCACGGTCAGCTTCAGCTCCAGCAGTTCGCCGGTGGCCTCCACCGTCACCTGCCGGGTCAGATCCCCCCTGGCCACCGACGTGGTCACGACCGCGATGTCACGCACCTGCGCGGTGAGGCGCGCCGCCATCGTGTTGACCGCCTCCGTCACATAGCGCCAGTCACCCGAGAGCCCCTGCACCTTGGCCCGGCCCCCCAGCCGCCCCTCGGTACCGACCTCCCGCGCGACGCGGGTGACCTCGGCGGTGAACCGCGACAACTGCTCGACCATGCGGTTGACACCACGCCCCAGGCGCCGCAGGTCACCGCGTAGCTGACGGTTGCCGTCATGCAGGTCCACGTGCTGCGTCAGATCCCCGTCGGCGACCGCGTCCAGTACGTGGGTGGCCTTGGCCATCGGCAGCGCCAGAGCCTCCAGCAACGAGTTGGCCGCGTCCACACTCGTCGACCACGCCCCCTGCCCGGGGCTCGCCTCCAGGCGTTCGTCCAGCCTGCCCTGGCGCACCACCTCACGCCGCACACGCTCCAGTTCGGCCGTCAGGTGGTGGTTGCGGGCCACGATCTGGTTGAACACCCCCGCCATTTCGGCCGCGATTCCCCGGTGCTGGCCCTGGACGCGGACAGAGAAGTCACCGTCACACAGAGCACGCATTGCGGCAAGGATCGGCCGTAGTTCGGCCGTGCTCACCCCCTGGTCACTGCAAGAATCAAGACCCGAAAGGCCGCTCTGCGGGTCCAATACGACACCGGCGGCGGGGGAGTTGGATTTAGAAGTCATGGGCGCAGCCAATCTCTGGCATTTCGCATACAGCAAGTACTATAAGACGACCCGTTGGGCTGACGTAAAGCATCAGTTACCTTTTTTTCGAGGTGGCCCATGAAGACATCGTCCCCGCAGTCGCGAATCTCGATATCATCCGCCAGAATGACGCCTGCGCGTGCGGCATCCGGCGCCTGCGCCCTCGTGCACGCTCTGCTCGCCGGGCGCGCATCCGCCCCCGACGCCCACTCCGGCACGTGCAGCGAGGAAATGATCGACGCCGTCATGCTCCGCGTCAGCGAACTGGTCGCCGTCGCCGCCCGCCACGCGGACCGGGAGGTCGAGGTCATCTGCCGGATCGACAACGGCCGTGACAGCGGTACCGAGATCGAAGTGATCTGCCGGGTCAACGATGCCCGCTGGCCGCTCACCTGCCCGCCGCCGGGCACATCACCGCCGGACGGGAAGGAGAGCGGCGCCACCGTCCCGGTACCCGCACAGCCCACCGGCCGCCGAGCACACTGCGACCACACCCCGGCCATGCACAACCCCCGCGGCGGACCGGCCGAATACACCATGCGGTTGCGGCTACGGCAACCACCACCAAACGACGTGCCCCCAAGCCGGCCCGCAGCGGCCCGCGCCCCCCTTCCCGCCGGCCCGCAGCCGGCCCCCGCCGCACCCCGTGCGCACCACGACCACCTCGGACCCTTTTTCCTCGCCGAAGCCAGCGAACTCCTGGCCGGCCAGCTCGACGAGAACCTGGTGGCCGCGGTCGCAGGCCAACTCCTGGTCCCCCGCGTCGCCGACTGGTGCGGAGTATGGCTGACAGGCACGGAAGGAACGATGCGCCTGGCGCGGGTCTGGCACGCCCAGGAACATCTGATCGACCCGCTGCGCACCCTGCTCGCGCACAACCCGCCCGCCGCCACCCCGCGCGCGAGCCAAATCCTGCTGCCCACGGCCTCCGTACTCGCCACGGACGCCGCCTTCGCCCTGCCTCTCAGCGCCGGCCGCTCCTGCCACGGCATGCTCGTGATCGGCGTCGCCGACCGGCTCCAGGCAGACGGTGTCCTGCACCAGGTCGAAAACCTCGCACGGCTCATCGCCCAGGCGGTCTGCACCGCCCGCCAGTACGCGCAGCAGACCACCATCAGCCAGGCACTGCAGCGCCATCAGCTGCCGGCCTCCCTGCCCTTCGTGCCCGGCATCGACGTGGCCATCGCCTATGAGCCCCGCGAACAGGCACAGACTGTCGGCGGCGACTTCTACGACCTCTTCCACAAGGGCAACGGCCGCTGGTGCTTCCTCCTGGGCGACGTACAGGGCAAAGACCCCGAGGCGATGTCCCTCACCGGACTGGCCCGGCACACGGTGCGCCTCCTGGCCCGCGAAGGCCACAGCGTGGAAACCGTCCTGGAACGCCTCAACATCACACTCGCCGACGAAAGCGCCGAAGCCGGCGCAGAACTGGGACGCTTTTTGACCATGCTGTACGGGGAACTGGAAGCGGACCTGACCAGCGGGAAAGTGCACTGCCGCCTGGCCAGTGCCGGGCATCCGCTGCCCCTGCGGCTGTCCACCGACGGCACGGTGGAGCCCGCCGCGCAGCCGCAACTGCTCCTCGGCGTCGACCGCAGCGCCCGCTTCGGCGCCGATCACCTCGTCCTCCTGCCCGACGAGGTACTGCTCTGTGTCACCGACGGCGTCACCGAACGCCGCAGAGGCAACCAGCTGTTCGACGACGCCGACGGCCTGGCCGCGGCACTCAGCCGCTACACCGGCATGAGCGCCGTGGCGGTGGCGAACCAGGTACGGCAAGCGGTCCACGACTTCAGCCTCGAACCGATCCAGGACGACCTCGCGGTCATGGCCCTCAAGGCACTGCCCCCGCAGGAGTGATGACGACCCTGCCCACTCGCATGCATCCCGCCCAGCCATCCCACGCCACCCGCAGGGCACGCAGAACACCCCCGGCACGGCGGGCGCCGGCGACGGGCCGAGCGATCCGCGCCGGCGCTCTGCCGGCCGTCGGCCGCCCAGGATCTCCAAAAAAGGGGGGCCCGCGCCGGCCACGGCACGGGCACGATCGCCCCGCGCGGGGACGAAATCGTCGTTGACGTACACGCACCGCGTGGCTTTGCCGGGCAATGCCTGCGGGCCCAAAGCCACGGTAATGAGAAAACGCTGTGGCGGCGGCCGGAAACCGGATCCGGCATCCGTGAAGCCAAGGCACCCAATTACATCGCTCACCCGCGCCAGAAGCATAGCCTCGATGCCACGACCGTCCCCGCGAAAGTTGCCCGGAATGCAACGGTGGCCATAAACCCGGGTGGGTCTGTGATGCGGCCGGCGAATCCGGGCAGGCAGGGGGCGCAGCCCGGGAAGTGTGGTGGGCGTGGGGTGTCCGCCGGTGGCTCCGCCGGTCGGACGACACCGTCCAAAAGGGCAGCCGGTAGCTTCGAAGGCGGCAAAAAGGAGTGAGCCGGGGCCGGCGCCGCGCACCGACGGACCGTGCCATGGGCGGCTGGTTCTGGGGCACGCGGGCCGGCGGGCGAGCCGGTCACCGTCGCGCCGCAGTGAAGGGACGGCGTGAGAGATGACTGGATGGTGGCTGCCACGGCAGGCACGAGTGTCCCCGCATGCCTGCAGATCGTGAGAGCTCGCACGGCCGCCCGGCGAGAGCAGGACTGCTGTGCGCACCGGCCGGCCGGCACCGGCGAACTCACGCCGGTTCGTGGGCGCCAACTGGCCAACGGTCGTCAGTTGCGATGCAGACAACCGTCATTGCCGCTCCGGCCGGTCCGTTTTTAGCCTTGTGCGCGTTAAGCGATCGTCAGCTGCCGAATGGGGAGATGATCGCCTTGGACGACACTCTTGTGGAAACTCTTTCGGGGAGAGCCGAGATCTGGATCGACGGACGGCACGAGTCCCTCTCCCAGGCGCGTAGCGCCTGCGGCCGTCTCGTCGCCAACGCCCACTGGCAGCCAGAGGCACAGGAAGACCTGGTGCTTGTGGTGTCCGAGCTGGTGACGAATGCCTGTCGGCACTCCCCGGGACCGTGCAGGATGAACCTTGAAGTGTCGAACGAGGCTGCGATCGTCGAGGTATGGGACAGCAGCCCTCATGTGCCGGCCCTGCCCGACCCCTTCACCGCCCGCGCGTGCGAAGAGGAACCGGCGTGCAGCGGATACGGACTGGGCATCGTCGCCGCCCTGTCCACGTGCCTTGAATTCTTCCCCCAGGAGATCGGGGGCAAGACCGTCCGGGCAGTCGTCGTTCCATAGCCTCCCTTGCGGCCTGCCCCTCTGCGGTGGCCGAGCCGACAACGAGGGTATGTCCGCCTCCCCGGCGGCTGCCCGTGCCGCAGTACCTGACCACTGCCGGCACGGGCAGCCGCCAGGGCGGCGGACAGCCGCCACGGGCAGCGGCACAGCCGGCCAGGCGCCGGCCGGCATCGACAGCGGGCCGTGTCAGACGGTGACTTTGGCCGTACGCACCCTGGGCGGCAGCAAGAACACGGCACACAGCAGCGAGACCCCCAGCAAGGTGTCCGCGACCACGAATCCTGCTTGCACGGCGGGGACCGTGACGACGCCCGCCCTGTCGAACTCATCGTCGTTGACGCCCAGCACGACCGCTCCCGCCACTGCCAGCCCGAAGGCCCCGCCGAGCTGGCGCAGCATCTGCCGCAGCACCGACGCGTCGGAGATCTTGTCCTGGGGAACGGAGCTCATGAGTTCCGCACTCAGGGCGGGGATCGGCATGCCCAACCCCAGGCCCGTCAGCGCCATTCCCGGGACCTGCCACAGGTAGTCGGGCGAGGCCAGGGTGACCGACCAGGCCACCGCGCCGGCTGCGGCAGTGGCCAGGCCGCCCACCGTGGGCACCCGCACCGAGCGGAAATAGTCCAGCAGGTACCCGGAGGCGAAGGTGCCGACGGTGAGCGTGACGACCAGGGGAAGCAGGCAGAGAGCCGACGTCAGCAGCGACTGGTGCATGGCTTGGCGCAGGAAGACCGCGCCATGCACCAGCATGATCATCTGTGCGGCCTGCACAGCAAAGGTCAGCCCCACCGCCACGGCATACCGGCGGATTCCCAGCAGCCGCAGATCGACCACCGGCCGTCGGGAGCGCATACCGAACCGTACAGCGACGACCAACCCCACCCCGCCCGCCAGCAATAGGCCAACCGACCTGGGATCCAGCACTCCCCAGGCACCCCATCCATACAGTCCCAGGACGAGCACGCCCAGCGCCAAGGCCAGGGCAAGGGCGTGCCCCATCGCAAGCGGCCCACCCATTGGCGTGTTCCTCATCCCCGTCCGGGTGGTCATCCACAAGATCGCGGCGCTGACCGGAACATTCACCACGAAGACCGATCGCCATCCGAAGGACTGGGCGAGAACCGCCCCGACGAGGGGACCGAGTACGAAGAAGATCTGCGCGAGGCCCGCGTAGATCGCCAAGGCCCTGCCGCGTTCCCGCTCCTCATACAAATCCGTGATCATGGTGGTGGCCACCGGCAGCATCAGTGCCGCACCCGCACCCTGCACAAACCGGGCCGTGAGCAGGAACGGCCCGGCGACGATGTCCGGTGCCAGCGCACAGCTCGCGGAGCCCACGGCGAAGACCGCGACCCCGATCTGGAAGGTGCGCAGGATGCCGATCCTGCGGACCAGTACTCCCCCGACGGGGGTGAGCGAGGCCAGCGACAAGACGTAGACCAGCACCACGCTGTGCATGAGGAACGTCGTCAGATGCAAGTCCTGGGCCATCGGATCGAGACCGATCGCGACGACGGTCTGGTCCAGCATGACCGTCCCCCCGGCGCCTCCCATGGCCGCGAGGACGAATGGTTTGCGAGGTGCGGGAAGGCCCTCAAGGGACGTCTCGGTGGCATCTGACACGCCCGTTAAACGATCAGGACGCCCGGAGGTTGTGTTCCGGCCGGGCTCGCGCGGGCAGTGGATGAGGTTCCCCGCCCCTTGTCGGAAGCCGAGATGAACAGGGACGCCGATGCCACGACCAGGCGAGGGCCGACGTTGATGACGACCCTCTACGACGTGGGCGGTGTCCGTGCGCGGCCGGCGGCCCGGCGAGAGCCGGAGCACGGCTCGATCCACCGCGGACCATCCCGGGCAGTCGGGCCAAGCGGCAGCGGCGGCCTCTTGCTTCAGCTGTCCGCCTGGCAACCGACTGGGCGCCGCCCCTCGGGATGCGACTCCGGGGGCCAGGCGGCGTACGGCCCAAACCCTTGACGGCGCTGGGGGTCCAACCAGAGGGCGGGCAAGCCCTGTTGCACGCCCTGCGCCTGCGTCGGGCACCGGCGGTATGCCGTGGTGCCCACGGCGGCAACGGGCATGTACCGGGCGAGGGGCGAGTGTGAAAGTCTCTTACACACTGTCTTTTTCCTCCGGCTCGCGCCGCTTGCCGTGGCACTCTCAAGACGTATCTCGGGCGGCTGCTGTTGTTCAGGTGTGACGGGCCTGAAGTCCCAGCTTGCCGTTGTGTGTGCTGAACTGGGAGGGGACCCCATTGCCGAGAAGAGGGACGCGGAGGCGGGGCACAGAAGTGACGGCCCTCGGCTTCGCCCGGTTTGCGGCGACGGCGGCGGTGGCGGCACCGTCGTCGGCGGCTACCTCACCGCCCCATCAGGACATCGTGCGCGACGGCAACGCGGACGTCGGCACATGCAGCTTCACCCCCTACTTCGTGGGCACGGCGTATCTGAGCGATCCCAAGCCGGTGGATGGCACGGCGGAGTACAACTGCTCGCACGCACCGCGCCGATGCACCAGGACCTGGACTGCTCACCGCGGTACCACGGACAGTTTTGGTGGGCCCGTCACGGCGCGGGGCGCGAACCCCGGCAAGGCCCGTCTCTCGCCGACGTACCGCAACGCGTGGCTGACCACGCAGACGGTCACCAGGTCCGCCACGTTCACCCTGCGGCCCGGCCAGGCGGGACAGGTCCGCCCCTTTCAGGTGCGGCAGTGGGCCCGGGGCACCTGGCAGACCTACGAAGACTCCCACTGGGGACACTACTTCTGGTCCGTTCGCGACGGTGTCATCCACCCCGTCAAGGAAGGCTCGGACGGCATGCACGGCGACATCGACGTCACGCCCCACTGGATGATGGCCGCCGAGGTGACAGCCTGCCGATCGTCACCGGTCACACCCGCAGGCGCGGTCAGGCGCTGAACCCGCGCCCTGGATCGCCCCGCCCCCCTTGTTCGCGGCCTCAGGCGCCATCCGCCGGCCGGCCGGCGAGTGGGACCCCGCACGGCAACCCTGTCCGGGGAAGTCTCCTGGGGGGCGGGGTCCGCCGGCAGGGCCTCCTGGCGGCCGGGGACGTGATCCGGCCCGGCAGTGCCGGGAGGCCCTGTGCGCTGTGGAACGCAGTCGGCGCCGAACGCGCAGGCTGCCGCACCCCCCTCCTCCCTTGGCCCAGCGCACCCCGGCAGTGCCCTGTCAGGGGCCCGGGTCTGCTCCGGCGCGGTCGCCGCAGGCCCAGGTGGGGGAGGGGCCGCCCGCCGGTCGGCCCACGCGCGGACCCCCCCTCCGTCCCCCGGCCGGCCCGCGCAGGAGCAGCGCCTGGGCACCTACGCTGGGCGGTGTCGAGGTGGACCGGGGCGGCGCCGGAACGACGGCTGCTGACGCCGCGGTCATCCGCGCGGGACGTGCGACAACACCGCGTGCCGTTGTGCGGGCACGGTCACCGGGCGAGGCGACCTTCGCTGGGACGGCCGGCCCCTGACGGCCACGCCGCCCCGTGCGGGGGTATGGCGTTGCGCGGCCGCATTCCACCGAGAAGGCGAGGGCGGCACCGAGCCGTCCGACAGGCGAGCGGTTCCCAAGGTGACGGGCCCGCCACGATCAAAGTGACACACCGGAAAGAGGGGTCGTGATGACCGCACAGATGGCCTCCGGACTGCGCCGGGACCTGGATCTGCTGAATGTCCTCAGCAGCCAGGAGGCGATCACGTCGTCGGGCCTGGGAGTCAATCGCATCGCGGAGCTGAGCCGGCGGCAAAAGAGCCAGGTGTCACGCGCGTTGGCGGGGATGCTCCAGGCGGGCCTCGTCGAACGCGACCCCGAAACCCTGGCCTACCGGTGCGGCTGGCGCCTGTTCGACCTGGCGGCAGCCACCAAAGACAGCCACCTCGTCCACGCGGCCCGCCCCCGCCTGGAACGTCTGGCCGCGTCGCTGGGCAGGCCCGCCTATCTGTGCGCGCTGCGCGACTGCCACGTCACGGTTTTGTTGGCGGAGCCCAATACGAACCGCAGCCGCGCCGGCGGCCCGGGCGCGGTGCGCGTTCCGGCTCTGTCCACTTCTGCCGGGCGGGTACTGATCAGTGAGTGGGAGGAGAGCGTCGCACGCCGCGCGTTTGCTCATACACCCGCCGCGCCCGGCCTCTCCGGCCCCGATGAGATGCTCAGGGAACTGCGCCGGATACGTCATGCCGGATACGCGCACCTCGACGGGGAGTTCCACAACAAGTGGGACGGTATCGCAGCGCCCGTACGGGACTTCACGGCCCGGGCGGTGGCCGCCGTCAGCGTCCCCGTGCACCCGGACCGGACCCCCTCCACGCACGACGCTGTCATCCGCGCGACCCTGCGCTGTGCCGCGCAGCTCTCGCACGCACTGGGCCACTCGGAGCCCACCCACGTGGCCAGACCCCCGACAGTGACCGAGCCGCGCCGATGCCTCACACCGGGCTGCCCGGGCGCGGCCGTGCCCGGCTGAAGGCCGCAGGGCACGCCCCATGCCTCGCCCAGGGGTGTGCGGGGCGAGGGCCGGCCCCATGGACCCTGTCTTCGCTGTTCATCAGGGGAGGGCTGGCCTTGACCCGGCTGCGGCCGGCGGATTGCGGGCGCCGCCGCGGCCCCTGAGGCAGGGCGGGCACGACTGGGGCAGAACCGTTCGAAGCGCATGCCGATGCGCCGCACTTCACGGCCCAGCGTGGGGCGCCGAGCCCGTGCTGTCGGCTCCCGGATCGCCGAGGGCGCCGCTGTAGCCGAGTGTGCGGGAGAGCTGTGTGGCACATCGAAGAGTGACTCTGCCGGCGGCATCGAGTTGGTGATGGAGACGGCTGCGGGGGGCGCCGACGTTGATGGCGGCAACCAGCCGTCCACGCCAGTCGCGTACCGGGGCGGCAACGCCGACCAGACCGTCTTCGAGTTCGCCGTCGACTTTCGCATACCCCGCCGTACGGATCAGCTGCAGCTCATCGATCAATGCCCCGGCTGTTTGCACCTGCCGCATCCCGTGACCGTACCGTGTCACTTCGTCGGTGAAGCAGGCCCGCACGACGTCATCCTCCCAGTCGGAAATAAGGACACGGCCCGCTGAGGTCTGCGTGATGGGCAGGGTAAGGCCTTCCCACCCGAGGCTGCGAAAAGCATGTGGGGAAGGCTCGGTCAGCAGGGTCATCACATTCCGGCCGCGCAGCACGCGCAAATAGGCGGTCTCGTGGATCTGGGAAACAAGCCGGCGCAGGAAAGGGCCGGCCGTATGCACCAGCCGGCTCTCACCGGTGGCCGCTGCGAGAGCGTAGAGCCGCCAGCCGCATCGATAGGCCATGGTCCCCGGATCCCGGTCCACCAGGCCTTCCTCGCGCATGCCCGCCAGAGCGCGGGACACCTGACTTTTTTCACGCCCGGTCAGTTCGGAAATACGGGTGACACTCAGCCCCGGTCCCCGGGTCGCCTCAGGGCTTCGGAGAACTTCCAGGATCTCCAGATCCCGGCGGAGACCGATGGCCGTGCGCGCTGCGCTCACATCATGCTCCCCTTGGGTGCGGCTCAGGCAACTGCGGTTGCCGCATCTTATGCCGCCCACTCATCGGCTTCCAGAGCGTTTGCCGTGATGGAGGTAACGCGACTACGGCTCGACCCTGCCCGCTCAATTCCAGGCGGAGTGGCCAGTTGCGCACATCGCAATAGAGTTTGTCTTCTCTCCCGAATGCCACCTACTGTCGCGCATTGCTTGAACTCCGCCGGGTCGACTCGGGGCAGGCAGTCGACCCGGCGGAGGTGAGGATGCGCAGGCCGGGCAGCCCGCAGCGAGGTGATCCCGTCGGCGATCCTCAATGCGCGTCGCCGGGAAGGTGGAGCCGTGGACCGTCAGTGCATGACCGGGTACGGGAGACAGCGTCGTGTAGGCGGGGGCGGCTTGAAGGACGGGGGGCCGGGCCGGCTCCTGGTGGTCGGGGGAGGGCCCGCGGGTGTGGCGGCCGCCACGGCGGCGGCCAGACAGGGATACGGCGTCGTTCTCGCTGAACGCAACGCCCATCTCGGTGGGCAACTGTCCATTGCCGGCCGGGCACTTGCCCACCGCGAGTTGTGGGGGCGATGGCTGGCCTGGGCGGAGGCGGAACTGAAGGAAACCGCCGTCGAGGTGAGGCTGAGAACTCTGGTCACCAAGGATGAATGTGCTGTGTGGGACCGGATCGTGGTGGCCACGGGTGCGCGTCCGTCCGGGGCCCCGCCCACGCTGCCGGGTCGTTGCGCGGTCCTGGGGGCCTGGACCGCGATTCTCCGGCCGGCTCCGCTGTCCGGCTCGGTCGTGGTGATCGACAAGGACGGTGAATGGTCGGCGCTCGATGCCGCCGAAGTGCTGGCCACACACGGGCATGCGGTGTATCTGGTCACCGAGCGCGCTGCCCCGGGCCATAGGCTGCGCGCCCGTGAACAGGCAGCGTATCTCGCCCGTTTGGAGGCGCTGTCCGTCCTCGTCCTGCCCCGACACCAGCTCGTTGTCCAGGGCCAGGAGCGTCGTCTCGTCCTGCGTGACCTGTCCGTCGGTTCGGACAGGCCGGTCGCCGACCACGTCGGAGCCGTCGTCGTTGCGCCGGGCCGGATCCCCAACGATGCGTTGTGGTCGGAGATATCCACGCACCCGTGCGTCACGCGCGTGGCCGACGCCGTGGAACCCGGCGGGCTGGAAGACGCGATCATCGAAGGCACCCGGGCCCTCAAGCCCGCGTACCGGCCCTCCCCGTGCTAGAGGAGTACGATCACTGCGCTTCCAGCGCCGCACCCGGGCAGGTTGCACGGACATCTCCGGGGCTGTCGGCGGCCTTTGCGACGGTGCTGCCCGCTGCCCGCGCGCCGGCCGCACCACCGCACCCTTGCATCCACACGGTCGCAAGGGGCCGGCGCGGCGGCAGCCATGCCACCTGCAGGGGTCGGCCACGGCGGCGATCCGGTTGGCCGGACAGGGCGTGAGGCCGAAACGCGCGGCGCGGTGTGAAGCGGCGGCCCGATTCCTGCGTCACAAGCGCCCGACCCGGGAGGCCGCTTTGGGCCCGCCCGGCTGTGCTTTCGTCGGCGGCCTCGGGCGGCAAGGCGCCGTGTGCGCCGCGCGCTCGGCCGCGCACGAGGGCCTGCCCAACGCCGCGGCCACCGCCGGGCATGTGTGTGCGGGCCGACTGCCTCAGCGCACGAGCCGGCAGCACCTGTTGTGCAGCGAGGGGCAGGAACGGGGGGTGCGGGGCAGTGGCGGCGCGATGCCGGACCGAGGCGGTCTGCGCGGCTCGGCGTGGTGCTCTCCCTCTGTCCCTGGTCCCCCCACTGTCCCAGCCGCGCGGGCTTGCGACGCCATCCGTGAAGGAGACCGCCCTCACACACACTCGGGTCCCTTCGGCTGACCGCCCAGGGCGGACCTGCGCTGCAGCTCAGCCTCGACCAGCCGCACTTGCAGTGCCAGGGCCTGCAAATACCTGTATTCCTGTTCGGTGACGTCGATGAAGTCAGCGACGTCACCGAACTTGAGGCTGAGGTGTGCAAGGCCGTCTCGGGCGGTGCGCCCGTTCAACGTGGCGCTGGCCATTCCCGCCTCCAGGTGGGATCGCACCAACCGGGCCAGGAGCACCGGCTGACGGTGCAGCACGGGAACGAACTTCCATCTGCTGGGCCCCAGACAGAACAGCCAGTCCTTGGCCGACTGCACGAACAACTCGGAGCTCGGCGCGGCCACCGAGCCAGGCCACGCTCGTCGCGAGGCAAGCCGCCCGCCGGCGGCGATTGCTCCACCATCGTGAACGACGTCCGCTTCGACCAGCGATTTGGCGGGATTGATACGGGGATGCTTCACCGTCACCGTCCTCGGGGGACCTGCCGTCCCGCATGAACATGCGGGATATGGAGGGACAAGGATGGACACCTACTCATTCGACATCTCGAAGTGGTCATCGTTGGGAAACTTTCGGGCCGCTGTGACGACATCGACGCAGTCGCCGGTGTGTGTCACCAACGGCCCGGCCCGGTGTCGGCACCGCGGAACTGCCCGGCCCCACCGCCCGCGGCCGCCCAGCACGTGTGGCGGGCTGCCTGAACACACAGCCCTCGGGAGCGAACACCGTACGCGCGGCTGAGCAAGCGACCCGAAGAGACGAAGCCGACGGGGCAGGCGCCCTCATCGCGCGCACCGGTGCCCGGCCCGCGGCCGTGGCGGTGCGGCTACAAGGTGTTGTGTTGCCGCATGACCTGCAGGGCCTGCGTCGCCACCTGCAGGGAGAGACAAGAACGTGGGTCCTCGAGATCGACGGCGAGGATACGGGCGATGCGCTCGAGGCGCTCATACAGTGACGGCCGGGATATCTGGGCCGCCTCGGCCGCGGCCGTCTTGTTGCGTCCGGCGTCGAGGTAGCAGGCCAGCACGGACGTGAGACGGGTGCCGTGCCGGGCATCGTACTCAAGAAGCGGGCCCAGTTCGTTCTCCACGTAGCTCTGCAGGCGGCAGTCGTCGTGCAGCAGCCGCAGCAGACCTGTCAGCCGCATGTCCTGCGCCCTGATGTACGGGCGGTCGACCGGCTGGTCACTGCGCAACACCACTCCGAGGGCCTGCATGGCCGAAGTCAAAGTGTGTCGTGCGTCATGGATGGAATGCACCGGCCTGCCGACCGTGATGACGATTTTGTGTTCCCTCGTGCCGCCCGGGGCGGCGGGACCGAAGCACTCCTTGGCCAGCTCCCGAACGGCGCGGGAGAGGGAATCGACGACCTTCGTGGTGTCTTCGTGTTCGTCCGCCATCATCAGGACCGCCACAATCCCGTTGTCGAGCGCCGCCATGAGGGCACGGACCTGCTGACGCTGCAGTGCGGTGACGACGATGTCCTCCAGACAGCGCACGTCCGAGCGTGAGGGCCGATGACTGCCGCGCTGGCGGATGGCGATGCCGACGAGCCGGCAGTTTTCCACCGGAAGGCCCATGGCACGCGAGCGCAGCGCCGCTTCCTTGGCCGTGAGGGAGTGGGCCAGGACGGCTCTGAGCAAGGCCGCGTGCGCCTGCCGTTCCACATACTCCTCGCTGGCCCCGATCAGCTGGTTCAGTGCGAGGGTCTCCGCTCCTCTTTTCAGGGTCAAAGGCGGCAGTTCCGACCGGTCCCCGGCGGGGGCCGCGTGCGGCGCGTGGCCCCTGCGGCGCGCGGGCAGCAGCAAAAGACGTCCCCAGTCCCTGCCCCGCGCACTGACCGTGGCGGTCAGCCACTCGTCCTCCGCGGCGTGGCTGGGCAGGTTCCGCGTGGGGATCTGCCGGGACTGATCCTCCCAATCGGCCAGGAGGTGAGCCGGGTCCTCGTTCGCGCAGTCGTAGGCCAGCACTTGGTGCGCCAGGTTCTCCAGGACCACCGGGCGGCCCGAGAGAAGAGCGATCTGGTGCACGACTTCCCAGGGGCCGGCGCCCTCGAGAGCAAGCTCCGTAAAGACCTGGTGCGCTTCCTCCGCCGCTGTCAGGACAGCCAACCGCCTGTCCGCGATGACAAGGTTGACGGCCTCGGCGATCTCGGCCAGTTTCGCCGGCGGCTGCAGTGTCACCAGCGCAATCCGGTGCCGTTCAGCGGCACGGACCAGTGCCTTCGGCAGCACGCCCTCGAAGCACAGACCCAGCAGGACCACCAGCCCCGACACTCTCGCCTCGGCCAGCGCGGCCAACAGGGCATCGAGCGCCTGGGCGTCATCGGGAAGATTGATCCCGCTGGTGAGGACCAACTGTCCGGCCTGTGGCATTTGACTGGGCCACGCCATCTCATTGGTGTGCACCCACCGGACAGGCACAGAGAGATACTCGTGCCCAACGACCACGTTGGGTGTGCTCCGCGCTACGACTTCCAAGCCGAGCACATCCGCCAGACTTACCATGTTCTGCTCCAGCTACGCCCTGCTCGGCTGCGATCCATTCCCCCGACAGGTCGTAGACACGACGCCCCCGAGCGCTTTGTACAGGCGCACAGCGTAGAAATCATGATGAGCGCGGCCAACCACGGTTGCTCAGATTGCAACGGCACCCGATGCAACCGGGGCAACCGGAATGTCCGTATATCGCGGATTTTCGTACCCTGCCTCTTCCATACCTTCCTGTGAAGGGAAGCGGAGGTCGCGATGGGCCACGCAAACATCGTGCGGCAAATCGGCCGGCTCTACGCGGTGGTGTGCATGAGGACGCGCAGGATCGTCTACATCGCCACCAACCCCCGGTTCGCGGGCAAGCGGGCTCAAGCGTCCGGCGCGGCGCAAGCCTCCGGCCTCCACGTGCCCAAGCAGCGCCGCCCGGCCGACTAGAGCCCGGGCGGCATCGCGAGCCCCCTTCGGTCGAGCGGTCCCCACGCATGTATGTGCCTGCGGAGGAAGCCCTGCGCCACCCGCGTTGCGTACACCGCAACTGGGCTGCGCAGGCCAGGGGTGCGACCGGAGCTGTGACGCCCATCACGCGGGACTTCTTCCTGGAGCCACGGTGCGGTCAACTCACGTGAATTCACGGGGCAGTTGGCGCTGGACGCGGCTCAGGTGCCCGGCGAGTCCACTGCCCGGCAGCCATGCAATCCGCCTGCCGGATGAATTCAAGGCTTGTCTCCCATGGACGGCGCGCCTACGGTTCGGGTCACTTCGGGTGACCGCCGAATCCGCAGCAGCCAAGAAGGCTGCATCCTCAACCATTCAGCAGCGGGACTTGGCGACCCGACGCTGCCGCAGTGCCTGAATTCCGGCGCCGCTTGGAGTGCGGCTGCACTACGTGAGCCGGCAGAGCACTCCCATCGGAACCCGGCAGCCAACCTCGCACGCACCAGGAGAGGGTCAGCCATGCCAAGAACAGGAAGACGCCGCCGTCCCCTGATCGCCCGGATGAAGATCTGCCTCACAGCCGCGGGAACCTGCGGAGCCATATGCGCCGTATGCGCCCTGCCTCTCGCCGCGGCGGCCTCCGCTTTCGGTGCGCCGCAGGCCGCCGCGGCTGTCACGCAATCCACGGCGTTCCCAGAACGCCTCTCTTTCTCTCCACAGCAACTCCCCCCGGCCACCTACACCGTTGCCGCAGGAGACTGCCTGTCCGAGATCGCGGCAAGGCTCTCGCTGCCCGGCTGGCAGAAGCTGTACCAGGACAACCGGCGCACGATCGGCGACGACCCCTCGCTGATCCAACCGGGCATGAAGCTCGTGATCAGCGGCAATCCGGCGTCGGCCGCCTCCCCGGGCCAGGGCGGCGGACAGATCCAGAGCACGTCCGGGACACAGAAGAAGACCTATCCCGACAACCTCGACGGCTGGATCCGTGAGGCATTGGACGTCATGGGCCGCCACCACATCCCCGGAACCTACCAGGGGATCTACCGCAATATTATGCGGGAGTCCTCCGGGAATCCGAAAGCCGTGAACAACTGGGACTCCAACGCCGCTGCCGGAACACCGTCCAAAGGTCTTCTGCAAGTCATCGACCCCACCTTCAAGACCTACCATGTGCCGGGGACTTCGACGGACCCCTTCGACCCGGTCGCCAACATAGCGGCAGCATGCAACTACGCCGCCCACCGCTACGGTTCGATCGACAACGTGTACGGCGCCTACTGATCACGTGACACCGGCGGTGTCCTTACGACGCAAGTGCAGCTCAACGAGGCCGGCCACGTCACCGCAAGCAATGGCATCAAAGCTGCACTCCAACCACCTTCTCACGACAGGGAATTACTCAAAGTGAATGCCGCAACGCATTGGATGGGGCATGCCGGGTGCCGGGGCATCGACCCGGAGGAATGGTTCGTGGAAGGCGCCGCGCAAAGCCGCAACAGATCGCTGTGCCGCGGCTGCTCGGTCCGGACCGAATGCCTTGCCTACGCGCTGGACCAGCGCATGGACTTCGGTATCTGGGGCGGCATGACCGCACGCCAGCGGCGGGCGCTGCTGCGCCGCCGGCCGACGGTGGCCTCATGGAGCGACTTGCTGAAGGCGGCAGGCACGCAACATCAGCCCTGAGGCCCGGGTGATCGCCGACAGTCGCGGACATGATGCGCCCCCAGCGCCTGTGGTCACATCGTCTTTCTGCAGATCACGAGCGGTTGAGGGGGCCTTCAACTGCTGCTCTTCAAAGTCGAGTGAGTGAGGTCTTTCAGCGCGGCCACTGATCGGGTGACGGCGTAGGTGTCCGCAACGGACAAGGCTCCCGTGCCGTTGAGGGAGGTGTTCGACGTCTCAACTCGCTGGCACAGGAGCCTTGTTGGTTCTCTATCCTGCCGCAGTCGACCTGCCTCATGCCCTGGTCGAGTGGGTCACCATGCTGATCGTCACCCGCGAGGGTGACCGCCGCTGCAAGCTCCCACCGCACCAGCGTGCTCTGGTCGGTCTGGTGTACCTGCGCCAGCACATCACTCTCGCGCAGCTTGCGGCCGGCTTCGGAATCTCGATCGGCACCGCCCACGCCTACACGGCCGCGGTGATCGGTCTGCTCGCCGACCGCGCGCCCGGCCTCCTGCGCGCGCTGCGTGAAGCCGGCCCCGGCTACGTCCTGTTGGACGGCATGCTTGCCGAGTGCGACCGGGTCGGCGACAGCCGCGCAGACTACTCCCACAAGCACCGCCGGCACGGAGTGAACGTGCAGGTGGTGACCGACCCGGCGGGGCGGCTGCTGTGGATCTCGCCTGCACTACCCGGCCGCGCTCACGACCTGACGGCGGCCCGCACCCACCGGATCATCCGGATCTGTGAGCGCCAAGGCGCCCCGATCCTCGCCGACAGGGCCTACATGGGCGCCGGCCCGTGGGTGACAACATCCCTCAGACGCCCGCCGGGCCGAGAACTCACACCGACCCAGCAAACCGTCAACCGTGCGCTGTCCGCGGCGCGGGCACCGGTCGAGCGTGGCGTGGCACGACTGAAGTCCTGGCGCATCTTCCGCAGATCAAGGTGCAGCCCGAACCGAATGACGTCAATCGCCGCGGCCGTCCACACCCTGGAGCGGCAGCGCTGAAAGACCTCACAGACTCATACACAGCGGCCGTTCTCTTGTACTTCATGACTAGACATCTCGAAGCGTGAAGAACGGCCGCCCCTGCTGTCCCGGAAAGAACCGCAGATCAGCAGGTCGGGTGACCTGCGACGTTAAACGCCAAGCTCAACCCAAACCACCCGCGTTGGGGAAGACCCCGGGAAGTGATCACGCGAGGGCACAAGCGCAGATGCTCTGCTGCTGCGTGGGGTGGGAGGAACCTGAATACAACTCTTCTGCGTCTGCCTGAGCAGCGAGTTCGTCCGCGTTCACATGAGTGTCATAGCCTGGCGAAAATATCCCTGATGTCCATCATTCTCCTCTATTCTTTGGGTGTCCCAGCTTCTGGCGGCGGAGCTGCGAGCACTGATTGAGACGCGCTCTCTTCAGCCCGAGAGTCCAACTCTCATCACCAAACTGCCCGCTCCCGGTCTCGTTCGACAGAGCCGATCAGAGGATCGATCGGAGGAAACTCCCCCCTTGGCCTCGATTCGTCAGCGGGGTTGAGTCGCTGACCGGTGCGACGGTTCGCCCGTAATGTCCTGTGCGGGTGAGGGGCGGGGCGTCGCGTAACGCCGCGGCTGCGCCGGGTTCCACGGGCCCGGAGAGTGCGGGTTGTCTTCCTTCCTGGTCCTCGTTGTGGCAGGGGCCCGGCTGTCAGGCGGAAGCGCATGGTCTGTGGCTCCGCGTGGGTCAGTTCGTCGTGGTCGTGGAGGGTGAGCAGGCGGAACCAGGCATCGAGGTCGCAGGCGAGGTTTGCGGCGAGCATCCAGCCGGTGTTGACGTCCCACGACGTGGACGGGAGGTTCGCCAGGTCCATCGTCTTGTTCGTGCGCACGCGGTCTTCGACTTCGGCGTGGTCGCGGTGGAAGGCGTCGAGGAACTGGATCTGGTGGGAGCCGGCGATGCCCCATAGATGCCGGATGCTGGTGGCGCTGATCGAGTACCACCAGCCGGTCCTCTTCTCGAAGTCGGTCAGCTTCTTCATCTGCCGCCCGGAGGGGCGGACGCGGCGGACGATCAATCGCATGCCGTCCGGCCAGCCCTCACGGGTGTTCAGGCCGGTCAACTCCGCGACGTGGTAGCCCGCTTGAAGCTGGCCGTCCTGGGTGAGTGAAGTCTCCCACGCACTTTCGGGGAGCTTCGCGATCGCGGCCTCGTCCTCGGGTGTGATCTTCCAGCCGACGGTATAGCGGACCGTGCGCCGCTTGGTGTTCAGCGCCTCGAGATGCTCCAGCAGACCGTGGGTGGCCCCGCGCCGTCGACCAGCTTGCCCTGCGAGGAGTGGGGGATCTGCTGCATGCAGGCGGTGAGGATGCGCACGTGGTCGTCCACGGTGTTCGCGCCCGCGTTGCCCGCGCGTAGCTCCAACGCAAGGCTCTCGCCGGTGTTCGCGCACCAGCCGCCCAGCGGGTGGAAGCCGAACGTGCCCTTGACGTGGCCGCGGCCCCTTCTTTCTTGGACGCGCTCGTGATGATCGTGGCGTCCAGGTCGACGACACCCCATCCCTTTAGATGCCGCCAGGCGACGGTGAGCCACGGAAAGCCACCCGGCCGCAGACGGAGCAGCATCCACACGTGCCGGCGCACCCGCCGCCGCACCTTCGCGATCTTGATCAGGACCGTGTCGTCCAGTCCCGCCAGCAGCCTGCGCATCGTCGAATCCGAGACCGCAGTGCCGAAAAGTCCCCGGTGGTGGAGCTGAAGCTGCTCGGCCTCCAGCAGACTGCGTGCGCCCAGCCCGATCGCAACGGCAGGTTGGATGAGCACCCCGGCCCGCTCACGCCACCCGGCGCTCAAGCTGGACGGGAGCACCCCCGCGAGCCCTCGCGTCAGCCCCACCCGGTCCGCCAGACGGCGCAGCAGCACAGCCCGCGCATGCCCGACCAGCCCCTTCCCTCGGCTGCCACCGGCAACCCGCGGTCCCGCCCTGTACGCTCGCTCACCACAAAGGTGTCCTGACTCCTGCACCGGATACGGCCTAGACACTCGCATCCTCGCAGGCCAGCGGCACCTTTCTACTGTCAGGGCGTGGCTCGACCACTGAATAGCCAGGGTCAGCCTCTGCCGTGGACCTGCTGCAGGGCGGGGTGTCAACGGGCATGCAGGTCTCCCCAGAGGGTCAGCAGGACCCGAGTACGGACTGGAGCAGGTGCAGCGCGAGCATCGAAGTCACGGTGCGCTGCGCTCCCTTCCTTGCCGTGGGGGAGCAAAAGGTTCTCAACGTGCCGCCACCGTACGGGGAACGGTGTGAGCACAGGCCGCCGTCCGGAGTTCGGCTTCGAGGGTTTCCAGGGTGCGGCCCTTGGTCTCGGGGACGTGGAGCTTGACGAAAGTGAACGAGAAGATCCCGGCCACCACGAAGAGGAAGAAGGTGTTGGAGACGCCGATGGCGGACACCAAGGGCGGGAAGCCCAGGCCGATGACGAAGTTCGTCATCCACAGCGCCACCGCCGCGACGCCCATGCCGAAGCCGCGCATCCGCATCGGGAAGATCTCCGAGAGCATCAGCCAGGTCACCGGCGAGATCGCGCCCTGCTGGAAGGCGAGGAAGGTCACCGTCATGGCGAGCACCGCATACGCGCGGCCCTCGCCGGCCGGCAGCACCAGGGAGAACACGCCGATCAGCAACAGCGCGGCCGTGGTGCCGACCAGTCCGGTCATCAGCAGCGGGCGGCGGTTGACGCGGCCCAGCAGCCAGATGCCGACGAAGGTCGCCAGCACCGAGATGACGCCGTTGGCGATGTTCGCGCTCAGCGCGCTGTTGGAGGTGAAGCCGGCGTCGGTGAGGATCTGCGTGCCGTAGTACATGATCGTGTTGACGCCGGTGATCTGCTGCACGATCGCGATGCCGAAGCCGATGAACATCAGCTTGCGCACCCAGGGTGTGGTCTTCATGTCCTGCCAGCCGCCGAGCTTTTCCTGCTCGTCCTTGACGGCGAGCGCGGAGACTTCGGCCAGCTCGGCCTCGGCCCGGGTCCGTTCCCGTACCTGTTTGAGGACGTCCAGTGCTTCGGTGAAGCGGGTCTGGGAGGCCAGCCAGCGCGGGCTCTCGGGCATGACGAGCATGCCGAACCAGAGCACGACCGCCGGGATGGTGGCGATGACCAGCATCCAGCGCCAGATGCCGCCGGACTCGCTGCCGAGGTGGGCGATGATCGCGTTGGAGGTGAAGGCGAGCAACTGCCCGCTGACGATCATCAGTTCGTTGCGGGTGACCAGTGCGCCGCGCCGCTCGGCGGGGGAGATCTCCGCGAGGTAGACCGGTACGGTCACCGACGCGCCGCCGACCGCGAGGCCGAGCACGAAGCGGGCCACGATCATGACCGCGGTGGTGGGGGCGAGGGTGGCGCCGAGCGCGCCGGCGAAGAACAGCACGGCGAGGGTGAGGATGGTGCGGCGCCTGCCGCGGGCATCCGACATGCGTCCACCGGCGACCGCGCCGAGCGCGGCGCCGAGCAGCAGTGAGCTGGTGACCATGCCCTCCGTGACCGGGGTCAGCCCGAGGTCCTTGCTCATGTAGGGCAGGGCGCCGTTGATGACGCCGGTGTCGTAGCCGAAGAGCAGTCCGCCGAAGGTGGCGATGACGGTGATCAGCCGCAGCCGGCGGGAGATTGCCGCAGGGGCCTTGATCGCGTCGTCTTTGACGTTCATGGCCGCCTCCTACCGGGTGCTGGCCGGGCGTCGGGCCGCGCTCAGACCGCAGCCGGCCAGGTGCTCACGGGTGCGTACGGCGATGGGCAGCGGTACGTCGGGAGCACACGGGTACAGGTCCTGCTCGACGACGACGAACAACTCGGCGTCCAACCGCGCGAGTTCGGCGATCACGTCGGCCGGGTCGGGTACGCCCGCCGGCGGTGAGACGCACACCCCGCGCCGGACGGCCTCGCCGAACGACAGGTCCTCGATGGCGACCTGGGCGAGGATCTCGGGGTCCATCTGCTTGATGTGGACGTATCCGACACGTTCCCCGAACCGGCGGATCAGGTCGAGGTTGTCCCCGCCACCGTACGCCACATGGCCGGTGTCCAGGCACAGGTTCGTGTACCGGCTGTCGGACTCGTTCAGCAGCCGTTCGATCTCGGGCTGGGTCTGGATGTGGCTGTCGGCGTGCGGGTGGATGACCAGCCGCACGTCGTACTCGTCCAGCAGCACTTTGCCCAGCCGGTCCGCGGCCTTGCCGAAGCCCGCCCACTGCTCGGCGGTCAGCTCGGGCGACTCGGTGAACGCGCCGCTCTTCTCATCCCGGTACATCGCAGGGATGAGGATGAGGTGGTGGGCGCCCGCGGCCGTGGCCAGTGCGGCCACCTGGCGGACACCGATGAGCGTCTCGTCCCAGGCCCCCGGCCGGTGCAGGGCGCCGAAGGCGGTGCCGCCGCAGACCTTCAGGCCGCGGGCGTCCAGTTCCTCCTTCAGCCGCTGCGGGTCGGTGGGCAGATACCCGTACGGGCCGAGTTCGAGCCACTGGTAGCCGGCTTCGGCCAGCTCGTCCAGGAAACGGGTGTACGCCACCTGGTGCTCGTCTTCGGGGAACCAGATGCCCCAGGAGTCGGGCGCGGAACCCAGGCACAGATTGCCTGCGGTGGTGCGGAGCGGTGTCGTTGGCGCCGTTGCCATGGCGTGTCCTTCGCGGAGGGGACGGGAGCAGCGAGGTGGAGAGGGCGAGCGAGCCCTGTGTAGCCGCGGTCCCGCCGCGGCTGGGGGCCGCGGCGGGACCGGGATCAAGGCGAAGTGGCAAGCGGCGTGGGGATTGCGGGCCTAAGACCAGGCTCTGTGCCCGCCCCCTGGTGCGTCGCTCGTCTGGATCGACGTCGTGGCGTGCGGGCCGAACGGTCCGGTGCCCGCCGGGAGACGATCGTGCGAGCGATCAGCCGCCGAGTTTCACTCACAGGCCCCCGACGACGATCGTGCCCCGCTCAATGTCGAAGGCGAGCGTCCCGGCGAGGGTTGTGACTCGCACGTCCTCGTCGGAGGAGAACTGCTCGGCCTTCGCGTATCCGATGACTTCCACGCCCATGTCATTTTCCTCTTTCTTGTGTGGGGACCTGACCGGTGACATCAACGGGCGGATGAACCCGGTGCGTGTCCCGGCCATGTCCTGCCAACCGGTTTTTCCTTGTCTTCGAAACTGCCACCCGCCCCGAGAGGGCGGCATCCCCCGACCGGAGGGCCTGATGGGGGAGGCTGCACGTGAACGCGTCGTGATGCCGCGGGGGTTCGTCTCCAGCCCTTGTCCGCAAGGCTTGCGTGGGAGGTGTGGTACCGCGGACGGCCGGGCAGCGGGCCGGCGCCGCAGAACGCCTCTGGTGGGTGTTCACCGGGTTCCTCCGAGGATGCCCCGGCCTTCAGGCCGGGGAGGAATCGGACTCCTGCGGAGCAGGGCAGGGGTGGCCGGATCGCTGTCAGGGCGATCCGGCGTTCACCTCGCACGGCGGTGATGTCGCGCTTACAATTGATCAAGAACTCTCAACTGCCAGTCTTCTCAGGTGGGTTCGGGTGCATGGCGACAGAGGCGACCACGAAGGACTCCGGGTATGCCCGGTACACCTTCCGTGTGCGTCTGTCGGTTACCGCGCGGCGCGCACTTGAGGCGGAGTGGGCGCGTTGTAGGTGGGTCTGGAATGAGTGCGTCGCGAAGTCCAGGCAGGTGCACGTGCAGAGCCGGGCGACCGGCGAGAAGGTGACCTGTGGTCCGGGGCAGTTGGACAAGATGCTGACCGAGGCACGCGGGGTGATGCCATGGCTGGCTGAGGGCGCGAGCGTGCCGCAGCAGCAGGTGATACGCGACTTCGCGAAGTCTCGGGCGAAGGCGCTGAAGGACATCAAGGACCGGTTGCCGATGCACCGCCGGGCCCAGATGCCCCGCTGGAAGAAGAAGCGCACGGCGCGGCCCAGCCTCAACTACACGAAGCGCGGTTTCCGCCTCAGGGATGGCCGCTTGCACCTTGCGGGCGGGATTGTGCTGACGGTGGTGTGGTCGCGGGAGCTTCCGGCCGATGCGTCGAGTGTGCGGGTGTACCAGGGCACGCTCGGACATTGGTATGTGTCCTTTGTCGTTCCCGCGCAGAGCGAACCGCTCGCATGCACGGGGCGTGTGCTCGGGGTGGACTGGGGTGTGAAGGAGACCGCGACCGCCACCGATGACGCCTACGATCTGCCGCATGCCGAGCACGGCAAGCGGGCCGCGCAGCGGCTGGCCCGCTATCAGCGGATGATGGCCAGGCGTCGGCGTCCGAAGGGACAGCCCGCATCCGCGGGCTACCGGCAGGCGCAGGCACAGGCGGCGAAGCTGCATAAGAAGGTCGCGCGGCAGCGGGAGGACACCGGCCGCAAGTGGGCCAAGTCGCCTGCTGGCGTCCCGGCGTGGCAGGAGACGGCGCCCTCGGCGGGATCGCTCCGGCCCCACACTGCGTGCGGCACGGCGACTTCAGGGCCCGGCTTTCGAGGGCAGGCGCGCGGGCGCAACGCCGGGCTGTGCCCGTCGGCTTGGATATGTGGGGGCCGGCATGGCAGGCGCTGTCCAGTCACCGCCGAGCGGCAGAGCGCGTGCGACCGTGTCAGGAGCGGCGTACTGCCTGCGCGGGCTCATGTGTGTTGGGAACACTCGGCGCACGGAGGGTCCCGGGTGGCGCGGCGGTGGTCTTCAGATGGGGGATGCCTTCGTGGCAGGGCCCAGCAGGGGCGATGTTCCCCGTTGCGGGCCGGGTGCGTAAGCGGGAATACGCACCGGGAGGCAGACCCTGACCGATGTGCCGTGGGAGACGGGCAGGAAATCGAACCTGCCGTGCGCCGCCTCCACTCGCACACGCAGGGATGCCAGGCCGATGTGGCCCTGTGAGAGGCGTTCGCGCAGCATCGCCGCATCGAAGCCCCTGCCGTCGTCGGTCACCGTCAGGTAGATGGAGTGGTCCGTCTGCTTCAGCTCGATGTGCAGGTGGGAGGCTCCCGAGTGCCGAACGGCATTGCCGAGCAGTTCCCGCGCAATGCCGAACAGCAGCACGTCATGAGTGCCGGGGACCTCGGACAGATCGCATTGGGCCGTCAGCCTGCCGCGTGCCCGTGCTGTCTGCGCCAGTGATCTGAGCGCCGCAGCCAGACCGGCCGTCTCCAATACCGCCGGATGCAGTTGGTAAGTCGTCTGCCGCAGGGCCTTGGCCACGTCCGTCAGCGTGTCGTCCGCCCGGCTCAGCGCGGTCCTGTCGCCGGTCTCGGCGAACTCCTCCAGATCATGGCGGGAGGCCAGGATCGACTGCAGTGGCCCGTCGTGGATCGCTTCGGCCACGATCTTTCGCTCCCGGTCCTCTGCCCCGACCACCTGGGCCAGGAGATTCGCTCGGGCATCAAGGAGCTCGCCGATCCGGAACGTTCTGCTGCGGTGCACCGCTGACAGCAAGAGGACCAGGGTGCAGACCATCAGGTGCGCGCAGACGAGAATCCAGACGCGAAGCCATGTCAGCTCGGTGACGGCGACGGGATCCGTCGTCAGAGCCACCACGAAGGCGGCCGCGTTGAACGCCAGGGTGATGGCCGTCGTACTGAGCCGAATGTTGAAGGCGCAAAAAAGAGGAAGGATGAACAGAAACAGCAGGAAGAGGTTGGGGCCGCTGGACAGCTGCAGCAGGAGGAAGACGGCGAGGACGTCGATGACGCCTGACACGGCCACGGCGGGAACGTAGAGTTTCTGCGGGGGACTGGCGTACCACCACAGCAGTCCGCCCAGCGTGAATGCCGCATAGACCGTGATGATCCCCAGCAGCACTCCCCAGCGCTCGTGCGGCGTGTCCATGACGGCAGCCACGGCGAGCAGCGCCGCCAGCACCAGACGGAACCCATTCCGCAGCAACTGGACACGCCGACCGTATTCGGCGAAGACCATGTCCTTCGCGGTGCCTGCCACTGCGTTCTCCTGATCGTACTGAATGGAACTGATTCGTCCTGAAGGGGACTGCTTCGGCGGCCGTCCCGGCCGAGGGGTGCCGACACCGGTCGCCCGGCGGAGCGGCCAGGGCCCTACCGGTGCCCCACCAGGATGGTGAGCAGGGTCCACAGCACGTGGGGAACGTGGTCGAGAACAGCCATGCGGGATCATTCCTCTCCAAGGCGGCGTACTGTCCTCCATGCCACCCCACCCGGCAGACGGGCGGTATCCACCACCCTCCCGACCCGCTGGGGGACCGCCGCTTCCCCCGGCCGGCCGCACAGGGGCGAGTCGCCCCTGGCACCGGCTGCGCACGCCCACATCCGGCCCGCCGGGGTGAGGCCGCAGGCGCAGACCGATCAGCCGGGGGCCGGGAGGGCCGCGCCCGGCCCGACGGTGACCGGGGCTCCCGCCTCTACGCGCCGGAAGGCCGCGACGGGGGGCGGTGCAGCGGCTTCACGCGAGAGCGAAGCAACGGTCCCAGGGCCGGTCGGCATGATCAGGCAGGGGACCCCTCGTGACATCGAGCAGCGCACAGGCCACGCCCGCGGCCCCTTCCAGCAGGCCCGCCCTGTCGGCCCTCTCCACCGGCATGCCGATGGACGCGCTGCGAACGGCGTGACGGAACACGAAGGGAGCTTCCTCGTCGGCCTCCGACAGCACCGCCGTGGTGATCCGCCGGCACCCTTCGATCAGATCGGGATCTCCGCAATGGGCGGCCACACGCGCCGTCGTCTGCAAGAACCCGGCGCTTCCGTGGCAGATCGTCGGACCATCGGTCCCCCACTCCGCCTGCTTGCGTCCCACAGCACCGCGCAGCAGCGCGACCGCCCGCTCACACCACTGGGGTACGCCCATCACCAGGCCCGCCCGGTACAGCGCCGCCGCCACGCCCGGTGTGCCATAGCACCAGGCGGCCTGGACGGCGGGCCGGGGGAGAAGCTCGCCGGTGATCTGCTCGTGGAAGGTGACACGGTTGGGCCAGCCCGCGTCGGCGTTCTCGGGCTCTGCCCAGTGGGCGAGCCACTCGGCGATGCAGGTGATGGCCGGGCGCTGACCAGGTACCTCATGTCCGTAGGCCAGCGCGGAGCAGAGGACCGCCAGCACCCCGGTGATGCCGTGCGCCATGCCGGTGTCGAAGAAGCCGTCGGGATAGTGATTGCGTTCCTGTTCGGTGAGGAGGCTGTCGACGGGCAGCCACCAGCCCGGCACCTGCCGGCCGTGAACCCGGACAGGGCGGGTCAGCCCCACCAGATACTCCAAGGACTGTGTCACCGCCCGCATGACGTCGGCGCTCTCAGCCGTGTCCACGGCGCTGTCCAGCAGCAGCCGAGTCGTTCCGGACATTCCGGCGATCACGTCATATTCGATCGGCGCGCTGACCGTACGGGACGTCCGTCGGCGCATTGCATCCAGGCGCCGCAGCTGAAGCATGACCAGCCACTGCGCCAGCGCCGCACGCAACGACTTGTAGTCACCGGAGTCAGCGGCGCAGGTCTGCGCGGCCGCCAGCAGTGCCGCGGGACCCTGGAACAGGCCCGTTCCGGAAGGTTCGGACAGCGCCTGCACGGCACGGGAAATGTGCCGGTGGGCGACCGCGCGATAGGCGTGATCGTCGCGTGACAGCTCACCGTAGAGGATGGCGGGGCCCGCAAACCCCGACGCCAGACTCAGTGGATGCCACGCCGGTCTGCCCCAGGCCGCCTCGATACGGGTGTCCGCCTTGGAGGTCACGGATTCGACTTGCCCGGGCTGTGCCAGTCGCGCGGCCACCTCCTCGATGACCTGTGTGGCCCGGGCCGCCACGGGGCCGCTGACGAGTGCCGTGCTCTGCGTAATCACGAAAAGAACCTCCTGTTTCTTCAGCCGCCGGCGATCCGCGGCGTCGATCCGCTGCCATCGGACCGCCGCCGGCCACGTCGCACCGCAGGGCCGGGCGGCAGATGGCCATCGGCCCACAATCGCCAGCACCGGGCCACGAGGACTCCGCCCAGCCGGCTACGGCACCCCGCGGGCACACGCGGCGCAGCACCCTCGTACCTGCCGCTCCTTCCAGCACCCACGGCGTGGAAAGCCCTGAACCACAGGGCTGGCTGAGCCCTACTCTCTCCCGCCGCCGGGAAAGCCGGTATCCGACGACCCGGGGAATGCCCGGGGGAGCCGGCCGCGGGACCGGGTGCTTGGCAGCACTTCTTCGGGCGCCGGTACACACCCGGAGAACTGGCAGTAGCGGGGCAGCAATAGGCCCTCGAGCAGCGCGTTCGGTGCGGATAGGGGGCCTGGTGCGGGTCACTGGGCCGTCTGTGGGCCGTCAGGCTCACGCGGGGCCGACAGAAGCACCCGATCCACGGCGACCATCACGCGTGCGGGCAAGGAGAGGAGGGCGGGGGTGTTGCATTTCGCGGGCGAACACGGCACTCCCCCGTATGAGCTTCATCTGACGGACCACCCGCAGGGCTCCGCCCTCGAAGCCCAGTGCATCTTCAGCGAGTGCACCCCGACCACCCAAGCGGCTGCTGTGCTGCCGGAGCATCAGTGGCCGCCGAAAGGCAACAGCGCAGTGGACACGGTCCGTGAGAAACCTCCTCCGGGAGATCCACCAATCAGGATCTGTCGCCGATGAGGGAGGCCGACAGTATGGGAGTCAAAGACGGGACCACGGTGTGAGCATCGCTTACGCAACCGTGTACCTCACGAGGGAGAGCATGGTGGACACCACCGAAGCCTTTACCGGTCACGACACATACGCAGATGCCGCAGAACTCGCCATCGAATCGCAGAGCGACGCCGTAGCCGCGTGCAGTTGGCCGCATACTTGGCATGGCTGCGCGGACGACTCCGCCGACGCACGGCCCGCGAGGGACCAGTCACCCAGGTGCTGACACGGTAGGCCGGCATAAACAGCACCGAGTAGCATCGCCGCTGCCCAGGAGGACAGCTCAGCAACGATCGGACTGCGACGGTCAGATGGGCCCGTTGTTGCAGCAGCTCATGGACGAGGTGTCCGCCCAACATCCAGGACGAGGAGCACACCCTCTCTCCAAGGCTGCGGCCCGCTCCTTCGAGGAGCTGAGCGATCTGGAAAAGAGACTCCGGCTGCTTGCGGGACCACGACACGACGCGTGAAGTGGTAGCAGTTCAAGGGGGGGCTGGCGGGATTTCATTCGCGCGTTCGATCTCTCATAACACCAGTCAGGCCACCTCGGCGCCTCAGCGACGCCGACCGACGCGAAGGCGCCGATGTTGGTGGGGTGATGTGGCGAAGCCCTCGTCGTTGGTGTGGTGATCTCCCTCAACACGCCATCGGCCGGGGGCTTCGTTGGTTCCGTATCCTTCCATGCTCGATGTCCCGCATGAGCTGATTCAGCATGTATTGACTTATCGACGCTCGAAGGCGTGAACTTCGTTTGAGCTAGCGCAAATTGGGCTGTTTCAAGCAGGCCCTGCTGGCTCTTGCGCACGCTTACCGACCGGATCGGCTCACGTTTCGGACCTCCCGGTGGCCGCGGCGCTGGACGAGAACGGGCAATGGCGCGGTCGGCACGGGGGCGCGACAGACGCATTGAATACGGCTGCGCCGGCCCCCGTGGGGGGCCGGCACAGTCGGGCTAGGGGCATCCGTTGCTGCCGCCCGGTCTGGCTTCCTGAGATCAGGTGCTCAGGTGAAGCACCACCCGGGCACTCCGTTCGGGAACCACCGTGAACTGGGCATAACCACGTGCCTTTTTGTATACCCCGGTGCCCCCCGTAATTGCCTCCTGGAAGGACTGGGGCGCGGTGCCTTCCAGGGTGAACTGTGTGGTGCCCTGCAGGGTGATCTGTCCGTGCGGCGTGGCGAGCGTCTGCAGGCACTGCACGCTGATACCCGGAGCAGCATTCCGGCCACCGACCACGCAGTCGAACACGAAGGTGCCGAACGGCTTGCCGGTTCTCGTTTTGGTGGTATTGCCCGTGGCTCCAAAACGGGAGCCCGCGTGTTGAGCGTTGCCGAAGCGATCGGTGATCGTAGTCGTGAGGTCCAGAACTTGCCGAGAACCGTGCGCGTGTCCTGCTGCCGCGGCAGGCATTGACATTCCCAGGCTCCCGGTCATACCGAGCGCGCAAGCTGCCAGCAGGGCTGGTGTCCCGAACGTTCGCATCATGTCTGCCCTTCGCTACGGATCTGATGTCGCCCTGTGCACGGTTAGAGGAGAACAGGGGTCATCACCGTACGTGCCGTTCCGTAAGGGGGGATAAATCCATTCCTGTGACCCGAAGCCTTTCATCCGATTGCACTACCGGAGGATCCCGGCGGGGGTGACTATGGAACGGCATCTGTTGATGCAGCGGCTGGCCGGCGACAATGACGATGCATCCGCAGCTGCCCTTGCTGCCCTCCGCGGCGGCGCAACTACGTGTGGGGGATTGGACCGTTCCCGCAGAGCAGCCTGCCCAGGGCCATGCGACCCGACTTCGGTACCTGCGGCGGAAGGGAATTGAGGCTCGGAGCCTGGACCGAGTGGTGCACCTCCTTGGCCGACACGACGGCTCCGCGGTCCGGTACATCCGGACCGCACGCTCACGCAACTCCAACGGGTACTTCCTCGGCGCGGGTATCGTCAGATCTCCTCTCACGAGAACCATCTGAACCTCTGTCACTACATCTCGCATCCGGGGGGAAGCTCAGACCGTCGTGCGTTCTGTAGCTGGCGATGGCTGGGAAGCTGCTGGTCAGTCGGAGTGGGGTAGCAGGGCGAGCCGGCCCAGGGCGGTGGTGACGGTCCAGGGCCAGTGCCGGGCGAGGCGGAGGAACCGCCGGCGGCCGGTGGTGACGAGGTGTCCCGCCGAGGTGAACAGGCGGAGCCGCAGTCGCCTGGGTTCCCAGAGCCGGGCCTTGCCGGTCAGCGCGAGCATCGGCATCCAGGCCAACAGATCCAATGCGATCTGCACGTGGGTTGGGCATGGGTGCGGCCACCGTGATCATGAACGTTTGTGACAACGTTGCCAAACCAGGTGGTTGTGTTCGGACGGCGATGGATCCGATCACAGGGCTGCTTCGCCCGGTGGACGTCAAACCGGCAGATCACCGTATGTGCCACGCGCCGGCGCCTGCACACGAGAAGTCCGTCGACCCGTCCACAAGGGCGGCCCCGCCACAGATGCCCGGTGGTTCCCCCGGGCGATCCCCGCATCGTGGGACTCCGTCCGTCTCCCCTGACTGGACAGACTTGAGCCAGTCTGGTGCACAACACACGGGGACCCGCATTAGAGAGGAACAGAGCATGGATATGTCGGAGATCTTTTCCGGGCACGACGCATACGCGAAGGCTGAGGAAATTGCGATTTCCCTCGACGACTCGCAGGAGAAGTCCTTTACTGCCTACTGTCACGGTACCTTCATTGGTTGCCCTACCGGTAACCAGGGCTGAAGCAAGTTCCGGAGGTGTGCGGTTGGTCGGTACGGAGGGGTTAGCCTCGATCATTCATGAGGGTCCGTCAGCTTGCTGGCGGACCCTTTGTGGTGAGTGTTGGTGGTGACTTTCGGAGTCTGGGCAGGTTGAGTGCCCGGCTGATGCCCCTATGGATGTCAAGCGGCTGGTGCGGGTGTCACCGCGGTTCGCGGGTGATCATCTGGTACATCTCTCATGCGATGTACCGTTTCAGGCAGCGGATGGCTTCTCGGCGGGTCTTGCCCTCGCTGATGCGTCGCTCCACGTAGTCGCGTACAGGCCGACTCCGCGCTCTACACCGTCGTCCTGGCCCGCCTGCGCTGGGACACCCGCACCACGAGGACGCCTCCACCGTCCACACAGGCACCGCACCCCGCGCCATGGCCGCCTTCCGCAACCTCGCCATCGGCCCGCTGAAGATCCTCGGAGCCGACAACATCGCCAAGACCACCCGAGCCATCCACCGCAACCCCGAACACGCACTCCGAATCCTGAGCCTCACAGGCGACCCGGACACTCCAGGAACTTGATCAAGCTCTGGCCGGTAACTGAACCTCTTTCATCCTGGCTGGGTGAGTGAAGTGGGCTGGTCAGGTGGGGGGCGGTTGGTCCCGCACAGGATTGAGCAATGCCGCACCGGCCACAGCCACCTGACACACGCTCACGGCTGCCTCCGCGGCCGGTCGGCGGGAAAGAGGGCCAGCAGGGCGGCACGGTGGGAGAGCCATCCCACGAGGTGGCTTCGTGCACTGTCCAGCACCGGAAGTCCGTCTTCGTCGCTCTCGGTGAACAGGGCCAGGACTTCGTGGAGTTCCTGCCCGGCCAGTGCGACCGGGGGGAAGCTCCTCAGCTCGGCCAGGGGGCGGGACAGCGGCACGCCCGCCTCCAGTGCGTCGGCAGTCGTCATGGAACCGACCACGCCCTGATACCGCCCCGCGGCGTCCACGAGAGGCATGCTGCTGCGCCGTGTGCGCCGGAGACTGTCGACAGCCTCGCGCAAAGTGGCCTCGGGCGGCAGGCTGTTCGGAGGCGGCTCCATGGCATCGGCCACGGTGGTCAAAGGGGGGCCGACCTGTTGCAGGTCGACGCCGCGGCGCTGCAGCTTCGCGGAGTAGACGGTCTCCTTGCTCAGCGCGTTGCTGACGCCTGTCGCGATCGCGACGGCCACCATCAGCGGCAGGATCAGTCCGTAGTCGCCGCTCAGCTCATACATGATGATCACCGCGGTGATGGGTGCGCGTGCCGCGCCGGCGAACACCGCCCCCATGCCGAGCAGCGCATAGGAAGCAGCCGGTCCGGTGACTCCGGGAGCCCAGAGCCCGAAGAGCTGTCCCCACGCGCTGCCGAGCATCGCGCCGATGAACAAAGACGGTGCGAAGACGCCCCCCGAACCCCCGATGCCGATGGTCACGCTGCTGGCCACGATCTTGCCGACGAGCAGCACCAGGAGGAACGCGATGCCGTATCCGCCGATCACCGCCTTCTCCAGCACCGGATAGCCAACGCCGTACATCTGCGGCAGGGCGAGAAGGATCAGGCCCAGGACAACGCCACCCGCGGCCGGGCGCAGCCACTCCGGGCCGTGCCAGAGGGCGTCGCAGGCGTCCTCGATCCAGTAGAGGATTTTCGTGAAGACCACGCCCACCGCGCCGGCCACCAGTCCCAGCAGCACATAGAGACCGTAGGAGGCGAGGTGGTGCACCTGTGCCGGGGGCAGATGGAGGAATGGCCGGTTGCCCAGCACTCCGCGGCCGATCACGGACGCGGTCACCGAGGACAGGACCACCATGCCGAAGCTGCGGGCGGTGAACTCGGCGAGGATGAGTTCCATGGCGAAGAAGACGCCTGCCAGCGGAGCGTTGAAGGTCGCTGCGATACCGCCTGCGGCCCCGCAGGCGACCAGAGTCCGCAGGCGTTCCTCGCCCACGCGTACCGCCACGCCTGCCGTGGAGCCCAGGGCGGAACCGATCTGCACGATCGGCCCTTCCCGGCCGACCGAGCCGCCCCCGCCGATGCACACCGCCGAGGCGATCGCCTTGACCGCCGCGACCCGGGGCGGGATCCTGCCGCCTTGGCGGGCGACGGCGTACATGACTTCCGGGACCCCGTGCCCCCGTGCCTCTCTCGCGTAGCGGTACACCAGCGGGCCGTAGACCAGTCCCGCCACCACCGGTGCCAGCAGCACGAAGTAGGGACCCAGCCAGGGAACCAGAGGGTTGTCGGCCCGTCCGGCGGACGAGTAGTCGGCATGACCGGTCAGCACCCGTGTGACGGCCTCGATCAGCCACCGAAAGACGACCGCGCCGAGTCCGGCCCCCGCACCCACGGCCACCGCGAGCGCGACCAGACCGGCCGGTGTCTGCTGCAGCGCCGTCAGCGCGCGGCGCGGCATGCTGAGGGCCTCTTGCCGCAGGCGGTGCAGCACACCCGTGCCTGGCCGGTTCGAGCTCACCTCACCCACCTGCCGGGCACCTGCTTGGCCTGCTCCGTGCCACGCACGCGGCGAGCGGGCCGGGCAGAGGGTGGACATCGGTGCGGGCAGAGATCATTTTCTTCCTGCCTCTCATCACACTGCAAGTATCACATTATGTCTTGGAATATCGGATTCTGTCAGATGGGGTGGCCGGGCCGCTGCGCGAGCAGGTGACAGGTCGTCAAATTCAGCGGCGGGCTGACGGTGTCCTGCCGCCTTTCCGGCGCTCGATCACCCGTGCGGGTCCCCAGCCCTGGCCACGGCGGCCGCCGGTAGGTCCGTTGCCCGGGAAGATGTTCCCGGCGAAGGGCTGCCGGCGGGCTCGGGGGTGAAACGGAAGTCTCCGTAGCCGTGAACACCGGTTGGGAACCGGTCAACACCGCGCACGCCCTTGCCGGGCCAACGCGTATGCGCCTTTGGGGGGTGTGTCGTCGATTCGCGCAACGCCCTTGCAGAAGTCCACGGTTGGCAGACGCTCTGTTGTGCCGTACGACAGACCTGCAGCGACCGTGCACCCCCGTGCGTGCGGCCGATGAAGCCGGACATGTCGCATTCCGAGGTCCTGGTTCTTGTGCCCACGGCGCCTGGACGCATGGGAGCCACGCATGATGGCGCCGGTCCTGGCGCGGTGACCTGCGGGCCCGGGGTGTGCCGGTGTCGACGTGCGCTGCCGAAGGCCGAAGGCCTAGACCGCCTGTAAATCTGTGACCTGTGCAAACAGGCGTTTGATGCCGTGTCACTTCGCTGGCCGTGCACCCCGGTTGCGGGCCGGTATCCCTGGTGCCGGGTGACGTCGCGGCCTCCGGGTGCGGATGCGCGCATGACAAAAATTCTTACACGGTGGCGTCTCTTGTCTTCTCTTCGCTGTTCTCGTGCCAGCCTCATCTCATCCCAGGCAGCTGCCAGTCCGTCGCGCAGTGCTCAATGGAGATGCAGCTCGCCGTTCCCCCCACTGGCTGAGAGGCGCACCGATGCGAACATCAAGGATCCTGACGCGGTCCAGGCGAACACCGACACTGGCCGCCGTGGCATTCGCCATGGTGGGGGCAATGGCGACACCGTCGTCAGCGTCGGACGCACCCACCGCACAGGACATCCTGCGTGACTGTGCATCAGGTCTGGGCAAGTGCACGTTTACGCCCGACTATGTGGGACCGGGCCAAGCGGGAACGTTCCGCCCGGTCACTCCCGTCCAGCTGGGCTGTGTGGCGGGGACGTCGCTGCGGAACGACTGGTCGGACACGACCGGCACAACGGACACCGTGGGGACGGAATTCAGCTCGTCCGTCACCATCGCGGAGACCGTCCAATTCAGCCTCTCGGTGATGTACCAGCACAGTTGGCTGACCACGCATACGGAAACCTACTCCTCCACACTTCCCGTACCGAAGGGTTACAAGGGCTGGATCGACTACGCCGATGTGGTGCAGCACATTTCCGGCACCTGGCAGACCCACTACGACGACCGGCACTGGGGGCACTATTTCTGGTACGTCCACGACAACATCACCCACCCGGTGACGGAGGGCACGGACGGTCAACGGAGGCAGATCATCCCGGTGATCCGCCCCATGACCTCCGCCGACTGGCGGAGCTGCGCAATGGCCCCCGCCAAGGGCACGAACGCCGTCGCCAAGAAGGCCACGATCCGCTCGTAACCCCCATCGGGCAGATCTCCTCAACTGCCTGCTCAGCCTGGAGCGCTGCTCCCGGCCGCCCGACCGGTCCGGCGCTACGTCGACGAGCCCCTCGAACGTCCCGTTGACGTAGCGCCGGGCCCTGCCTGTGAGGTCGGCAGAACCGTGTGAAGCAACCCGGCTCGCACCGGGGCAGGACCCGTTCCACCACCCCTGCTCGGCCGGGCCGAAGAAACCCGCCGTGCGGTTGTGAGTGTCACCGTCCGGTCGTGGCCGGTCTGCCGGAAGGCATGGAGAAGGCCCCTGGCCCTCGGAGGCCGGTTTCGGGGTGCCTCTCTTTCTTTCGCCAAGCGAGGCGTGGGGTTGCGGGCTCGTAGCAGGTGCCGTCGCGGTGGCGGGCAAGGTGCTTCCCGGGGCCGTCCGGCACCGACACGCCCCACACCTCGCCACCGGGGTCGGCACCCGAGCCTGTCAGGCCGGCCACCGCCTCGCGTTCGCGACAGCGGCCCAAGAGGCCCCCGGCATTCGAAGCCGTCAAGGAGGCATGCCCGGCGACGAGTTGACCCGGCCGGGCCGGACCCCGCTGATCATCGTGGCGAGGTCGGCACATCCCCTTCGAACCCGAGGCGGCGAACCTGCTCCCGATCATCCCAGGACGCTACGAACGCGAGCGTGCTGCCGGAGCATGGTTCACGCCGCGCCGGCACCCGGGGTCATCAAGCAAGGACACGTCGGCCCCCATGTGCCCCGCCGCACGTCGGCGGCGCTCTCTTCCGGGCCGCTGTGACGTCCCTCATCGCGGGGAAGCGGCAAAAAAGAAGGGGGCGAGGGCAGTGCCCACCATCCGCTCCACCGTTCAGGGGACGGTGTCCGCTCGAGGCGGGCGGCAGCCTGAGTACCTGACGAGCGAAAGGAGCGGGTTGTGGGCATGCGACAGACGCCACTGCCTGTTGATCTCGAAAGGGTGCCGGAAGTGTCCCGCGCCGTTGACAGGCTGGGGCTGGGCGTTCTGCTGCCCGAAACGATCCACTCCTTCAACGGGCGCAACGACAACTGGTCGGGCCGGACCAGCACCGGAGCACCCATCTTCATCAAGAAGGTCCAGGGCTACCAGGCTCGGCAGCGTTTCGAGCGCACTCTCTCGTTCGAGAAGCTGCGCCGGCTCGGCCGGGCCCCGGTGCCCGCTGCGCAGTGCCTGGGATGGGACGAGCCGTCGCACATCATGATCTACGAGCTGCTCGACGGAGCCCGCAGCACCGCGGACCTGGCCGAGGACCAGGCCTTCACCGCAGAGCTCGCTCGCGAGGCCGGCTCTATGGTCGGCCGCCTGCACAACGTGCGGGTCGAAGACCACGAACTGCCCGATCCGCCGGCCCCGTGGACGCTGCTGGAGTGCCGGGGGGCGGTCAGCGCCGAAGCCTACGCCCTGGCCAGCGGAGCACTGCTGGAGACATGGGGGCTGCTGCAGCGCGATTCGATGCTGGCCACAGCGCTCGACCGTCTGCGGCACGACAGCGAGCAGGCGCCGGCCGCCCCCATCCACGGAGACCTGCGACTGGACCAATTTCTTTTGTCGGAAAACGGACTGCGCATGGTCGACTGGGAAGAATTCTGCCATGCCGACCCGGCCCGGGACATCGGCGCGTTCATAGGCGAATGGATTCACCGCGCAATGTTGGCAGGGCTCGCCGATTCCCCGACGGACGGCGAAACGCTGATGAAGTCGTGGGGGCAGGAACTGGATCACAGGATGCCCATCATCCGCGCTTTCTGGGCCGGGTATGCGGGCGAGCGGCCGGTGACCGATGCCGGGTTGGGTGTGCGAGTCGCCGGTTTCACGGGCTGGCACCTGCTCGACCGGGTCCTGGCCGGCAGCATCGAACGTCACCGGCTCGGAGCGCTGCAGCGCGCCCAGATAGGCGTCGCGCGCACACTTCTGCTCGATTCCGGGACCTTCTTGAAGATCACTGGAATCGGGACAGACACGCCAAGCAAGGAGATGGCGGCATGACCACCGAGACTTTCCAGCTCGCAGACCGGCTGCAGCAGGCACTCGCCACGGTAACAGTTACCTCCGTAAATGGTTTCCATGCCTTCCGGGTAGGCGATGTGGAATTTCAGTCGCCAAGTCTCAGTGAATTCCGTGGCAAGCTGAGCGGCGCACTCTACGACACGTTCCACGCCGGCCGCGATTCCCAACAGCAGCGGCCTCGATGGCTGCGCGACCCCGCCTTCGAGGACGTGCTCGCCGCGGCGATGCCCTACCAGCACACGACCGGTACCGGCCGGTATGCGGGGCGTCTGGACAGCGGCGAGATCCTGGCCGAACTGGGCTCCCTGCGGGTGAAGTTCACACCCGACGACGTCGAGGGGATGGCGCAGTGCCAGATCGGCGACCTGCTCAGGCTTCGCCTGCCGGCGTCCCGGCCGGCCCTGTCACCCGGCTTCTACCTCGCCGACAGCCCCGACGGGCCTCCGCCCGCAGGCCCGCTGCTGCGCCTTTACGTACACCTGGCAGACCCCCACCAGGCCGCTGCTGCCTGGAGGGCGTGCATGCTCGCGCTGAAGGCGCAAGGTGTGCGCTACCGCGCAAAGATCAGCTCAGCCCCCTGGCTGTATCCGCGTATGGACGCACTCGTGGTGTACCTGGGCCATGACGCCTGGCCAGCAGTGGGCGACGTCGTGGACGTCCTTGCGTCCCTGCCCGGAAAGGGCACCGACACCTCCGTGTTCGCCTCCCGCCTCGCACCGGGCATCTCCTACGCCTGGGAACCGGCCGATGCCAGGGTCGGCAAGAGCAATATGAGCTTCGGGCAGCACCGCAGCGCCGCCCTCACCGACGGGCTGCTGGCCGCCGCCACCGCTGCGGACACCCGGAAAGCGGCAGTCCTGCAGGCGCTGTGCGACGCCAACATCGACCCCGGCGCCCCCGAACGCAATCTCGACTCGCCTCCCCTGCAGTGGTGACGGCCGGCCCCCACCGGGCCGCCGCCCCCTCGCCCCGCCCGGGCCCACCCGGTCCGGCATATCCGCCTGCGGCATCCGCACTCGGCTGAGTGAACAAAGGAACCGATCCCCGATCATGAGAGCACCGTCCGCACCCCAAGACCAGTGCCTCGATCACGTCGATGGGCCGCGGCAGCCACAAGCACAGCCGCCCGCGCGACAGGAGGGATGCTGCCGGGAACCGGCACACCCGGCACAGCGCGGCCACCGGCGACACCGGCGCCCTGCCACAAAACCGCCCGAGCGATCAGCCCCCGCACGGCAACGGAGCAAAGCATGCGCGAACCGCAGCACACTCATAGGACTGCTGCACACCTACCTCAGGCCCTACAGCAAGCCCATCGCCCTGGTGGTAGTGCTGCAGTTGCTGCAGACCTGCGCCACCCTCTGCCTGCCCGCGCTGGACGCGCGCATCATCGACAACGGCGTCGTCAGGGGCGACACCGGTTACATCCTCACCTTCGGCGCCGTGATGCTCGCCGTCACACTGGCGCAGGTCGCGTGCAGCATCGGCGCCGTCTACTACAGCGCCCGCACCGCCTGTGCGCTGGGCCGGGACCTGCGCCGTGCCGTCTTCGACCGCGTGCAGTCCTTCTCCGCACGCGAGGTCGGCCATTTCGGGGCGCCCTCGCTCATCACGCGCACGACGAACGACGTGCAGCAGGTTCAGATGCTGGTGCTGAGCGCGCTCACCCTGTTCGTGTCGGCGCCCATCATGTGCGTGGGCGGCATCGTGATGGCGCTCGGCCTGGACGTGCCCCTGTCCGGGGTACTGGCCGCGGTCGTGCCGGTACTCGCCATCGCCATGACGGTGATCCTGCGCCGAGTGCACCCGCTGTTTCGGACCATGCAGGTCCGCCTCGACACGGTGAACCGGATCCTGCGCGAGCAGATCACCGGCAACCGCGTCATCCGTGCCTTCGTCCGCGAAACCTACGAGCAGAAGCGGTTCGGCAAGGCCAACAAGGACCTGACCGAGCTCCAGACGGCCACCGACTGGATGCTGGAGCTGATATATCCCATCGTGATCACGGTGGTCAACCTGGCCTCCATCGCCCTGGTGTGGTTCGGCGCGTACCGTCTGGCCGACGGCGGGATGCAGATCGGGGACATCGCCGCGTTCCTCGTCTATCTGATGCAGATCGTCGCGGCCGTGATCACGGCCACCTTCATGCTCATGAGGGTGCCGCGCGCCGAGGTGTGCGCCGAGCGCATCGAGGAAGTCCTCAAGACCGACTCCAGCGTGGTGGCGCCGCTCGCGCCAGTCACCGAGCTGCGCCGGCACGGCCATCTGGAGATCCGGGGCGCGGGCTTTTGCTATCCGGGTGCCGAGGAGCCGGTGCTGAAGTCCATCGACCTGGTGGCCCGGCCCGGTGAGACGACCGCCGTGATCGGCTCCACCGGCAGCGGCAAGTCCACCCTGCTCGGGCTCGTCCCGCGGCTGTTCGACGCCACCGAGGGCGAGGTGCTGGTCGACGGCGTCAACGTCCAGGAGGTCGCCCCGAAGCTGCTCGCGCGGACGGTCGGACTGGTGCCGCAAAAGCCGTACCTGTTCGCGGGAACGGTCGCCACCAACCTGCGCTACGGCAACCCCGACGCCACCGACGAGGAGCTGTGGCACGCACTGGCGGTGGCGCAGGCCAAGGACTTCGTGAGCAAGCTGGAGGGCGGCCTCGACGCGCCCATCGCGCAAGGAGGCACCAACGTCTCCGGCGGTCAGCGCCAGCGCCTCGCCATCGCCCGCACCCTGGTCCAGCGCCCGGAGATCTACCTCTTCGACGACTCCTTCTCCGCGCTCGACTACGCCACCGACGCGGCCCTGCGCACCGCGCTGGCCCGCGAGACGGCGGAGGCGACGACCGTCGTCATCGTCGCCCAGCGGGTGGCGACCATCCGGGACGCCGACCGGATCATCGTGCTGGACGAGGGCCGGGTCGTCGGCTCCGGCCGGCACCACGAACTGATGGCCGGCAATGAGACCTACCGGGAGATCGTGCTCTCCCAGCTGACGGAAGCGGAGGCCGTCTGATGGCCGGGAAGAGGACGGACGGCCCCGACAGCCGCTCGATGGATTTCACGAAGTCGGGCAAGCGGCTCATCGCCCAGTTCAAACCCGAACGCCTCACCCTCGGCCTCCTGCTGCTGTGCATGGGGCTGAGCGTGGGCCTGTCAGTGCTGGGACCGCTCCTGCTCGGCAAAGCCACCGACCTGGTCTTCGCCGGCATCATGGGACGCCAGATGCCGTTCGGACTCACCAAGGACCAGGCGCTGAGCGACATGCGGCTCCGGGGCCAGGACACCATCGCCGACATGCTCAAAAGCACCGGCCTGACCCCCGGCAAGGGCATCGACTTCGACGTCCTGGGCCGTGTGCTGCTTCTCGCTCTGGTCGTCTACCTCGCCGCCAGCTTGCTGCTGACGATGGCCACCTGGCTGGTCAACCAGATGGTGAACCGGACCATGTACCGCATGCGTGAGTCCGTGCAGGCGAAGCTGTCGCGGCTGCCGCTGTCGTACTTCGATGGGCGCCGGCGCGGCGAGGTGCTCTCACGTGCCACCAACGACATCGACAACCTCGGGCAAACCCTGAGCGAGGCGATGAGCCAGGTGCTCAACTCAGTGCTGACCATCATCTGCGTGCTGGTGATGATGTTCTGGGTCTCCTGGCTCCTCGCACTGGCGGCGCTGGCGACCGTACCGCTGATGTACGTCGTCGGCACCCGGGTCGGCAAACGGTCCCAACCCCACTTCCTCCAGAAGTGGCGCACCGTGGGCACGCTGAACGCGCACGTGGAGGAGATGTGCACCGGACACACCCTGGTGAAGGTGTTCGGCCGGCAGGAAGAGTCGGCCAAGCAGTTCGCCGAGCACAACGAGGCTCTCTACCAGGCCGGGTTCAAGGCCCAGTACCACAGCGGTGTCATGCAGCCGCTGATGATGTTCCTGTCCAACCTGAACTATGTGCTGGTGGCGGTCGTCGGCGGCCTCAAGATCGCTTCGGGCACCCTGTCCATCGGCGACGTCCAGGCGTTCATCCAGTACTCGCGGCGGTTCTCCGGGCCACTGAGCCAGGTGGCGGCGATGGCGAACCTGGTGCAGTCCGGTGTCGCCTCCGCCGAGCGGGTCTTCGAACTCCTGGACGCGCGGGAGCAGGAAGCGGACCCGATGCCCGGCGAGCGGCCGGCCCGGCTGCGCGGCAGGGTGCGGCTGGAGCACGTCTCGTTCCGCTACGACCCCGACAGGCCGCTGATCGAGGACCTCTCGCTCACGGTGCAGCCCGGACACACGGTGGCCATCGTCGGCCCGACGGGTGCGGGCAAGACCACACTGGTCAACCTGCTCATGCGGTTCTACGAAGTCTCCGCCGGCCGGATCACCCTCGACGGCGTCGACATCCGGAAGATGTCCCGCGACGACCTCCGCTCCGGGATCGGCATGGTACTGCAGGACACCTGGCTGTTCGGCGGCACCATCGCCGAGAACATCGCCTACGGCGCCTCCCGCGAAGTCAGCCGCAAAGAGATCGAGCAGGCCGCGCGGGCCGCACACGCCGACCGGTTCATCCGCACACTGCCCGACGGCTACGACACCGTGATCGACGACGAGTCGGGCGTCAGCGCCGGCGAGAAGCAGCTCATCACCATCGCGCGGGCGTTCCTGTCCGACCCGACCATCCTCGTACTGGACGAGGCGACCAGCTCGGTCGACACCCGGACCGAAGTACTGATCCAAAATGCGATGGCTCAACTCCAGCACGGCAGGACGTCCTTCGTCATCGCCCACCGACTCTCCACGATCCACGACGCGGACACCATCCTCGTCATGGAGAACGGCGCCATCGTCGAGCAGGGCACCCACGACGAACTGCTGGCGGCCGACGGAGCCTACGCACGGCTGTACCAGGCACAGTTCGCACACGAACGCGACACAGCCGACCTGCTGACCGTTTTGGCGTGACCGCCTTCCACCACCCCCCGAGCCTCGAGGGAAGCTTCCGCACCAGCCGCGGCGGGGGCAGACGCCTGCCCTCTTCGCTTCGTCGCGCACGGAAGGCCCCGGCGGCACCGCAGCGGACAACCGGGCGGGCGGTCATCGAAGGAGCGTCGGGGCACACAGCGGCTGATCGCTCTCACGATGTCACCCCGCGGCCGCACAGCCGCCAGGCCCTCACACCAGGACGCCGATCCAGCCCGCGATCCCCACGCCGCGTGCCACTTCCCCCTGATCCCCGGACCCGCCGCAGCCCTCGGCCGCGACGCGAGTGAGGGCTTGGCACCGCAATGCTCCCGGCCCCGCAGGACAACCCCTGGCCGCCTCCGCGCCCCTCCCCGAGTCGCAGCGGACGAAGAGGCACGTCCACCGATCGGCTGGTGCAACTGGAAGGCAATTGACCCCCGGTCGGCCGATTTATTTGACCTTCGATTTTCACGAGGCTCGATTCGAAAGCGTTTTTCACCACCCAGGAGTGATTATGACTTCCGCGTCCCGCCGCGCCTCATTTATCAGGAATGCCGCTCTAGCCATCCTCACGACCATCGGCATCTCCGTGCCAATGATCACGGCCGCAAGCCCGGCAAACGCGGCGACCGACAACGTATGGAGCCGCCTCGCCACCTGTGAAAGCAGCAGCAACTGGGCAGCCCACACAGGAAACGGCTTCACAGGAGGCCTCCAATTCACGAAGTCGACATGGCGTCAATTCGGCGGTACTGCCTTTGCCCCGACCGCAAACGAGGCCAGCAGGGGGCAACAGGTCGTTATCGCCAAGCGGGTCCAGGCCGCACAGGGGTGGAATGCATGGCCGTCATGCTCAAGGAAGATTGGACTTGCCGGCTGATACGACCCGCCCGGCAAAGTGCCGTCCCTGCCGGTGTTCCGGCACCAAATGAAACCAAGCCGGTACCGCGGCGGCCGCATCGCGCGAGGCGTCCGGCGGTGGCGCTGAAGACATCGTGCTGGAGTTCGTGCTCCATCCGAGCAGTCACGTGCAGCTCCCGGCAGGTGACCTCGGATGGAGCACGGCGTGTGATGCAATGCCTGTCGACCTTCGACACCCCGGACGGTGAGACCACCGTGCAGGGGGCCTGGAGCGAACACGGGAGCCCGCCGCAGCCGTCCGAGGCCGCCGTCACGGCCGGAACCGGCAAGTGCCGTAACACCACCGGCTACGCGCGACGTACGCGCTGCTCAACCCCGGCAACACCGTCGGCATGCGCGCGGCAACGACGACCGGCGCCGGCCCGGCGTCTGCGTCACATGCGGCGGCCTTCAACCCCCGTAGGCCCAAAGCGCCGTGAATCGCCCGTGCCGACGGCGCGCACCGCGCGGGCGCCCCCGGAGGGTGATGCCGCTGCGGATCTACAAACGGCGGAGTAACGTTTGTAGGGATTTTCGAGTTCATATGTGATACCGAGAACTTCCTCGGAAGTGCCGGAACAGCTCCAACGGCTGGCGTATTACAGGTCGGGGGTGATAGTGATGCCGAACCCTGTGGGCAGCATCGGTGAAGTAATCGGCGGGCATGAGCGTCGCAGTCTGCAAGCTCAGTGTGTGCTACGCCTTTTCATCCTCGCCCTGGTGTGCGTCAACCAGGCCCGACTCGTACCCCGAGGCGGCAGATGGGCCGCCTCCATGGTCATAGCCTGCGCCTACGGAATCTGGGTGATCCTGTTGGTCACCCGGGTCGTAATGAACCGCAGGGTTCCCCGCCAAGTGCCGTGCATTATGATCGATGTGCTTGTGCTGACATCGATTCTGACGGTCCTGGGGGGGTTCCAGGAATTCTATACACCCCCTACCGGATTTGATTTCCTGGACTACGCCTACCTTCTGCTCCCCATCCTTGCGGCGTTTCAAATCGACGCTCGCGCGACACTGCTTGTGTCGGTAATGGAGACCGGTGCTTGGGTGTGCGGGGCGGGTTTTACGACGATCAACCCCGACTGGTCTATAATAGGGCGCTTTGCGATGCTCTCCACCATTGTGGGGCTGGCGTGTGTGTTCATCTCTGCCATAAATCATTCCAGGGTCTCGGCGATAGCTGATCTGGCAGAGACGAGAGCGCACCTGCTCGACGAGAACATCGTCATCGAAGAACACGAAAGACAGGTGCTGTCGGAAGCCATCCACGACGGCCCGCTGCAGACCCTGCTCGCCACGCGACAGGATGTCGGCGACATGCGTGACCAACTCGGAACGACGTCCGATGAATCCGCCACGGCTGAGCGCATCGACACAAACCTGGAGACGGCGGTGGCCGACCTGCGGACCGTTATCCGCGGCCTGCACCCGATGGTGACGCGCGAGATCGGCATCGGCGAATCAATTCAAAACCTCGCACAGGCCGCCGCGCAAAGAGGAGGGTTCGACCTGACGTTCCGGAACGAACTCCCGACGTGCGATGTGCAGATCCCGCCCCGCATTCGAAAGGTAGCCGTAAGCGCGGCCCGAGAATTCCTGGAGAACGCCGTAAAGTACTCCAGAGCGCAGAACCTGCACGTCACCTTGGGGGTTTCCGAAAGAGCTCTGCGTCTTGAAGTGAGCGACGACGGCGTCGGAGCGCCCGCTGCCCGGCTGCGCTCCAACCTTCAGCAGGGCCACATCGGGATCGCTTCTCAGAGCGCACGGGTCGAGAGCGCGGGTGGAAGCATCGCGATTCATGGGTCCGAAGGAAACGGCGTAACGGTGACCGTCTCCATCCCGCTCGAGTGAGCGTCTTCTTCCTGCAACGTCACCGCCCGGACCGTCGGCGCGTAAGGGCAGCGCGTGAAGAGGTGCCCTGGCCGGGGCGCGGCGGCTCGCGGAGAGGCACACATCAGGAAATTCACAGCAGCCCTGCAGTACGCGACCGCCCAAGCCGGCCCCGTCCTGCTGCGCACCGAGGACAACGCCGGCCATGGTCCCCGAAGCCGCCGGCCGGAAACCTTGCGGCGTTCGTGGGCGTGTGGAGGTTCTCGCAGGTCCATCTGATCGACTGCCGTCTGGGGGAGTGGCGTACCACGACGGACCGGCGCGGAAACCCAGGGGGGTACGTCCCTGGGCACCGTCTGGAGGGCCCCTTCTGCCGCACCGGGCGATCGACGCTGCAGACGTTGCACAGGCTGGACCGGATCATCGACGGTCGGCAATGCGCGGCTGCGGGGTCCCGCCCATGACGGCCGCATCCGTTGCGCATCCGGCGTGCGGCCGCCGCCTGGAAGGCTCGCCGCGCCGGTCCCGCTCCGTCCGGAATGCCAGCACGGTCAGACCCACGAACGTGACCAGGGGCAGCAGCAGGGCGTCGCGGACGGTGTGGGCCTCGTCGGCGAGGAAACCGGCGAGCAGCGGGATCGCGGCGCCGGCGCCGATCGTCATGGTCAGGATGCTGGAGACCGCGTCGGTCTCCTGCGGCGAGGTCTTGTCGAGGGTGATGGCGAGCACGACGGGGAAGACGTTCGCGCAGCCGAGGCCGATGAGGATGAAGCCGGCCGCGACGACGGGCGTGAGGGGAACGAAGACGATGGCGAACCCGAGGGTTGCCGTGACGCAGCTCAGACGCAGGAGCGTGGAGCGGTGCATGCGGATGAGGAGGAAGCTGCCGGTGAGCCGGCCGCACGCGAGAGCCAGCACGAAGACGGCGGTGCCGAGCAGTCCGATCCGTGTGTTGTCGTAGCCGAAGCTCGCGTGGAGGAAGAGGGGGATCTGGGAGCCCACGGTGATCTCGGCCCCCATGTAGGCCACCAGTGCGGCCGCTCCGATGGCGACGGGGCGCTTCTTGAGCAGCCGTGGCACGGAGGAGAACGTGCACCGGTCAGGCGCGGCGGAGGCGGGGGCGGGGCGGGCGCGTCGCGGAACGCCGATGCGGACTGCGATGAGGGTGATGGCGACACCGGCGGCGTAGAGAGGAAAGACGATTCCCCAGTCTGCGCCCAGGGCAAGGGCCGCGATCGCGGGGATCAGAGGGCCGGACAGGGCACCGACGCAATGGAGGCACTGCGCGGACAGCAGCCGCTGGGTGAACTTCCCCGGCGGGGAGGCGTCCTGCAGCAGGGGGGCTGACGAGACCTGCAGGAGTGTCGCCCCTATGCCCATCAGGAGTGCGGTCGCCAGGAAGATGGGCAGAGATGGCATGCCCACGGTCACGGGGATGAGCATGGCGAGGAGCATGCTGATCAGACCGAGCGACAGCACGCGCTTGCGGCTCGTACGTGCCTGCAGAACGCCGGCGGGGATGGAGAAGAGCCCGAACATGGCGTAACCGGTGAACGGGATCAGCTGGGCGACGACGATGCTCAGGTGGAACTGATGCCCGGCCAGGCTGACGAATGGTCCCAGGGCGTCGGCGAATCCCATGGCGAAGAACGTCATGAAGATGGGCGTCGTGCCGGTGGTGCGTGTCATCGTGATCTTCTAACGGTGGGGGAGACTCGTCGATCAGGTGCGGGCGAGGTAGGGGGATCGGCTGGTGTCCGTCAGGAGGGCCTCGACGTCTGCGGCGCTTCCGGCGGGATGGTCTGCGGCCTGCTGGAGAATCGCGGTCATCCGGGCTGCCGGGGCATGACCGGTCGCAATCGTGCGGTGTGCGGCCTTCGAGAGGTCTCGCCGGAGGGCCAGGTATATCCCTCGCGGCCCTGGGCGATGAGATCCTGCGCGCCGCCGACCTCGGTGACGACCGGAACGACCCCTCGGGGCGCAGCGCTTTGAAGCAGGAACCCACCGAGACGGTCACCCGACCGTGGCAGGAATCCCCGCCGTCAAAAGCGACTCGTCCGCCTCACCACATAGGACACGGTCTCAGGGGCACCCAGTCACGGATTCCGTGAAAGTTGAGAGCAGGATGCGGCAGGCAGTCGATGCCGCGGGCGCCATTGATAATTTTCGCCGTGACCGGACTGTTCATCCAGGGCTCCATAACATCTGCGGCGGCCTACTGGGGCCTTTGTATGGATTTCCAGGAAATTACTGGATAGGGCGGGAGTCATTCTCCGAAAAGGAAGATGGCGCCTGTGCAGGTCTACTCTTTGGACTGGTTACCACTGGTCTTCACACCCAGGCGAGCGGTTGCCACACGTGCCGCTCATGCTCCTCATGAGCGTTGCATCTTCGCTGTGGAGGTATCCCCTGTAAAAAAAGCTAGCCCCAGGGCAGCACCGCAGCCCTCACCTGATTCACCGGTTGACTGCCTGATGCAGACGTCCTCCGATCGGCCGATCCCTTCGGCGCACTGCGGGCTAAAGGCTGCGTCGGTGGTTGTCGAAGCCGCAGTCGGTGCTGGTCATCTCCCGGGAGGAAGCGGCGGGGAAGGTGATCCATTCGTCGTGCGTCGCGGTGAGGACGGCGGTGGTGTACCGCTTGAGGGTGTCGGGGTTGGGGAAGATCTGGCCGACGTCCCTCCGGCGTTCAAGCTGCGCAGGAACGCGCTCCAGACCACCTCGGGCTCGCTGCCGCGCGCCATGAAGGCCGAGGACTTCGCGTCCGCCGTGCTCGGTGTTGCCGGTGTCGATTGACCAAGGTCTGCGAGACGATCTGGTGGTTCACCCGGGCCTTGCAGCAGGTGGCGTCCAGGCAGAGGTAGGGAGCGGGTGTGGTCCAGGGGCCGGATGCGAAATGCGGTCGGTTCTTGTCGAGGCCGTCGCGGATCCGGGAGACCTCGGCTCTGGAGATACCGGTGTCGGTGCCCAGGGGTTTGACCAGGTCGTCCATGCTGCGGGTGGACACATCCTGGCCGTCGGGCCGATCGCGCCCACAGGGTGCGTGCCTGACCAGGCAGATCCTGGTGCTCTCCGACCGTGCTTGCCGCGCAGCCGGCGCCACAGTCCGAACCCGTACTACGACCGCGACCTATCTGGGAAGTACGCCCAGCTCAACCAGGGCCACGCCCGGCTACGGGCGCTTGGCGAGCGAGCTTCGCCCGCCTCAAGCAATGGCTGCGCCGCCGGCCGCCGGAAGGGCTCTTGGGACGCCAGACGGTGATCTTGAGCGATCAGACCGCGCGCTTTGTCATTCCGCGCAGATTTCGCCGCGGGGGGCGGCCCACGTCGTGGGCGACGGCCTGGTCCGCATGATGGAGGCCGTCACCGCGCTCCCGGCAGTCGCGGAGGATCTTGTAGTTCTTCATCCGGCCGAGGACATGTTCCACGCGGGCACGGACCCTGCGGTGCTGGGCATTGCTGCAGATCATGCTGCTCACACATCATGAGTGCCGCCGTCAGCCCGGAGGCCGGGACGGAGGCCTGCGAGAAGCCCGGGCCGCGTATGGAATTCGCTCGGGTCCGACCGAATGGGCTCGCAAGGGACGCGTGCCGCTGGACGACGGGACCGAGCGGCACCGCCACGCCGGCCGGTGGATGCGGCCGGCGTGGACTTCACGGTGAGGCTGTGCCCAAGAAGACCGGCACGCCCTGCCTCTTCTTCGCTGTCAGCGTCAGTGTCGGTCGAACGCTACGCGTCGGGGATGTCTCCGATCGCCACACCGAGGGGGCCGTTGAAGCCGGGAACGGTGGCCGTGACGGTGTCGCTGCCGGTGTCGACGACCGAGATGTCGTTCGAACGGAAGTTGGTGACGCACAGGTGGGTGCCGTCCGGGCTGGCCGCCACACCCCGGGGGACCCGCCCGACCCCAATCATGTCGATGACCTTGTTGTTACCGGTGTCGATCACCGACACGCTGTCCGAGCCGGCGTTGGTGACGAAGGCCCGAGGGCCGTTCGGGGTGTTCGTGACCACCACACCCTCGGGGCGGGAAAAGTCGCGGCGGTGCCTGCCCCCGATGGTGCGGACGACCTTGTTCCTGTCGGCATTGATCACCGACACGCTGTTGGAGCCGGTGTTGGTGACGTAGATGCGGGACTTGTTCGGGTCGACCGCCACACCCTGAGGCCGGGAACCGACGCGGATGTTGCGGAACACCCTGTTCCTGAAGGCGTCGATCACCGACACCTTGTTCGAGCCGGTGTCGGCGACGTAGACACTTGAGCCGTCCGGAGTGACCGCCACACCCGTAGGGTGGGAACCGACGCAGATGTTGCGAACCACCCTGTTCCTGAAGGCGTCGATCACCGACACCCTGTTCGTACCGGCGTCGGTGACGTAGACACGCGAGCCGTCCGGGCTGACCGCCACACCGTCAGGGCGGGAGTGGCGACCGATCGGGATGGTCGCGACGACCTGGTCATTGCGGGTGTTGATCACCGAGACGTCGTCCGAGCCGGAGTTGGCGACATAGACGTGAGAGCCGTCCGGGCTGATCGCCACCCCCTTGGGGTGGTGTCCGACGTGAATCGTGTCGATGACGAGCAGAGTCGCGACGTCCCCCACCGACAGGGTGTCCCCGTGGAAATTCGTGATGTAGGCGAGGACCCGGGTCTGCGCCATGGCCGGTGTGGCCACGCCGACCGGCACGGCCACGCCGGCCAGCACCGCCAGTCCCGCGGCCCACGCCCGCGCCCGTCCCCACCACGAGCCCCCACCTCTATGACTTCGCTCCTCACGGTCCCGCTTCGGCTCCCCCGATACCGCGATACCAGACATCAAACCTCCTGCTGCGCACGGCAACGCGCCTGTGCTCTAGTTGAAGTCGGCGACCCATGCCCCGACGGGGACGTCCCGGACCACCGCGGCGCTGAAGATCGCCTGCCGCGACGCTAAACGCCCACCCCACCTCGGGCCCGCCCAGACCCACCCACCAGAGCCGAACGAATGACTCCGCCTCACCCCAACCACCCACACCGCGCGACCAGCCGTTGCCGGGTGCGTGGGTTGCCGATGGTGGTCCAGGCGGCTGGAGTCGCTCTCGCTGACGAGACCGGCTGCCCGCCATGTACCGAGCCGTCGCCCGCCTCGTCTGTCCCGGCCCTGGACCTGACGCCTGATCAGGTCGCCCTCAGGCCCGCCCTGTCCGTCGTCACGTCGCTCACCCGCGTGCTTGACCCGCAGCTTCGGCCTCACCTCTTGTGCGCCTGACAAACGTTCAGTCGACCAGCCCTGACCGGCTGTACGGGCGAAGCGCCCTTCAGCCGCCACGGCCGCACTCCCGGCCCTCACGAAGCCTTCCGTGCGACATGAACCTGCGGCCCTGTGATTCGCCGCAACCGCCGTCAGCCTGACCGCTGGGATGCTCTGCGCGGTATCGGTCACTGCCACCGCGGCACCCGTCGGCCTCCAACGCCCTCTCGGCACTGGTTCCTGACGGACCATCACCCGGTGCAAATGACCAACTGCGCCGATCGCGCCGCAACACTCAGCTGCACTGCAGGTGCCACTGATTGCCTGCCTTGGGCCAGGCTGCCGGCACCGCACTGCCAGGCCCCGCCGTCGGCCCGGCGGGCGGGAGCGCGGACCGGGCCGCGGCCGTCGCCAAGGCCGGGCCGCGCAGCGGCCGCCCGTCCCCTGCTTCGCCCCACATGTGAGATTGCATCGGACAGGCTGTCGCGCAGGACAAGGATCCGGTGCGACAGCCGTTTCTTTCCTCTGTCCGAGGTGGCAGGGGATTTTACAGTCGGGAATACCGGTCCGTATCGCGGGCGCCCGGTGTCGCGGGGCGTTAAAGCCTGGTAGGGGTGATGCAGATTCACACGTTGGTGGCGAAAGGCGCGGACATGTTCACCCTCTTTCGGCGGGTCAGGTATATAGGCGGCGGAGTGCTCGGCCACTCGAGTCTGGCGCTGCCCGAAGGGGCGGGGCGGGCCGAATGCCAGGTGGTGGATCCGGTCGGTCTGCCGATGCAGGCCAAGGTCAACGTCCTGGACGAAGCAGGGCAGTTGACGGCGCGGGGCCGCACCGACACGTACGGGCTGTTCACTGCCGCTGTGCCGGCCGGTAATTACCAGCTTTCGGTCGTGTGCGACGGATTTCTGCCGCGCCGCGTGCCCGTACAGGTATCTGCCGGGGAGCGGGGATCGGCCGGTGTGGTCGAACTGCACGTTGCGGCGGCGCCGCCGACTCCGGCACCCGGCCACTGGGACATCGATCCGGGGCACACGGCCATCCGGTTCCGTGCCCGGCACATCGGTCTGGCCGAGATCCACGGCCGGTTCAACCGCTTCTCGGGCAGCCTGTGGGTCGCCGAGCGCATGCGGGATTCCCGGATCGAGGTCTATATCGAGGCCGACAGCATCGACACGGGTGTTCGCATGCGCGACGACCACCTGCGTTCACCGGACTTCCTCGACGTCGGCGCCTACCCGTATCTGATCTTCAGCGGCGGCGATTTCGTGCACCGCGGTGGTTCCCGCTGGGCGGTCACCGGGGCGCTGGACCTGCACGGTGTGTCGCGTACGGTGAAGCTGGACATCACCTACCTGGGTTTGGGCACGGGCATGCAGGGTGAGACCCGCGCGGCCTGCCGGGCCGTCACCGAACTGCACCGGGATGACTTCACTCTGACCTGGCAGAAGATGCTTCCACGCGGCATTGCCGCCATCGGTACCACCATCCAGATCGAGTTGGACATCCAGGTCCTGCAGGTGGGACTGGCGAACGGTCACCCTCCGACTGCATGACCGCTTGCTCAGATCGACCGGCCCATTTCAGCGACGGGAAGCGGATCGGCATACCGCCGAATCCGCCGTGTACCTGGTGCGGCTGGAGCTCTGGCCGTCGAGGGGATGGTGCCCCGTGAGGTGGTGGAGCCGATCGTGGTCCGTAACCGCGTGGGTCCCCTGCCCGGGCGTGCACCTTCTGTCGGTGACGGCTTCGTGAACGAGGGCGGCCCACCCGCGCAAGTGACGGGTGCGGGATCGAAACAGCGACCTCGGCCGTGGGCACGTCCTCCGTGGCGCCTCCGATGCCAGCGACACGTTGTCCGCCAGGGAAGCGTTGCCGTACCGAGGCGGCGGCGATGTGCTCGCTGTCGGCAGGTCGCTCCGCAGGAGCGGGCCGGGCGGCCGGTGGACCGGGCCTGGAGCCGGGCCCTGCATTCCTCACCAGGCGACGCTGTGAGGCGTGCCGGGAGTGACACGAAAACCCTGCCCTTGCGTGACGAATGAGGGAGCCCGAAGGCTTTCCGGCGCCAGCCGCACCATGCGGCTGGCGCCGTTCCGGTCGCGGTGGGCGGCCCGGATCGTCATGCCCCCGACGGTGAGGGCTGCGACATCGTCCGTGCTGACGTCGGTGCGGAGCCCACCAGCCACGGCGATCACCCATTCCTGCCCGACCCGCGTGCCCCGGCACACAGCCGTGACAACGTCCAGCAGGGCCGGCTGCTGCCGGAGCCGGGTGAGGACGCCCCTGTGCAGCCGCCATGCCCGCTTCGGCGGTGCGTCAACGGCGGGTCCATCATCCCGACCGTCCGCCGATCGGTCGACCGGGGCCTCTCCGCCCGCCTCCACCATGGGGTAGCAGTCGAACCCGGCATTCCCAGTTGAATTGTGCCGAGCTGGAGGAACAGCAATGAGCGGTGGCAGCCGAGAACGGGGGGCACGCGACAGCGAATGCAGTGCCACTCGGCTCATGAAGATCGGTGAGGGAGCGGCACGCTTCGTCGCCCGCCGGCCCTTCACGTCCGTGGTGGTGGGCGCCGTCCTCGCCGTGGGGGTGGCTACCGGTTCGTTGGGGCACGCGGTGTCCTCGCGGTCGTGGTTTCCGCAGGTGGCCTTCGGCGCGCCCGCATTGCAGGAGGGCCGGTGGTGGACGTTCGTCACGGGCGCGCTGTTTGCGTCACCGCCCTGGCAGTATGTGCCGGTTCTGATAGCCCTCGTGCTCTTGGTGGGCTGGGCCGAGCGTTTCCTTGGGACGTTGCGCGCCGCGGCGATCTGCCTCGTGGGGCAGGTGGCGGTGACACTGTGGTGTGCGGTTCTTCTGCTGTTGCTGCGCGACTCCGGCTGGGCATGGGCGTCGTCACTGTCCTCCGTACGGGATGTGGGCTTCTCGGCGGGGGCTATGGCAGCGGGTGCCGCGGCATCGGCGGCGATGCGGTCACCGTGGCGGCTGAGGCTGCGCATCGGCCTGGTGGCCTTCACTGTGATCTGGCTGCTGTACGAGGGCAGCCTCAGTGATCTGGAGCATTTCTGGGCCGTGCTGGCCGGCCTTGCCGCAGGACGTCTGCTGTGTCCTGCGCCTGACCCGGCTGTACGGGCCAGCCGCCGGGAGTGGCGCCTGCTGGCGGTGACCGGGCTCCTCGTCATCGCGGTCACTCTGCTGGTGGTGCGGCTGGCTCCGGGGCGGGGTCCCTTGGGATCCACGGAAGGGCTGGGGGAAGGCACGCCAGAGTTGCTGGTCTCGTTGTTGATCATCGGTGTCCTGGCCAACGGGCTCCGCAAGGGCTCACGGCTGGCGTGGCGCTGGGCTGTCGCGGTGGCGGCTGCGTACGTTGTGCTGGGTGTCCTGGTGGCGCTGGCGGCTTTCGTCGCGGCTGTGACGGGGACGCCGATCGTGCTGGACGGGCTGCCTGTGCTGGTGCCGCACGCGGTGATCTGGGCCGCCGAACTGGCGCTGCTGCTCGCGGGCCGTGACGCGTTCCGCGTTCCCGCACGCCGGCTGCGTACGACGAGGGACGGCACGTGGGAGCCCGACCGGGCAATGGAGGTGCTGATTCGGCACGGCGGCAGCAACCTGTCGTGGATGACCACGTGGCCGGACAACCGGTACGTCGGTGCCGAACGCGGTGAGGCCTACGTGGCCTACCAGGTGCACGCGGGTGTGGCGGTTGCCCTGGGCGATCCGGTGGGGCGGCGCCAGGAGCGCGGTTCGGCACTGCTGGCCTTCAACGAGATGTGCGAGAACTCGGCATTGGTTCCCTGCGTGTTCTCCGCCACCACTGCCACGGTGCCTCAGACGCGTGCACTGGGCTGGCGAGCGGTACAGGTGGCTGAGGACACCTTGATCGATCTCGAACAGCTGGAGTTTCGTGGCAAGGCCTGGCAGGACGTGAGAACGGCACTGAACCGAGCGCGGAAGGAGCAGATGGAGTACCGGCTGACCACGCTGGCGGACGAGCCGCCACATGTGCAGGCCCAGGCGCGCGCCATTTCTGAGGAATGGGTGGGCGAGCTGGGTCTGCCCGAGATGGGGTTCACCCTCGGCAGCCTCGACGAAGTCCTGGACCCGCACGTGCAGGTGGGCCTTGCCGTGGACCGCGATGGTGAGCTGCACGGGCTGACCTCGTGGCTACCGGTGTATGCGGGACAGGGGGAGGTGCAGGGATGGGTCTTGGATGTGATGCGGCGCCGCCGGGACGGCTTCAGGCCAGTCGTGGAATTCCTCATCGCCTCCTCCTGCCTGGCCTTCCAGGAGCGCAGGGCCCGGTTCGTCTCGCTCTCAGGTGCTCCGCTCGCCCACAGCCACGGCGACGGCGCTCATGCTCCGCTCGACCGCTTCCTGCAACAGCTGGGGGCCTCCCTGGAGCCGTACTACGGGTTCCGCAGCCTGCACGCCTTCAAAGCGAAATTCCGCCCGCACTACGAGCCGATGTACCTGCTCTACCGAGACGAGGCGGACCTCCCCCGCATCGGCGCGGCCCTGACGCACGCCTTCCTGCCTCCAGGAGGCCTGCGCGACATGATGCGCCTCATGGCCGACAGATCGGTGAGGCAGCGGATATCCCCCAGGACGGCCGACGTCACATAGCGCCGCTCACCATTGCCCTGCCCACCTCTCGCCTCAAGCTCCATGCGCCGACGAGGGCATGACGCCCGTGCGTGAACAACAACCGGATTTCAACGACAGAGCCGTGAGCGCTTCCCCTGGCCTTCACCGCATGACGGATGCGCCGGAGCCTCGGCAAGATGCCGGTTCGCTCGCTCTCCACGCAGGGGCTGCGGAGGAGATACGGGCGAGAGCCGCCACCTGGTGACCACCCGTCACATTCAGCTGCGGACGGGGGCGGGGCGATGGCGCTGTGCGGGTCTGTGGCGATCGTGGGCTCCGGCCTGGAGACAGTGTGCTGCCGATCATGTGATGGGCGGTGTGGTAGTGCCGTCGGTGGAGCGGACGGAGTATCCGCGGTTGAAACGGATCATCTCCCGAGCGCGAGCCGGCGCAGTTCTTCCCACCGGATGAGGCTGAGGTCGCCTGGGCAAGGAAGAGGACCCATGAGCGCCCAGAGCGCATGCTCATGCTGCTGGTCCTGCTGCTCCACTTCGCAACGCAGGCTGGCTGACCAGCCGCGACCCGGAACAGCAGGGCAAGACGATCAAGTTCGTCGCCCTGGTCGCCGCGAGCGTCATCTTCTCGACCGCCATCGACATGAGCCGGACCTTGCGGCACATGTCCCACGAGGGCTGGTCCCTGAGCACCAACGATCTCGCGGTCCCGAGCCCTACCGGCGCGAGAACGTACTCCGCTTCGGCGACTCCGCCACCGACCAGCTCCACATTCCTCCACCAGGGTGTTGGCGAGCCAATACGCCTCATCTGATCGGGGGAGGTGGATGCGTCCACTGCGTCGCCCTTCTAGGGTGTGACCGCCGGTTTGCCGATGGTGCATAGTGGGTGGCGGCAGGGTTCCGCATTCCGGAGAGTCCGGGTGACGAGGAGGGGCACGGTGCGACAGAGCCAGAGCGGTGGCCCTCGGGGTCTCGCCCCCATCACCCGTGACTCCCGTCAGGTCCCTCAGCGGTAGAAGACGTGTGGCCGGTTGCATCCGGTCCTCGAAGACCACTAGGTGTATTGCCCTGGTCCGCATCTCGAGCGGCCTGCGGTTGAGTCGTCTCTGACGAAGCGCCGAATCGAGAATTCGTTCCCCATGTTTGTCAATGATCGCTCCAAGTGCGCGCGGTGGGCCGTTTCCGTGGCCATGTTCTGCGTATCTCTGGACTTCTTCGCGCTGAATCTCGCGCTGCCGCGCATGACCGCCGACCTGCACACCTCAGCCGGGGGCCTGCAGTGGGTCCTCAGTGGCTACATGCTCGCCTCGGGCGCGCTGATGATCGCCGCCGGCCGCCTGGGGGACCTGTTCGGGCATCGCCGACTGCTGATCGCGGGTGTGGGCCTGTTCGGGAGCGCCTCACTGCTGTGCGGACTGGCTGTCTCCGCTCCCATGCTCGTGGCCTGCCGCGTCCTGCAGGGCGCGGGGGTGGCGTTCGTGATGCCGGTGGGCTTCGCGCTGCTCACCCACGCGGTGTCGGCCGAGCGCCGGGCCAAGGCGAACGGCTTCGTGTTCGGAGTGGCCGGCATCGGGCTGACTCTGGGCCCGTTCGTGGGCGGCCTGCTGACGCAGACGGTTGGCTGGCGCTGGCTCTTCCTGCTCAACGTCCCGCTCGCCCTGGCCGCGATTCTGCTCGCGAGCCAGGTGGCCGAGACCCGACCGGCGAACGCCGCCCGGGCGGTCGACTGGCCCGGACTGGTGACGGTGACTACCGTGATCGCCGGTGTGACAATCGCCCTGGACCGCGGACCGTCCTGGGGCTGGACGTCCCCACGGACCATGTCGGTGCTGGCCGCCGCGGCCGTGCTCCTGGCCGTGTTCCTGCGCGTAGAGTCCAGGGTCTCTCGGCCGCTGGTCGACCTGGCTCTGTTCCGCAACCAGGTGTTCGTGATCATCACGATGGGCGGGGCGATAGCCAGCGCGGCGGCGTCGCTCTACCTGTTCTCGGCCAGCCTCGACCTGCAGGAGGTACGCCACCTATCGCCGGGGACGGCAGGTGTGATCCTGCTGGTGCCCGCAGTGGCCACCGCCGCCGCCGGGCCGGTCGCGGGACGACTGGACAAGATCGGACCACTGAAGGTCCTGGCCGCTGCCGTGGGGCTGGGCGGGCTCGCGATCCTGGCGCTGTCCCGCACGGACCGGCTCGCGCTGTACATCCCCCTCCTGGCAGTATCCGGCGGGGCACTGAAGGTGGCCAACACCTTCACAGTGATCGCCACCCAAGGCGTCATCCGGCCCGAACACGCCGGAGAGGCATCCGGGGTCACGATGACCGCGATCGTCACGGCGGGAGGCGTCGGCATCGCCCTGGCGGGCAGCACGCTGACCGGCAGCGTGTCCGTCAGCACACTGCAAGCGCCACTCACGGTCACGGCCGCGGCCTGCCTGCTCACCGCGGTGATGCTCACCATCTGCCATTGCCTCCGAGCAACTACCGCGGACGACACGGCGCTCGCCGAGGTGAGGCAGGTTACAACCGACGACTGATCCATCGTCAGGTCTTGGAGGCAGTTGCGTGTCCTGAGGCTCCGTGGCCGTGGCCGGCTCTGCGGTCGCATATCGGCATGTCGGCAGGGCCGTCGGTAGTTGCGTACGGCATCGCGGCCCGATCGTCCGGGGCCTGCCTGCCCCATCGCCCTCGCCGCGCCGTGAAACAGGGGCGCGTTCCACGCTTGGTTCCCGGCGAGCCCTGCCAGGAACTCCGGCCCGCTCTGGTACGTGATGCAAGACATCGCGTCGCGGGCGTCAGGGGGGCCGGTGTTCGAGACCCGCGCCATGGCTGGCAGGACGGACGGGATGACGTCGCCCGCGGCGCCGCCGTCCGCCGAAGCGGTACACACCGGGCCGGCTCGGCAGTGCCCAGCGCACACATGGTCTCGCCCTCCAGGGCGGACTCCACCAGCCGCTCGGTCAGCTGCTGGAGCAGCCCGCCCTCGCCGGTCAGCTGCAGGCCCCTCTGTCCGCGCCCGGCTCACCAAGGCGCACGTCAAAACAGCCTCGATCGAAATGCATTCAGCCCCGGCGTGACCGCCGGGGCTTTGTGCAAGCGTCCCGGCAACCGGCGCCTTCGGCTGGTGCCGGATGACATGGCCTGCGAGAACTCGGAGTGGCACCCCGCATGGAATGATGCGGGGCACTACCCATGCATTCGTTCTGTCGGCCTCCCGTTTCCGACACCGAGCGCCCAAGCCCCGTAGGCCGCCCCCGGCGTATCGAAGGAAAAGATGGAATGGGAGGCAGCGGTCCTGACGTCGCGCCAGAATCGCTGCAGTTGGTCACCCTCGAAGTGCCCCGTCGTACCGGTACCGTGGAAGAGACGCTCAACGGCCGACACCGACAGTTCCACCGCCATCGCAAAATCCCTCGGCCCACGAACCACCGACTCCTCGGTGTCCTCGACGCCGTCGGCGACGCGCGACGCCCGCTGGACGAGGAATTCCGCGGCGTCCACCTCGGCAGTCGAGCGGGCCAAGTCAATCTGCACCGACGGCTTCTCGCGCAGCGGCACTCCGCGCCGGTCGGCCCGCTGCATGGTGCGCTCACGAGCGGCGCGCAGCGCACCCCGAGCGGCACCGATCACGGGGACGGTGAGCGGCAGCGCAGACAGTGCTCCCATGGGGACCGTGTGGCACCGGGCCTCGGAGGCCGTCGCCCGGCCCATGCTGATGTCGAGTCTGGACAAAGTGAGGAACTCGGGTACGAAGACGTCGTCCAGGACCATGATGTTGCTTCCAGTCCCGCGCATGCCCAGGGTGAGCCAGGTGTCCTTGACGGTGATGTCCGCCTTCGGCACCGCGAAGAAATGCTGATCACCGCGGCCGTCCGAGCGGCCTCCCTTACCGGGTACGACGCAGCAGGCGAAGACCCAATCAGCATGGCGCACCCCGCTGATGTACTCCCACTCACCGGTGAGCCGCCAGCCACCGGAGACGGGCTCCGCCTTCCCGGCCGGCATGAGCGCGCCCCCCATCAGGGCATCCGGCCCGTCGCCCCAGAGCACCGCCTGCCCCTCCACGGGCAGATACGCCCCGTAGCGGGCCGCGTACGCGGACAGAGAGGCGACCCAGGCCGCCGAGGCGCAGCCCTCTCCGACCAGGGTCACCGCCGAAGTCATATCCTCGAAGCGGCCTTCCGTGCCGCCGAAGGCCGCCGGAACGAAGTGCCGGGCGAAGCCGGCTTCCCGGATGGCCTCAGCCACCTCGGGTGCAAGCTGCCTGGCGGTCTCCGTCTTTTCGCCGCACCGCGCCGCGATCTCCGCCACACGCGGGGCACCGGCGACGACCGCCGCCACGCTCGACCTCTCGGCGGGGATGGTCGCTTCACTGTCGATGAGCATATGTTCGCCACCTTCTTCACGGTGGCGGCAGTCTCGCCCGGCCGGACCTGCGACAGGCCGCATCCCGGCCGGGCATGGCTGCGTCAATCACCCGTACGGCACTGCTTCGGCCCACCGACGGCTCGCGCCCGATCGGCGTCCGCCCCCTTGCGGACGGACACGGCCAGAACCTCTGGCTTCCCCCCTTCAAGGAACTCAGCCGTAACGGATCTGCCCCGGGCACGCCCGCACGGCCCCTCCGGTGGCCCGGCGACCACACGACGGCACAGCCGTGATCAATGACGGCCCACACACGGCCCGTCACCGGCCTGCCCAGGACGCAGGCCTTATTCCCGGGGGCCCTGCTGTTCGCCACCAAGGGCGCCGACAAGTTCTCCGACGCCCTGCTGCGGCCGAGCCCCGCCGGGCTGCCGGCGGTGCACCAGGCACCCGTCCAGCTGGACTGTGCCACATACGCGCGTTACCCGGCCGGGGATCACACGATCCTGGTCGGCCGGGTAACGGGAGTACGGCTGGGCGAGGTTCGCCGATGGTCCACTGCGAGCGGGAGTTCCGGCGCCTGCAACTGAGGGGCCGGGTGGCGAGCCGCGACGACCCAGGCCTCGGGTACCTGGCCATCCGGCAGGGCGCCCACGTTCGCTTTGCCGGGCCGTCGGACACACCGACTCCAGGTGACACGGCAGGTACATCCTCCTATGGCACCTTACGCTGTTCTGCTTATCTTCATCTCTTTCGGTGCAGTTATCAGAGCGCCGGAAAGGGCCTGCGCCTTCCGCCGGTTACCTTCACCCACGTTGGCTTGCGCCGGAACGCAGGAGAGGAACGGAAAATGGCCGCCCAGACGAGTAGGAAGCACCTGCCGCTCTCGAAGGCTTTGAGGCCCTCGGCCAGAGCATGGCTGGTGGGCGTCACGGCTGTGACAGCGCTGCTGTCCGCCCCCACGGCCGGCGCCGCCTCCGCGGACGGCGGCTCCATCTCCTTGCGGGGCACATGGAGGGGCGAACGCGAGGTCATCAACAGCGCCACGGGATTCTTCAGGGGTGCCGTCACACTGAGAATCTCCAAGCAGCATGACCGGACCTTCAAGGGCGTCGTGAGTTACGTCATCGCCAACGGGAGCACTGTCAGCAAGCCCGTGGTTGGCGGCTTCACTCCCGACGGCGACGTGATGTCCGGCTCGAATGATGAGGGCGTTTACACCTTCAAACTCATCAGCCGCCATACCCTCGACTACTGTTACGCCGAATTCGGCGTCCCCTCGGCGACTTCGTGCGGGCGGTTGACGAGAGTGAACCACTGAACCATTGCATTCAACCCCGGCCGAGGCGAGAACACATCAAGGGGCGTGGCAATGCGAGGCGTTCGGTTTCCGCGCCGGCGTTCTCCACGCCCCGCATCTTGACGGAGAGGCCATGCTCGTTGTCGTACCGGGCAAGTTGCCGTCATCGTCGGCCACCGCCTCCGGTTCCCGCGAGCGAAGGCGCACCAGCGCGCTCGGCACGCCTCGGCGCACGCGTCTGCCCTGCCGCTGTGTTCGGGCGGGCGGCGCGGTACGCGTACTGCTGGGGAAGCCGAGGCCGTGGGAGGAGAGGACCTGAGCATCGGCGCAGGTTTTCCAGGATCGTAGGGCCCGGTTCGTCTCACTCTCAGGGGCTCCGCTCGCCCACGCTCAAGGCGACGGCGCTCATGCTGCGCTCGACCGCTGCCGGCAACAGCTGGGGCCCCACCGGAGCCGCCCACCTCTCACCTCAAGCTCCTCGTGCCGGCGAGGGCACGACGCCCGGGCGTGAACAACAGCCCACGGCCGCCGGGAAGTCGGACACGACGGATGGGTTGGCGAGAACACACAGTCTGGTTTGACGACGGGTCCGCGGATGCCCCTGGTGAGCCCTGGTCGCGGCCGAGCCTCAGCAAGCCCGTTGCAGATGTGACTAGAGCTGCGTGCATTCCGTCTACACCGCATGCTTCTGGCCAAACTTGCCCATCCAGCAAGAGCTTACTTCCGCAAAGACTAGATCAAGTCACACCGACCGATGGCTGCATACACTTGTTCACGATTTTTTCAATGCCACCGCCGCCTGCACTCACGTGTCCTGCAAGCCGGCACCCGTCAGCCGCGGCCGAATCACGCCGGACAGGGTGGCATGGCTGACTCGGACACGTCAGACTCCACAACGGACTCGTCCCCACCCCTAAGGAGCGCACACCCCATGCGCCGACTCACGGGCTTCGTTGCGACGGCGCTCGCAGCAGCCGGGCCACGGCCGCCATCCCGTCCATTCACGCTGAGCCTGCGCCCCCTCGGCGCCCGCCCTCACCCTCTGATGCGCTGAGGGCCCCGCGGCCACCCTCGAGCAGGCGGTGATGCTTGCCGGGCGAGAGAATGTACCGTGCCCCAGCGCCTGCACATCACAACCGGCCTCGATGGTGGCCGGCGGGGCGGGCGGAGGCTTGCGGCGGTACATGCCCCCCAACACCTGGGAGAGGAAGCGGCCCTGACGAAAGCGTCGCTTCTGCCGCCGGCCCATGAGGACAGCCGCGCCCCATCACCGGCCTCAGCCGGCCCGTCAGGCTTCTTGCACCAAAGACACGCCGCTCGCGCCGACCACGGGCGCCTCATGCGTGCTGCGCGCGCCACCGTCGACCCGTTCGGACGCGCGCCGTTCGAGCATCACGACTCTGAGGGTTCGAACTATCCGATAGCCGCGGACAGTTCGACGCAGAAGTGAGCTGTCGCCCTTGTGTACTGGGGAGATCACAGCGGGCATCGGCTCACTTCGCAGTGTTCGGCCCGCGCAGTGGGGGCGCGGGCCGAACGCTCATCTCATTCCACTTCTACCCCGCATGTGGCGCGTTGAAGCAGCCGTGCGCACTCGCTGCCGGCCCGAAGCAGGCGCGCGTGTCCTGGAGTTGGGCCACCTACAGCCGACATGTCCGCAGGCCGTGAGCCCGGGTGCCGCAAGAACGGCGTTTCCATTTCTGCCGGGCAAGACCGTTGAACAGGTCGTGGACGCGGTGGTCGATCGCCCAGCGGGTGACGGCGGTGAGCCTGTTGCGTTTTCGTTCGGGCTGCGCAGCAGCAATGGGGCAGCGCTTCCGACCTGGATGCCCCGGTCGTCTCAAGCCCATGGCTGTCTGTCCTGGTGGGTGTGTCGGCGGCGGCTGAACTTCAGGCGACGCCGAGAGGATGCAGACGCCGGCACGGGTGTGCCTGTCGGCTGGATTCCCTTCAGGCAGCCAGGGCTGCTGTCCGAAGGCGGGGGGTCCAGTCGGCAGAACTTGCGGAGGTTGAGCACCAGCGCGGCGAGTTCCAGTTCGCACTGGCAGGCCGTTCGCCCTCGGCGGGCGAACCGGCGTTGGCGAATACGGTCTTGAGCTGGCCGTTGACCGGTTCGACGGTGGCGGCCCGGCGCTTGTAGTCGCCGATCCGTCTTCGGCGGCGATGCCCGGGTGCCGGGCCAGGTCCGGGGAGTGGAGCATGGCTTCCTGCAGGGCGACGGCGATGCGCCGTTCACGGGGCGTGGGCTTGGCGCAGTTCCTCGTTCAGCTGCTGCAGTTGCCGCGCCCGGGCGTACAGCTCGGCTTCCATGGCCGCTTCCCGGCCGGGACTGACCGACGGTGCGTGCGCGGTGCGGTGGGCGCGGACGACATCGGTCATGTCCTCGGACCGGTGGATGATCCAGGCGACCTTCCCGTCCGGGCCGAGCACGGGCACACTGATCGCGGTCCACCACCGCTCCTTGAACACCTCGGGGTTACCGGGGACCGGGATGTCGTACTTCTGCAGCGCCATGTGATCGGTCTGGCCGGAGGACAGGACACATCTCAACCTGCCGTACCGGCGTACCGCGTCGAGTCATGGAGCCGAGCAGCGACAAAGGCGTGGCGGCGTTCTGCACACTTGTTGCAGGCACCGCAGTGGAGCAGGCCCTTCGCGTCGGTGCGTGGGGCCATACAGGTGAGCGAGAGTTCATGCGGGAGATCCGGGAACGTCGAGATGAGCTCAGTTTTCGTTCGGTGCCTGTACGGGGTAAGTATCTCGATTCGATGAGGTGCCAGGCCTGTGCTCAGGCACTCCGCATACTGTCGAAAGAATTCCGGGCTGGCATCGGAAAATGGATTGCCCTCCAAGCTGCCAAGCGCCAGGGCATTGACTCCGCGCATGGAGCTCCAGAGCGCCGCTCCGGCCAGGAGCATGAGGTTGCGCCCCGGCAGTTCGACCTCGATATCAGGGGCTCGCGTATCCGGAATGTTCTCGCCGGTTACGCTCCAGTGATGACCGTAGACCGAGGCCACTGGCATCTCCATCACGCTCAGGGGTTCCACTGCTGTGCCTGAAGGAAGTGCGTCGAGGAAGCGCTTGAGGGCATATCGCTCTTGAGACTCCCAGGCAAGTCCGAACTTGATGTACAAGGGATGGACTGTGGCGCTCCGGGCAAGGTCGGCGATGAGCACACAGCTGTCCAGTCCCCCGCTGGCGAGCACGGTTACCGGTTTCATCACTGATCTCCGCAGTAGGTCGCGATGCTGGTGGATGTCTCCCACAGGCGGATTTCGCTGATCGGGAGACCGCAGTCGGTCAGCGAGTCCCAGATTGATTTTGCGATGTTCTCTGCAGTGGGGTTGTCGTCCATGACGAAGACTGGTTGTCCCGATTCTTGGAGCATGGGAATCAGAGGGTCTTTACGGCAGAGCAGCACCCGGTGGTCGAGGTTATTCTGCACCCATTCCCCTATGGTTTCCTTGATGAGTCCGAAGTCGGCAACAAATCCGACCTCATCAAGGTGATCCGATCGCAGCACCACTTCGAGTCGGCCGTTGTGCCCATGCAGGTATTGACACTTGCCACTGTAACGAAGCAGGCGGTGTGCGTAGGCAAATTCCAGAGTTTTCATGACGCTAAACCGATTCATCTCTTGCTCCTCGTTTGTGAATCGAAGGGTTCTTGTTCGGGCCGGGTGGACGGTTCGGACAAAGCAGGCTGGTGCGGGTCCCACGTCCTTGTCGCGGGTCCTGTTCCAGGCAGTCGGCGGCAGGTGAGCTCACATACGGGCCCCCCTTTTGGCGCTTCTCGGAAAGTCCCGTATGACGGGGGGAGGGCTGGAGCGCAACCGCCAGAAGGCCAGGAGGGCTGTCAGGAGAGTCAGTCCGCCGGCGACACAGAACGAGGTCGAGATCGGGGCGGTGACTGCATTTTTGAGCTGGGGGAGTGAGTGCAGTGACATGCCCATTCCATCGATACGAGGAGACGCTGCATCAGTGACATCAGCGTTCTGCGGTAGGTGTTGCGTGCGATCCCACTGTGCATTCGCCGCTATGGCGCCCATTACTGCAAGGCCTGCTGCCCCGCTGACTTCTCGAGCGGTCTGCACGAACCCGGAAGCCTCCGCTCGTCGATCCTCGGAGACCGCGTTCAGCAAATCGGTGACTGCGGGGCTGACGGCCAGTCCGAGTCCGAATCCCATGAGGACATACGGAGCGATCATCTGCGGATAGGAATACAGATGAAGTATTGCTGCCATCCACAGAAGTGATACGGCGACTGCCGTCGTTCCCAGGGGGACAAGTCGTGCAGGGCCCACGCGGTCATACAGTATTCCTGACAGCGGAGTGACAAGAAGTAGGGTGATCAGGAACGGAGCCAACGACAGCCCGGCCGCAATGGGGCCGAGGCCTAGGACATCTTGCGTCCAGATGGCGCTGAGGACTGAAAATCCAACAACGGAAAACCGAATCGTCGAAACTACGACGAGGAGAAGGGGGAATCGGGGCAGAGTAAGGCAGCGGAGGTCGACGATCGGGTTCGTGTTTCGCAGCTCCCACACGACCAGCAGGGCAAGGCCGACAAATCCACTGACGAGCAATGCCTCGACTGTCGGAGACCGCAGACCCCACTGCTGAATCTGCAGAATTCCGAGAAGAAACGCTGCCAGACCCAGGAGCAGCAAGAGAGCACCGACCCAGTCGATCCGTTGCTGGAGCCGTGCAGCGGGCGCCAGTCTCTCGGGGGGCGACACCAGAGCCATGAGCGCCATCAAGGCCATGCCCAGCGGCAGGTTCAGCAGAAAAACCGAACGCCAGGAAAAGAAATGGATGCACAATCCACCGATGAGCGGCCCCACTGCCAGAAAAACCATGGAAATTGCTACAGTAAAAGACAGTGCTCTGCCGCGTGAACGGTGCTCGAATGCCGCAATCACGGCCGCAGTCGCAGAAGGAATCATCATCGCAGCACCCATGCCCTGCACGAATCGGCCTACGATGACCTCCGTGACGGTGTGACTGAAGCCGCACATCGCGGAAGCGGCGACAAAAATGATGACCCCCGTCCGGAAGACCAGGCGGTAACCCACGATGTCCGCGGCTCTACCGGCAAGAGAAATGAAGGCGGCGAGTGCTACCAAGTAGGCGGTCACAATGAGTTGCAACTGTGTGGACGACGAATGCAGGTAGCGCTGAATGCTCGGCAAAGCGACCGTGACCGCTTCCTGGTCGAGATAACACAGGGCGAACGCACCCGATGAAATGATGGCGATCCACCATCTGGGCTCTATGCGCGCCCCTCTCGCCTGCAGCATCGGCGTCCGTGATCCTTTCATTGGTTCCAGCCGATCGACCCACGCCTGGAGACGGGCATGTCGCAGTATGGCTGCGCTTCATGTCCGCATCGGTGACCGGTGGTTTTCCCGGCCTGGAACCTCTTGACCGAGTCAAGATTCATGATCGTAGGAATGGCTGATGCTGAGCGACGCCTCCGGCGGAATCTGTTCTTTTCATTTGGATGTGAGGCCGTCCAGTGCCATTCGGTGTGTCCAGTAAAGGAATAGGACCCGCTCACGTCGTCCTCCGATCGGACGAGCTACCGCACGAGTCACTCCCCCCGGCCTGTTTTCGGAACGCCGCCGCATGCCCGGACAGGCGCCCGGCGCACCCCGAGCCGTGGCTTGCGGAGAACGGGACAACGGAAAACCGAGGTCGTCCGGCCCCTGTCCCCCGAGTATCCGCACTCATGAACGAGTCGAGTGGTGATCTTGTGCAGGCGGTCGAATCGCCGGTCGGTGATGCGGGCGAAGGCCGACCGCGGTCACGTCGCGGCCGTACCACTGGGCAATCGTCCGACGTGTCAGTCGATCGGCCGAGCCTGAATCAGTCCAACAGCACCCCACCCTGTAGGTGGCCTCCCGGCCTGTCTTCGACGGGGCAGCGGTCACCGTCTTCATCCCCGGTCCCCCCAGAACACTGCGCCGCCAGGCGCAGAACGGAGAATGTACGCGATGCCTGACACCACAACCCGGGCCACCACACCCGCCCACACCCATGACCGGATGAAGCCGAGGAAGCGGCAGGCCTGGCCGGCCCGGGCACAGGTCCGGCTGGCGGCGCCCGCCGTACTGACGGTTCCGGCCGAGGCCACTTTCGTTGCAGTCCTGCTCGCCGCGATGGGCATTGGGGGCAGCTGACATGACCGAACGCTCGAACCGGACCGCCGCCCGAACGGACCTGCACGGCGCGGAGGAATCAGCACGGGCACGGCCCGCTCTGCGGGTAGTCCTCGAGCCCGAGGGCATCGACCTGGCCGCCGCGGAAGCCGCGGCCGGCCGGTTCCTCAACGCCCTCGGCATCTCCACCGCTTCGGAGAGCCTGCGTG
>NZ_JBEZMO010000030.1:0-99877 GCF_040652655.1 Streptomyces sp. NPDC048191
ACGACGGAGAGAGTTGCCGAGGGTGTAGCCGAAGCCCGGCTCCAGCGGCTCGATCACGAACCGGGAGCGGAACTCGTCGACGACCTCTTCGGTCAGTGACGGACGCTGAGCGATCAGCACGAGGTATTGCCTCCATGGTTTGGCGCCCGCTATGTGACGCCGTAGACAACACGAAGGGTACGGGCGGTTCGGTCGTCTGTGAGGCCGAACCGCCCGACCCCGTCCGTCTTCCGACCGGTCGGCGGGCTCAGCGCACACCGGAGTGAGTCCAGCGTTCAACTACTTCTGCCCCTGAGAGTCACCCTCAGGGCAGTGCGTAGGCGCATACTGGAGACAATGACAAAGCCTGCTGCACCCAAACGCCATCTGCCCACCAGCCCCTTCAAGGCCCCGGTCACGCCCGCCCCCAAGCACTTCGCGGTGGGCGACCAGGTCACGCACGACGTGTACGGACTCGGCCGAGTGATCGGCATCGAGGACGGAATCGCGGCTCTCGTGGACTTCGGATCGTCCCAAATGCGGATCTTGAGCCCGTACGCCAAGATGACCAAGCTGTAGCCCTGCCCGGACACGGCACCATCAGGCCCCCTGAGGGGCCTGCGACTGAAAGCGGACCAACCACCTCACATCGATCTGACGTCGCTGTTCTCCGCCCTGGAAGCGAGCTCAGGGCGGCGAATCGCGTGGGCGTCTCCCCCTCCATGAGGGGTCGGTACGCCCTACTCGGGTGGCTGGAAGCCGCCCATCCTCTGCTCGAGCAGTTCAGCCAGCCGAAGCGGGGTGCGGTCCCCGAACATCGGACCGATGAGCTGCACTCCCACCGGCAGGCCCTCGGGGGACCGGCCCGCTGGTACGGCGGTGGCGGGCAGGCCGGGCATGGTGGCCAGACCGGCCCAGACCAACTGGTCGAAGTAGGGGTACTCGACGCCGTCGATGTCGATCCGGCGCTCCCTCGGATCGGGACTGTGGTCGTGCGGGAACGCGGGAGTGGGTGTGACCGGCGACACCACGGCGTCGAACTCGGCGAAGAGCTGCCGCCAGCCGTGGCGGTGGAGCTCGCGACGGTTGTTCGTCTCGACCCAGTCACGGTGACTGAACACCATTCCGCGCAGCCGCGCGGCATCGAGACTCCGGTCGTCCGGGCTCAGTCCGGCGGCACGGGCGCGAAGCTGCTCGTACGGTTCGACAGGAAAACGTGCGGTGGAGCCCGAAATCAGCAAGTGCATGTACAGCTCCGCGGCTTCGGCCAGATCGGGGAGCAGCGGACTGTGCCGTTCGACGTGGGCGCCGCCGTCGGCAAGCGCGTCGGCAACCCGGTTCACGGCCGCCCGCACAGCGGACCCGGTCGGAATCATCGGGTGCTCGTCGAGGACCAGGACCCGGAAGTCGCCGAGCCGCTCGTGGCGCGCGGGCGGCAGCTTCAGGTCGTACGCCACACCGAGCGTCAGCGGATCCGGTCCGGCCATGACGTCGAGCAGGAGGGTCAGGTCGCGGGCACTGCGCGCCATCGGACCGACGACCGCGAGGTCGAGGTCGACCGGCAGTGCCGGCGCGGACGGCGCGACCATCCCACGGTTCGGAGCCAGCCCGAGGCTCGGCTTGTGTGCGTAGACACCGCAGAAATGTGCGGGGGTGCGCAGCGAACCGGCGAGGTCGGAGCCGATGGACAGGGCGCCGAATCCGGACGCCAGGGCCGCCGCTGATCCGCCGGAGGATCCACCCGACGTGCGACCGTGATCCCAAGGGTTGTTGGTGGTGCCGTAGATCTCGTTGAAGCTCTGCACGTCTTGCAGCCCCAGGGGCACATTGGTCTTGCCGAGCACCACCGCGCCTGCGGCCCTGAGCCGCAACACCTGCACCGCGTCCTCGGCCGGCAGGTAGTTCCGGTGCGGCGGCATGCCCCAGGTCGTGGGCAGCCCGGCGACGTTGTAGGACTCCTTGACCGTCACCGGGATGCCGAGCAACGGCCCGTCCTCACCGCGGGCGCGCGCTTTGTCGGCACCGCGCGCGGCGGCCCGTGCGCGGTCGAAGTCCGGCACACAGATCGCGTTGATCGCCTTGTCGTCCCGCTCGATTCGAGCGATCACCTCGTCGGTCAGTTCCACCGAGGTCACCTCACCGGCACGCAAGGCAGCCGCGAGTTCTTCGGCCGTCTGAAAAATCCGCTCCATGGGCCGGACCGTACCGGCGTCGAGAGCAGGCCACGAAATTCCTTTTCACGCAACGGGGTTGGACGTCCCCCGTCGTAGAGACGCATACGCTCTCAGTGGGCCGGGGCAGCCGGAATCCAGGAACGGGAACAGGGAGAGCTTCCATGGCGAGAGCGCACCGGTTTCCGCTCGGCTCCGCGACCACGCTCAGCGAGCTGGAGGACGACCCGCACCCCCGGCTGGCCCTGCTGCGCGCCAGCGAACCGGTTTCGTGGCTCCCCTTGCTGGGCGGCTGGCTTGTGACCCGGCGTGACATCGCACTGCGTGTGATGCGGGACGCGGCGACCTTCACGGTGGACGACCCCCGCTTCTCCACCGCGCGGGTGGTCGGCCCGAGCATGCTCTCCGTGGACGGCACCGAGCACAAACGGCACCGCGCCCCGTTCACCGACCCCTTCCGCGCGCAAGACGTCCACGACCGGTTCGCGGGGTTCGTGGAGCAGGAAGCCGCCCGGCTCGTGGAAGGCATTCGGCCGCGTGGCAGCGCCGAACTGCGCCGGGAGGTGGCCGGGCCGCTGGCCGTCGCCGTCGTTGCGGAGTCGCTGGGTCTGGTCGGCGCGGGTGCCGAGGCGGTGCTGTCCTGGTACGACGCCATCGTGAGCGCGGTCTCCGACATCACCGCCGGGCTGCCGGCGAACCCCGCCGGGGCGGCGGCGTTCGACCAGCTGCGGGGAAGGGTCGAGGCGACGGTCGCGGCAGGAAGCGAGGCGTCGCTACTGGTCAGGGTGGCCGGGAGCGAACGTCTGAAGCTGCCGGAGGTGGTCGCCAACGCTGCCGTGCTGATGTTCGGCGGTATCGAGACCACCGAGGGCATGATCGCCAACGCCGTACTGCACTTGCTGGCACACCCTGGTCAACTCGCCCTCGTGCGGGCCGACCCAGACCTGGTCGACGCGGCGATCGAGGAATCGCTCCGCCTGGAGCCCGCCGCGACGGTCGTGGACCGCTACGCGACCGCCGACGTGACGATCGGCGGCGCGGACGTGAGGCGTGGTGATCTGGTGGTCGTCTCGCTCGCCGGCGCGAACCGCGATCCCGAGATCTTCCAGGACCCCGACCGTTTCGACCTGCGGCGGGACAACTCCCGCCTCCAGCTTGCCTTCGCGCACGGCCCGCACTTCTGTCTGGGCGCCCACCTCGCCCGCCTGGAAACCCGCGCCTGCCTCCTCGCGCTCCTCGACCGTCTCCACGGCCTGCGGCTCGACTCGGCCTCGCCCAGCACGCCCAAGGGCCTGGTCTTCCGGAAGCCCCCGGCTCTGCGCGTCCGCTGGGACGTGCCGGCACAGCGCTGAGACGATGCGGGGTCACCTCCGCTGTGCGCGCGCGTGGCCCTCAGTTCGGCAACGCCCTCCGCAGCGCCCGGTCCAGGCTCTTCGCCAGTTCCGTGTCGCTCGGCGGACTGGAGCCGAAGAGGGGGCCCAGTTGGGCGTCGAAGGTCTGGGTGAAGGCTCCGTACAGCGGGGTGCGTGGGCGTTGGAGGGCGTGCTGGAGAGACGGGAGGAGGATGGTGCGGGCGTAGGCGGGGCGGCCGGCGGTGTCGCGGGGCATGCGGTCGGTCTGCTCGCCGGTCGGCGAGGCCGAGGGCGTGGTCGTCGGGCCGACGCCCGAGGGCCTCGCGGACGCGCAGGTCACGCCGTCGTCGACGTACGCACTCTGCCGGGTGGCGGCGAAACCGGCGTCCAGCAAGCAGCGTTCGCTCTCTTTGCCGGTGAGGAAACTGATCAGTTCGGACGCCTTGCCAGGCCGCTCCGACGCCTGCGTCACCGCCAGGTCCTGGCCGCCGAGCACGGCACGTCCGGGCAGCGGGGCCACGCCGAGCTGCCCGGTGCCGAAGGTCTGGTGGAGCGTGCGGTAGGCATACGGCCAGTGGCGCAGGAAGGCCGTCCTGCCGTCGGCGAAATCGTTGAGCGAGGTGGTCTCGTCGGAGTGGACGGCGTTGTCGAGGGTGTACGCCGGCTCGGTGCGGCGGCGCAGTTCGGCCACCCCGGCGGTCAGCTGGTCGACTGTGGCGGTGTAGTGGCCGGAGGAGTTGGTGAGTGCGAAGTCGGGAACGGCCGACGCGAACGCCTCGACGGCGTTCACCGTACGGCCCTCGTACCCGGCGAGCTGCGTCGTCCAGCCCTTCTCGTAGCCCTTCGGCGGGTGGCCCTCGATGCTGTCGATCAGCTCCCGCATCCGGTCCCAGGTGAGCCCGCCGCTCAGGTCGGTGTGCTGGACCCCGGCCTCGCGGAGGTAGTCGCGGCGGTAGTAGAGCAGTCCGACGTCGCTGTTGAACGGCACCGCGTACACCTTGCCGCCCCAACGTGCCGTGTCCGCCACCGACTTGATGACATCGCCGGTGTCGATCGCCGAGTCCGGCAGCGCCCGCACGAGATGTGCCTCGGCGAACTCCGGTACCCAGGTCACGTCGAGGTTGACGACGTCGTAGTGGGCGCTGCCCGACTGCAGGGCGCCCAGGAGCTGGCTGCGCTGTTCGTCGGTGGAGCCGGGCAGCTCCACCAGGCGGGCCCGGTAGTTGCTGCCCTCCTTCTCCTGCTGCCGGTTCCAGGCGTCGATGAGCTGCTGGCGAATGCCGTTCTTGCCGGTGACGTCCCGCCCGCTGGCGACCACGATCTCGCCGGGCGTGTCGGCGGGCGCCGAGGTCGTCCCGTTCCCGCCGCCGCTCGTGCAGGCGGCCGACAGCAGCAGCGCGAGGAGGACGCTCAGGCGGCGAACCACCGACGCACCTGCGTTTCTCATCAGCCCTCACCCGTCCCGGTGCGCGACACTTCGTCCTTGAGGCCGGCCCCGAGGTCGCCGCCCGCGTCCAGACACCGTCCGCCGCTCGCCTGGGAGACCCGCGCGTCGGCCTGGCCCGCGGCGCAGCCGCCGCCCGCGAGGGACACCATGGCGACCGGCACGTTCACCGCGCGTGCCTTCTTCAGGACGTCGTCGAGGCCGGCGCCCGTGAGGCGGTTGTTGTCCTCGTCGTCGGTGATGTAGACGATCAGCTGAGGGTAGTCGTCGTCGATGCCGCGGTGCGCCATCTCGTCGAGCGCGGCCAGCAGCGCCGCGTGCGGGTCGGCCTCGGCGTCCCGCACGACGGCCCTCTTGTCGATGGTGTGCTCGGCGTCCGTACGGCGATGGCGGTCGAAGGGCAGCAGGACGGTGTGGTTGGCCGCTCCGGCGGTGCCGGCCACCTCCCACACGCCGTACTCGTCCTGGTCGCCGAGTCCGACGAGCGACTGCTTCACGAGGCCGGGGCCACCGCTCGGGCCGTCCCACCAGGCACCCATCGAACCCGAACCGTCCAGCAGGAACAGCACCCTGCCGGGTCCGTTGGCGCCGCGGTACTCCGTCAGAACCGTGTCCATCGCCTGCTGTCCGGTCGTCTCGGGCAGCGGACCGGGAACGCTCACGATGCCGCCGCCGACGTGCTTGGTGTCGAGCAGGGCGTGGCCCTCCCCGGTCGAGCGGAAACCGGCGTCGGCGAACGCGGCGAGCCCCTGCCTGCCGGTCAGCCACTCACGGAAGCCGGCGACAGCCGCCTCGCGGGCCTGCCTGTCGCGGTCGGCGTCGCGCCAGCGGACCCGGACGAAGGTGGGGGTCAGGCCGGGTACGTCGTCGGGGTACTCGGCGACGCGCGGCACCCGCGTCGTACGGTCGCAGCCCACACCGCTCTTCAGCAGGAACTCGGGGGCCAGGGCGGCGGTGCGCTTGTCCACCGCGTAGTCGTCGGGCAGCGTGCACAACAGGTCGGCGGCGGTGGACGAGGGCGGCCCGGCTTGGGCGACCCGTTGTTCGGCCGCTCCCGCGTCGGTCGCCCCGGTACCGTACAGTCCGACCGTCGCCAGCAGCGCGGCATCGGTGAACTCCGGCTCGGCGCGGCGCACTTCGGCCCCCTTGTCCTTGTTGTGCAGGTCGTCCATGAAACGGGCCAGCGGGCTGCCGACCCGGTCGGCGTCCGTCGTACCGGCAGCGAGGTTCCGCGGCACGGCCAGCACGAGCGGTGAGTACGCGAAGGGGCCGGCGTCCGGGAACAGTTGGGCGTACGCGCGCGTGTCCTGTTCGGCGGTGACCCGCGCCACGTCCGTGGTGGCGGCCGGAATCCAGACGTCCGGCTGCGGACCCACGTCCCGCTGCGGGTTGGTGTCCTCGTCCCGCGGCTGCTGCCACGCGTCGGTCTGCTCGCGCAACGCGGTGACAGCGTCTGCGGCACGGGCGCTGTAGACGGTGATGCCGGTACGACGGCAGCCCTCACCGGTCGTGTTCTCCTGCGCCGTCAGATAGGCGTTCGCGGCCGTGCGTACGGTGGTCTCCAGGTCCGGGTCGGTCAGGACGCGCAATTCCAGGGGCGGGGCGCAGGCGCCGCGGGCTGCGCCGAAGACGGTGACACCGCCGAGGACGAGGCCGGCGAGCAGGCCGAGCGCGGTGGCGATGACGATGACGCGCCCGAGGACGCCGCGGCCGAGGAACCAGGTTCGGGCGGCGCGTGCCCAGGCGGCCAGGGTGGCCAGGACGGCGGCGCCGGCGTTGCGGATGGCGTTGAGGAGCCTGCGCCACCAAGGCAGGCGTGGGGATCCGGACTTGGGCTCCTCTTCCGGGTCCTGCTCCCCTGCCGGGCCTGTGGCCACCGCCAGCAGTACGTCCGCCTCCGGTTCCGTCCTGCTCTGCGGCTCCCACTTCGCGTCGCGCAGCGTCCGGTGGCCCGCCTCCTTCATCCTGGCGCGCACCGCCTCTGCAAGGTCCTGAAAGCCCCACTCCCGTCCCTCGCCGAGCAGTCGGACGAGCTCGGCGGTGAAGGGCGTCGGGGAGGTGTCGTCGCCCGCGTCGACGCGGTGGTTGGCCTGCACGCTCATCAGCAGCAGAACGCGCCGTCGGCCGGACTCGGCCTCCCACAGCCGGGCCGCGTTGCCCGCGAAGCAGCAGTCGAGAACCACCACCACGTGACGCGCCTTGGCACTTCCCAGCACGCCGAGGACGTCGGTGAACATCTCCGAGCTGCGGAACACGGCGTGATCGCCCGCGATGACACGCGCGTTGCGCAGTTGCAGGAACAGTTCGTCCGCCGCACTGGGGATGGCACCGTGCCCGGCGAAGTAGACCAGCAGCAGCCCTCTGGCCTCGTCGACGGCGGCGTGCAGGGCGTCGACGAACTCGTCCTGGGTGGGCGAGTCGGAGACGACGATCTCCGTCTCGCTCAGCACACCGCCCAGCAGCAGCGCGCGCCTCAGCTCGGTCAGGTTGTGCCGGACGGCCGGCAGGCTGCCGGGCACCCCGTGCGGCGGCTCGGTGTTGTCGTAGTCGGACACGCCGACGAGCAGCGCCCGGTTCACCTGCCCACGCGGGTCGAAGGGGTCCACCGGACTACCTCGCGTCGGGGTGCACCGGTCCGACGCTGCTGGTCGGCGGATCGCCGTCCTCCACCTCGCGGCGATTGTTCCTCCAGGCCTCCACTGCCTGTTTGACCTGGGACAACACCTCGTCGAAGATCGTCTTTGCCCCCGCGCCGACCAGGGTGAGGACGAGGTCCATGCCCACGCCCATCGGGGCGCCGTCCTCGTCCGTACGGGGCCGCTCATGGATCTGCAAGAGGCCCTCGTGCACCCGCGTCTCGATCGGTGGCTCGCGCTCCAGCCACTTCTTCAGCGCCGCGACGTCCCGCTCGCTCGCGGTCCCGTCCAGACGCACACGGATCTCCCGGTAGGCCACACCATCCCCCTCAGCCATAACTCCCCATCATGGCACTGTCGTTGGCCACCCGGGAGGGCCCGGCCCAAGCCTTACCCAAGCGCTTCACAACCGTTACGGCCGTGCGCCTGCTGCCGAGGCCGGTACATCCAGGGCCAACGGGTGCCCACGGCGGCCCGACGTCGCACGCCTGCTCATCGATCGCCCTCCGGTTCGGCCTGGCCACGGCCACGGCGGCACTCACGCTGACGGGCGCGGCGTGCAACAGCGGCGCGAGCGCGGGCTCCTCGGCAACTGGCTCGCCGCCGGGGGCCTCGGCGCACCCGGGCGGCGGCTCACCAGCGTGACCGGCCTCCACCACAACGCGGCAGCCCCGCCCTAGGCCCGCGGTTCCGACGCTGCGTCAGCCGAGGAAGCTCAGCCGCACCTGACGGTTCGGGTTGTCCTTGTTGGTGTCGACCAGGCAGACCGACTGCCAGGTGCCCAGCTCCAGACGGCCGCCGATGACGGGGAGTGTGGCGTGGGGCGGGACGATGGCCGGGAGAACGTGGTCGCGGCCGTGGCCGGGACTGCCGTGGCGGTGCTGCCAGCGGTCGTCGGCCGGGAGCAGCGTGTGCAGGGCGGCGAGGAGGTCGTCGTCACTGCCGGAGCCCGTCTCGATGACGGCGATCCCGGCCGTCGCGTGCGGGACGAAGAGATTGAGCAGGCCGTCGCGGCCGTCCGCCGCCTCCCGCAGGAAGTCCTCGCAGTCACCGGTGAGGTCGACGACGCGTTCCCGGGAACCGGTGGAGACGTGCAGTGTGCGGGTGGTGAAGGCATCTGGCATGGTCCCATCCTGACCCATACGCCGGTCTGCACGCTCCGTGGCGCGACCGTTTGCCGGTACGTGGGGTCCACGAACCGAGACCCCCATTGACCCCACTCGGTTCAGCTTCACCTCGGCCGACGGCGGTGCGGTCAGCCCACACTCGAACCGGCGACGTGGCAGACGTCGCGCCAGACCTTCTGAAAGTGCCACACCTCAGAGGAAGTTCAGAGCTTCTGGCCGCTGGCGCACACCCGCTTCCCGAGCTACACGTGAACTGTCATGTCCATGACTGAAGGCCTGAACCGCCGGCAGGCTTTCCCGACCTGAGGAGTAACCCCCATGAACTTCTCGTCGACGCCCACGTTACGCACCGTGCGCCCGGTCATGCAGGCCGCGTTCCGCCTGGTGACCGGTTTTCTGTTCGCCTGCCACGGCGCCGCGTCCCTGTTCGGCGTCCTGGGCGGAGCCCATGGCGGCGGTACCGTACCCACCCTGCAGTGGCCCGGATGGTGGGCCGCGGTCATCGAACTGGTCGGCGGGACCTTGGTGGCCCTCGGCCTGTTCACACGGACGGCGGCCGTCGTCTGTTCCGGGTCCATGGCCTACGCCTACTTCAGCGTCCACCAGTCGAACGCGCTGTTCCCGATCGACAACGGAGGCGAGCCGGCCGTCATGTTCTGCTGGACGTTCCTGCTCATCGCCTGCCTGGGGCCCGGCGCCTACGCGGCCGAGACACTGCTGAAGAGAGGCGCGACCGCCGAAGCGGACGACGGCATGGCGCCGGTACCCACCCCGTAGTCCGCACGCCCGGCCCTCGGCCGGACGTGGGGCGAGCGCACGAAGGCCCCTCGGCGTCGCCGAGGGGCCTTCGTGCGTCCGTCACACATGAAACAGCCGTGCGGGAGGGCGGATCACGAACCGCCCTTCTCCCCCGTCGCCGTGTGCGGGCGCGCTGGGTCGGGCTCATGGGCCGAAGAGCCCCGCCTGCGGTCCGGGCGGCCCGTCGACGCACTCATGGTTTCTCCTCTTCGAGTCAGCTGTGCGCGACGACCGCGACGGGAGCGGCGATGTGGTGCAGGGCGGCGTGGGCGACATGGCCGATGCGGGCACCGAACGAACTGGTGCGGATGCGCCGGCCCACGACCACGAGAGAGGCGTCGCGGGAATCGTTGACGAGGACCTGCGCGGCGCTGCCGCACCGGCTTGCCTCGGACACCTCGACGTCCGGGAACTTTTCCTTCCAGGGACGCAGCACCTTGCCCAGGAGGGCGGCCTGACCGCGCTCCATCGAGTCGTAGAGTTCGGCGTCGCCGCTGAAGCGGTAGAAGGAGGTCGGCGGTTCGGGCCAGGCGTGGACGGCCCGCAGGGGGGCTCTCCGGCGTGCGGCGGCGTCGAAGGCGAACTCCAGCAGGGTGTCGTCCGCCTGATCGATGTCCAGGCCGAGCACGACGGGTCGGAAGGGCGCCGCGACGGACGGCACTCCTGCCGGCTCCATCTTGTGCTCGTCGGCGGCCTCCTCTCCGGCGCGCACCAGTACCACGGGACGCTCGGCGCGGGCCACTACGGCCAGGCTGACCGAGCCGACCATGAATCCCTCGAGCCCGCCACGGCCTCGTGCCCCCAGCACCAGCAACTCCGCGAAGCCCGCGGCCTCGCACAGGACGTCGGCCACGGTCCCTGTGAGCTGCTCGGTGACCACCTCGATGCCCGGGTGGCGAAGCCGGATGCCCTCCGCGGTCTCGCGTGTCAGCTGCTCCGCCCAGTGCCGGTACCTCTCGGGGTCCAGCAGTGGGGTCCGGGCCACGAACCAGGGAGTCGGCTCCGAGACGTACACGATCTTGAGGGTCAGGCCACGCAGCACCGCCTCGCGCGCCGCCCACTCGGCGGCGGCCCGGCTCTCGGGAGTGTCTTCGACGCCTACGGTGATCGTTCCGGACATGGTCTCGCCTCCGGGGTGAGGTTCCCGGTACCAGCGTGGACCCGCGGCGCCGACGGCGTCAGAGGCCACCCGGCCCCATCGGGGACCGACCGACCCTCTCCGGTCCGGACGGTCCGCTCCAGGGCCGGGCGGCCCATGGCGCTTTCCCGGTTTCCCGGCACACCTTGGAAGGTGCCGGACAGTTCAGCGAGTTCCTTCGGAGTAGCCATGTACGGCACGCATCTCATCGTCAGCGATGTCATGACGCGGACCGTCGCAGTTGTCGGCCGTCGGGCCCCCTTCAAAGAGATCGTGGACCTGATGGACGACTGGCGGGTCAGCGCCCTGCCCGTGATCGAGGGCGAGGGGCGGGTGGTCGGTGTGGTCTCCGAGGCCGACCTGCTGCCCAAGGAGGAGCTGCGGGACGACCCCGACGCGGGCTGTCTCCAGTTGCGCCGGCCGGTCGACGTCGCGAAGGCCGACGCCCGCACCGCGGGCGACCTCATGTCCTCCCCCGCCGTCACGGTCCGGGCCGACGCCACCCTCGCCGAGGCCGCGCGCCTCATGGCGCGAGAAGGCGTCAAGAGGCTGCCCGTGGTGGAGGACACCGGTCTGCTGGCGGGGGTCGTCAGCCGGGCCGACCTGCTCAAGGTCTTTCTGCGAGACGACGAGGCCATCGCCGAGGAGGTGCGGCGCGAGATCGCCTCGTCCCTCTTCGCGCCGCCTGCGTCGGCCGTGCGGGTGGAGGTGAACGACGGTGTCGTGACGCTCACCGGGCGGATCCGGGACACCGCCCTCGTCCCGGTGGCGGCGCGGCTGATCAGGGCGGTCGAAGGGGTCGTCGGCGTGGAATTCGACCTTGCTCACGACAGCGCCACGCGATAGCCGGAGCGAGTTCCGCCGCATGGTGGCCGGGGCCGGTCGGTCCCGTCGGTCCCGACCTGACCGGTACGGACACATGATGACCGACCTTTGGAGCAGCGGCAGTCTGTCACCGTCCATAGAACGTGGGGCCGTCATGACTGAGACACGTACCTTCAGTGAGCGGAACCCGATCCGGGTGTTCCTGCTCGACGACCACGAGGTCGTACGACGCGGCCTGGCCGACCTCCTCGACGCCGAACCCGACATCTCCGTGGTCGGTGACGCCGACACCGCCGAACACGCGCTGGTCCTGGGCCCCGCCCTGCGCCCCCATGTGGCCGTCCTCGACGTGCGCCTGCCCGTCGGCGACGGCATCTCCGCCTGCCGGGAGCTGCGCGACCGGATGCCGGAGCTGGCGTGTCTGATGCTGACCTCGTTCGACGACGATGAGGCTCTGCTGGACGCCATCATGGCCGGCGCGTCGGGATACGTTCTGAAGCAGATCAAGGGCTCCGACCTGGTGTCGGCGGTGCGCACCGTCGCCTCGGGCCGGTCGATGCTGGACCCCGCGACGACCGCACGGCTCATGCGCTCCCTGCGCACCGACCCGGACGAGGTGCCGTCGCCGACGTCCGAACTGGCCGCTCCGTCGTCCCGCGAACGGGACATTCTGGCCCTGATCGGAGACGGCCTGACGAACCGCCAGATCAGCGAGAGGCTGTACCTGTCGGAGAACACCGTCAAGAACCACATCTCGCGGCTTCTGGCAGAACTCGGGGTGCGGCGCAGGGTCCAGGCGGCCGTCCTGGAGACTCACCTGGACCAGCACGAATGCGACCGGCGATGAACCCGGCCCGCACGAAGGAACGAGCGGATTCTTCACCTCGATGACGTGAGTGACCTCGATGATGCGGGTGACCTCGATGACGTGGGCGACACCAGCAGTCCCGGACGAGCCGACGAGCACGCCGACGGCGGGGCAGTCGGCATGCCCGCCGGCCATCGCCGGCCGGTGTCAGTCGCCGTGCCGGATCTCGATGTGCTTCGCCTCCGCCTTCTCGGCGCCCAGGCCCACGCTGATGGTGAGCATGCCGTCGGTGTAGTCGGCCCGGACGTCGTCCTCGTCCGCACCGGGCGGCAGGGTCAGGCTGCGGCTTACCGCGCCGTACCGGAGCTCGCTGTGGTGCTTGTCGATGTCCCGTTCGGTGCGCTCGGCCTCGACCGTGAGTACCCCGTCGCTGATGACGACGTCGATGTCCTCGGCCGCCATGCCGGGAAGCTCGGCGCGCATGACGTACCGGTCGTCCTCCGTGTAGTCCTCGATGCGCAGAGCGGGCATCGAGAACTTGCTGGGGATGGTCTCGAACCAGTCCGGCATGTCCGGGAACGAGAACCTCTGCCTCCGTGCCAGTGTGGCCATCGCCGTACCTCCTCGGCGGTCGTCGCGTCTGCCGACACTCCCAGTGCAGCGCCCCCGGTCCCCGGGCGCTGAGGCCGAACAGCCCATGTCCGATGCCCTGAAGTCCCTTTTCTCCCGCGTGGGCGGTCGGACCGGCGGCAAGGCAACACGATCCCGGCGGCGGGACCGGAACCCGCCCGGCCGGCCGGAGGGGCTCGGGGGGCCCCTCCGGGGACCTGTGGCCCCTGGCAGGCCGCCGGTGTCAGAGCCTTCCATGGAGCCCTGCAGAACCGCCGGGAAGATCCGCCGCGCCTTCCCGGTTGGTAGAAACGTGAACGAATTGCGTGAGGTCGAGGTCGTCGTCATCGGCGCTGGTCAGGCCGGGCTGTCCGGCGCCTATCACCTGCGGCGCGCCGGCCTCGCGCCGGACCGCGACTTCGTGGTCCTCGACCACTCCCCCGCGCCGGGCGGCGCGTGGCAGTTCCGGTGGCCGTCGCTGACGTACGGCAAGGTGCACGGGATGCACGCGCTGCCCGGCATGGAGCTGACCGACGCCGATCCCGCGCGGCCCTCGGCGGACGTGATCGGCGAGTACTTCGACCGGTACGAGCGCGCTTTCGACCTGCGCGTGCGACGCCCCGTCGACGTACGGGCGGTACGGGACGGGGGCGGTGGGCGGCTGCTCGTGGAGACCTCGGACGGCACCTGGTCGACCCGGGCGCTGATCAACGCGACCGGCACCTGGGACCGGCCCTTCTGGCCGCGGTATCCCGGTCAGGAAACCTTTCGCGGGCGGCAGTTGCACACGGCGCAGTACGCGGGGCCCGAGGAGTTCGCGGGACAGCGGGTCGTGGTCGTCGGCGGCGGCGCCTCGGGCACCCAGCACCTGCTGGAGCTGGCCCCGTACGCGGCCGCGACGACCTGGGTCACCCGGCGGCCTCCGGTGTTCCGCGAAGGCCCGTTCGGCCAGGAGGCGGGCCGGGCGGCGGTCGCGCTGGTGGAGGAGCGGGTGCGTCAGGGGCTGCCGCCACGGAGTGTGGTCTCGGTCACCGGGCTGCCCCTCAACGACGCCGTCCGGCAGGGGCTCGCGAACGGGGTCCTGGACCGGCAGCCGATGTTCGACCGCGTCACCGCGGACGGGGTGGAGTGGAACGACGGACGGCACGTCACCGCCGATGTGATCCTCTGGGCGACCGGGTTCCGGGCGGCGCTGGACCATCTCCGTCCGCTGCGGCTGCGTGAGCCGGGCGGCGGGATCCGGGTCGAGGGCACCCGGGCGGTGGCCGATCCACGCGTCCACCTCGTCGGCTACGGCCCCTCGGCCAGCACCATCGGCGCCAACCGGGCCGGCCGCTCGGCCGTCCGGGACATCAGGCGGCTGCTGGCCGAGGAGCAGCCGGTCGCCGCGTGACGCCCCACCGGCTCAGCGGGCCGAACGCTGCCGGACGACCGCGGGCCCGCCCGGGCTCGGCCTTGGGCTCCGTCCCTGCGCCGCGCCCTGGTGCAGGGCGTTGAAGTCCGCCACATTGCGCATGTGCGTCGCGTAGTCGGAGGTGAAGCGGGTGTCCCCCGGCTTGACCGTGACGAAGTACAGCCAGTCGCCCGGCGGGGGGTTGAGCGCGGCGCGCATCGCCTCCACTCCGGGGTTGTCGATCGGCGTCGGCGGCAGGCCCATGCGCTGGTAGGAGTTGTAGGGGCTCTCGATGCGGGTGTCGTCCTGGCTGGTGCGGACGGTGGCGCGGTTCAGCGCGTAGTTGATCGTCGAGTCCATCTGCAGCGGCATTCCCCGGTCCAGCCGGTTGAAGACGACCCGGGCCACCTTGCCCATGTCGTCCGGCTTCGCCGCCTCGGCCTGGACGATGCTGGCGATGGTGAGGATCTGGTACCCGTTCATCCCGCTGCGTGGCGCTCCGGCCGCGTGCGGCGCCGTGTCGAACCTCCTCTTGGCGGTCTCGACCATGGAACGCAGCAGGGACTCGGGGGTCTCTGCGTTCCGGACGGGATACGTCGCCGGGAACAGATAGCCCTCCGGGTTCCCTTGGGCGCCGGCCGGCAGCTTCAGACCGGCCTTGTCGACGGACTTGCGCGTGCTACCGGGAGGGAGCTTGAGGGCCTTGTCGATCTCGTCGTACACCTGGCTCGCGCGCAAGCCCTCCGGGACGACCAGCGCGGCGTGCGGTGTCTCGTCGGGAACGCTCTTCAGTGTCAGCAGCGGCACCGCCACGGCGGTGCCGGCCATGACGGCGCCGGCCACGACGAGGGCGAGCCTGCCCCGTCGTGTCAGTCGAATCCTGCTCCGCGGCGGAATGTGCGTCTGCATGCGGGAACGGTAATACGCATATCCCCTTAAACCCGGCATATGTTCAGCTTGTCGGCCGCAGCGTCAGCTCGTCGGTTCCAGCTGCGCGTCCCGGCGTACCAGTGCGGCGTATCGCCCGTCCCGCTCCAGCAGCTCTTCGTGGCTGCCGCGCTCGGCGACGCGGCCGGACTCGAGGACCACGATCTGGTCGGCGTCGCGGATCGTGGACAGGCGGTGCGCGATGGTGATCGTCGTGCGGTCGGCCGACAGGGCGTCGATCGCCTCCTGGACGGCGGCCTCCGTGCGCGTGTCGAGCGCGCTGGTCGCCTCGTCGAGGATGAGCACCGGCGGATCGCGCAGGATGGTGCGGGCGATCGCGAGGCGCTGCTTCTCACCACCGGAGAAGCGGTGACCGCGTTCACCGACGACCGTTTCGTAACCGTCGGGCAACGCGGCTATGTGGTCGTGTATCTGCGCGGCCTTGGCCGCCGCGTGCAGTTCCTCGTCGGTGGCGTCCGGTTTGGCGAAGCGGAGGTTGTCGGCCACCGAGGCGTGGAAGAGGTACGTCTCCTGCGAGACGACTCCGACCGCGCGGGCGAGGGTGTCGAAGTCGAGGTCCCGGACGTCGACGCCGTCCAGGGTGACGCGGCCGCCGGTGACGTCGTAGAGGCGGGGCACCAGATAGCCGAGCGTGGACTTACCGGCGCCGGTCGGGCCGACGACGGCGAGGCTGCCGCCCGCCGGCACGGTGACGTCGATGCCGTCGAGAACGGGGCGGGTCCTGTCGTCGTTGTCGTAACGGAACTCGACGTCCTCGAAGCGGACTTCGCCCTTGACCTGGTCGAGATGGACGGGCCGCGCGCGCTCGGTGATGTCGATGGGCAGGTCCAGATACTCGAAGATGCGCTGGAAGAGCGCGAGGGAGGTCTGGATCTGGACGCCGGTCGCGAGGAGACTCACGGCCGGGCGGAACAGTCCCTGCTGGAGCGAGACGAAGGCCACGATGGTGCCGAGCGAGACCTTGGGGCCGCCGAACTGCAAGGCCAGGCCTGCCGTCCAGTAGATGACGGCGGGCATCGCGGCCATCACGATCGTGATCACTGCCATGCGCCAGCGCCCGGCCATGTTCGACCTCACCTCCAGGTCGACCAGGCGCTCGGACTCCTCGGCGAAGGAGGCGGTGAGCGAGTCGGAGCGGCCCATGGTCCGGCCGAGCAGGATGCCGCTGACCGAGAGCGACTCGGTGACGGTGGCCGCCATCGCGGCCATCTGTTTCTGCCTCTCGGTGGTGATCTTCTTGCGTTCCTTGCCCACCCGCCGGCTGATCCAGACGAACACCGGGAGCAGGAGCAGCGAGACGATGGTCAGCCGCCAGTCGAGGGCGACCATCGCGACGATCGTGGCGACGACGCTGGTGGCGTTGGAGACCAGAGAGGTGGCCGTGGAGGTGACGGTGGCCTGCATACCGCCGATGTCGTTGGCGATGCGGGACTGCACCTCGCCCGTACGCGTGCGCGTGAAGAAGGCGAGCGACATGCGCTGCAGGCGGCCGTAGACGGCGGTGCGCAGGTCGTGCATGACGCGCTGGCCGACGGTGGTCGAGATCAGCGTCTGGAGCACGCCGAAGACGCTGGAGAGGACCGCGCTCAGGATCATGCCGAGCGCGAGCAGGCTGAGCAGGCCGGTGCGGCCCTGGGGTATCGCGACGTCCAGGGTCTCCTTGAGCAGGAACGGCGTGGCCACCGAGACCAGCGAGGCGGCGCCGACCAGCAGGCCGACGATCGCGAGCCGCCCGCGGTAGGGACGGAAGAGCTTCAGGATTCGGCGCACCTGCCGGGGCTGCTCCTTGGCGTCGGCAGGCGGGGTCCAGGACGTTTCACGGTCGGGATGCATGGGCTCCTACGGAGGTGAACGGGCGCCGGTCGGAGGTCGGCCGACGATGACGAACGGATCGTAGCTCATTGTTACCTATACTCACAATGAACGGCATCCTGATATTGTTCCCGCATGACCACCCCAGATCCCGACGGCCTGCTCGCCGAGCAGTTGCTGCGGCTGACCCGCCGGGTGCACCGCATCCAGAAACGCCATCTGGAACGGCACGACCTGGGCGTCACACCGGCCCAGTCCCGGCTGCTGCGCACCCTCGCGCACTACGCCTCACCCCCGCGCATGGCGGACCTCGCCGAGCGCCTGGAGGTGGTGCCGCGCGCGGTGACGACGCTGGTCGACGGTCTGGAGGCGAACGGGAAGGTACGGCGGGTGCCGGATCCGGCGAACCGGCGGGTGACCCGGATCGAGCTGACGGACGAGGGGCGCACGACCCTGCGCGAGCTGCGCGGGGCACGCCGCCTGGCGGCCGAGGAGATCCTCGCCCCGTTGACGGAGAAGGAGCGCCAGGTGCTCGGCGTGCTGCTGGACACCCTGATCGAGGGGGACGGCGGCAAGACCTGCTGAGCCCGGTGCCCCGCCCCCGGCGTACGGAGGACGGTACGCGCGGGGCGGGGCGGGTCGGGGGCCGGCGATCGCGGAGGCGGCCGCGTCGTCCGCGGTCGGCTCCGGACACGGTTTCCCGGCGGCGGTGCCTGGCGCGAGGGCAGAGACGACCCGCAGGGACTGCGACACGGGCGCGCGTAGGGGACATCGAGCCCCGCTGAGGCCACGCCCGTGTCACAGCGGTGACCATCACGCCGCGAGGGGCGCCGTGCACACCACCGCGCTCAACAGCGCTCGCGGTCCTCCGTCAGCACTCCCTGAACCGTGGTCAGCGAACGGTCGTAGCAGCCGTCGGAGCCGTACTGCCGATAGCGCTCGCTCGACGTGCCGACCGCATGCCGCTGGTCGCGCGGGACGTTGACCGCGTACGACGCGTCGCCACTGTAGGTGTCGTCGAGCCGCGACCACGCGGTACGCCGGTCCCCCTGCAGTTCGTCCACCGACGCGCGGTCGCCGAGCGTGAGCACGGTACGCAGCCGGTTGTCGCTGCCGATGGTCGTCGCGCCGTTCATGGTGTACGTCCGGTGCGTGTGCGCGGTCCGCGCGGGACCGTCTCCCGCCGCGGTGACCGTCTGGTCGTCGGTCCACGTCGCGTCCAGCCCGTCCGTGTTCTCGCCGTCGGTCCAGCGGTGGACCGAGGTGTTGGCGAGCGTCCGGGTGACCGTGGTGGTCACGCGGCCGTGCGAGGTGTCGAGGTATCCGGACAGGGTGAGCCGGTGTCCTGCCTCGGTGTTGACGCGGTTCTCCGAACCGGGCATGTAGGTGGAGGAGTTGGTGATGTCCGTCGCCTTGTCCGCGGTGAGCGCTCCGGTGACGTGGGCGCGGTGCGCGTCCTGCCAGACCAGGACGTTCACCGGCGCGCCCCAGCCCGACTGGCCGGCCGGCACACCGACGACGGAGACCTCGACACGGTGCGGACGCCCGTCGTCGAGCAGGCCCGCGAAGGGCGTGAGGTCGTACTCGATCGGCCGTACGTCGAAGGCACCCGGCGCCGGAAGCACGTACCACAGGAAGGGGTTGGACCAGCCGCCGGTCCAGACGTTCGGGAACGGCGCGGCGATTCCGGCGAGTTGGCCGTCGACCCTGACCTGCACCTCCCGGTAGGGGCCGTGATCGGCCTTGCAGGAGTACGACGCCGGGTCGGCCACGGTCAGGTACCAGAACTCCTCGCAGCCGCCACCCGAACCGGTCGCGTAGACCTCGGCGACGATCCGCTCGCTGTTGCGCGGGGTGGTGAGGGTCGTGCCGTCGGGTGTGTCGGCGAGCGTGAGGACCCGGTCGGGGGTCCGCTCGGCGGGGCGGCCCGCGTAGAAGGTCAGCGTGACGTGCACGTCGATGACGCCGGTGTAGGTGTCGTCCACGACATTACCGATGAGCATCTCGACGTCCTGCGCGCTGCGAAAGGTGTTGCTGTAGCGCGTGACGTCCTTCTCCACGTGCCATGCGATGCCGTCGGGCGAGGGCTCCGGTGTGGAGGTGCGCAGGATCTCGACCCCGCCGACGTGCAGATAGCCGAGGCGGTCGTACTGGCGGCCCTTCACCTTGCCGTCCAGGCGCAGGACGACCTTGCTCCAGTGGTCGCCGCAGCCCTCGGGCGGGGTGTACGTGCTCCGGTAGGGCGTGAAGTCGCGGAACCGGGCATCGGCGAGGGTGACCTGACAGGACTTGGCGTGCGGCCGGTCGACGGGCGGGGCCGCGGTGAGCGGGTCGTGCCAGTCGGTGCCGAACTCGGCCGGGACGTCGGCCGCTTGGGCCACCCCGACCCCGGTGCCGAAGAACGCGCTCACCAGGAGGGTCGCTCCGGCGAGCATGGACATGACTATCCGTCTTCTCATGGCCGGTGTTCTACGGGGAGTCGGGGTCGGCCCGCAATGACGCCTCGGGAGAACGGCGCGATCCGGGCCGCGCGCCGCGTGCGCGCCGAGGTGCGGTTCGGCCGCGCCGGTGCCGAGGGCCCACGGCTGACGCGAACGTGCGGGGGCGCGCCGGCATCGGGGAGCGCGCGTCGGACGCGTCCGCACCGGGGCACTTCGAACGCGCCGGTGCGGTAGGGGCACTTCGCGCGCGTCCGCACCGGGGCGCTTCACGCACGCCGATGCCGCAGCAGGGCTTCGCGTGGCCGCGTCGCCCGTGACGGCGGCGCGCGTCGACGCTTCAGGCGCGCAGTTCCGCCCGGTCCCCTATCACCATCACGGGATGCCGGGCCGGGTCGAGTGTCCGCAGCAGGAACTCCATGGCGTCCTTGGAAACACTGATGCACCCGGACGTGCCGTCGCGGTGGTCCAGGTGCAGCCAGATGCCGCCACCCTTGTAGTCACCCTCGGGGCGCGCAGCATCGTCCGGCGGGGTGCCCGGGCGCCGGTTGTAGTCGATGGCGATGACGTAGTCGAAGTCGTGCTGGTGCGCCTCGTCCCAGGTGTTCAGTGGCGCGTAGGCGTACTCGTCCCGGTCGTACGGCAGCCTGGTGCCGGGGTCGTCGAGGACTCCGCCCGCGTCGGAGAGGCCGAACACGCCGACGGGACTGCGCTCGTCACCCTCGCGGTGGTCCGTGGTCCAGCCCCTGCGGCCGTTGTGCGCCTGCCAGCCGGCCACCCGCCGCCACCGCGGGCCCTCCCGCGTGTACAGCACGGCTGTGGACTCGGGCGAGTCCACACCTTCGCCGTACACCACGACGATCTGGCCGGAGTCAGGGGGGATCCGCCCTAACAGCCGGTCACCGACGCCAGGGATTCGGGCCGGGCCGGTCGTGGGGGCGGTCGACGCCGTTGGACTGCGAGCCGCCTGGCCACGGGGTCCCGCCACACCGCCGGCGCGAGCCGGCTCGGACGCGTCGGCGCCGCACGCCGACAGAGCCGCCAGGAGAGTTCCAAAAGCCGTCACCGCGACCGTCATTCGCCGCGCCCTGTGGATCCGCACGTGACCATCGTGGCATCAGATACCGGTTGATTGTGCGCTCTTCAGGACATTCGGGTGACACGGGCATGCACCGCCCGACCGGGTCCGTCCGCCTGACCGGTGCGAGCCCGCCGGGGCGTCCCGGCCGGCGCCGGCCCCGTGCCCCTGGCCGGAAGCCGGTGGATCTCGCCGCTCCGCCGGGAAAACCGTTTGAAATTCACCACTCGGCGACGCGAACCTTTCACGGCTTGTTACCGCTTTCCTGCCATCCCCCTCCCCCCTTCCCTTCCCTCCCTGACACGAGCCACTGGGACGTCATGCAAATTCAAGACCTTCCGTACTCCGATCCGGGGGTTCCGGACGCGCGTTCGGGCCCCCGATTCCTGTGGTGGCTCTGGCGGAATCAGCTGGGTGGACAGCTGAAGTCCCTCGCCTGGGGCCTGCTTCACTTCGTCTCCGTCTCCGTCCTGCCCTTCTGCGTCGGCCTCGCCGTCCAGGCAGTCGTCGACCGCTCCGGCACCCGGCTCGCCCTGACGGGTGGTCTGATGCTGCTGTGCGGCACGGGCATCGCCCTCGGCGACACCTTCCTGCACCGGACCGCGGTCACCAACTGGATCACGGCCGCCGCCCGCGTCCAGCAACTGCTGGCACGCAAGGCCGCCCACCTGGGCTCCGCCCTCACCCGGCGGGTCGCCGCGGGCGAGGTGGTAGCGGTGTCCACCGGCGACGTCGAGAAGATCGGCTGGTTCGTCGAGGCGGTCTCCCGGTTCACCGCGGCCGCGCTGACGGTCGTCGTGGTCTGTGTCAGCCTCCTGGTCTACCAGCCCGCCCTGGGCGTGGTCGTCGCCGTCGGTCTGCCCGTCGTGGCCCTCGCGGTGCTGCCGCTGCTGCCCCGGGCGACGCGCCGCGCCGACGTGCAGCGCGAGAAGGCGGGCCGGGCCACCGAGCTGGCCTCGGACACCGTCGCCGGGCTGCGTGTGCTGCGCGGCATCGGCGGCGAGGAGCTGTTCCTCGACCGCTACCGCCGCGCCTCACAGGAGGTACGGCGAGCCGCGGTGCGCAGTGCCCGGATGTGGTCGCTCATCTCCGCCATCCAGGTGCTGCTACCCGGACTGCTGCTCATCGCCGTCGTCTGGCACGGCATCCACCTGGCCCGCCAGGGCCGGATCACCGTCGGCGAACTCGTCACCGTCTACAGCGCGATCATGGTTCTCAACTACCCGCTGCGGCACTTCGAGGAGATCGCCATGGCGTACTCCTTCTCACGCCCGTCGGCCAAACGGGCGGCCCGCGTGCTGTCGCTGGAGCGGTCCACGGCCACCGGGGGCACCCGCGCGGCGGAGGTGCCGAGCGGCGATCTGTACGACCCCGGAACCGGTCTGCTGGCTCCCGCCGGCCGTCTCACCGCGGTGGTCTGCGGCGACCCGGACGCGGCCGGCAGGCTCGCGGAGCGGCTGGGCGGCCATCCGACCGAGCCGGGCCGCTCGGTGCTGCTCGGCGGGGTCGCCCTGGACGAACTCCCCCTGGAGAGCGCCCGCACCGCGGTCCTCGTCCAGGACAAGGACCCCGTGCTGCTGTCCGGCACCCTGCGCGAGCTGCTCGACGTGCCCGCCTCGGGGACCGTACGGCCCGCGGAGGCGCTGACCGCGGCGCAGTGCGACGACGTGCTGGACGCGCTCGTCCAGGGATCGCTGGACACGGCCGACCCGATGGACGCCCGCATCACCGAGCGCGGGCGGTCCCTGTCCGGTGGCCAGCGCCAGCGGCTCGCGCTGGCCCGCTCGCTGATCACCGACCCCGAGGTGCTGGTGCTGGACGAGCCGACCTCCGCGGTCGACTCGCACACCGAGGCACGGATCGCGGACGGACTGCGCCGGCTGCGCTCGGGACGCACGACCGTGGTGTTCACTTCCTCGCCGCTGCTGCTCGACCGCGCGGACCGGGTCGCCCTGATCCATCAGGGCGAGGTCGTGGCGGTCGGGGTGCACCGAGAACTGATCGACAGCGAGCCGCGGTACCGGGCCGTGGTCACCCGGGAGACGGACGACGAACTGGCCGCGGCCGACGAGGGCGCGCTGGTGGGCGCGCGCCAGGAACGGGAAGAAATCGAGGAGAGCGCATGATCGGCGTTGCGCCGCCGGCCTACGACCCGGCGGCCCCGACGACCGCCACCACCCTGCCCGTCGGTGCGGCCACGACCGTGCGTGCCTACGTGGCGGAGCTGTTCCGCCGGCACCGTCGGGCCTTCCTGCTGCTCATCGGTGTCAACACGGTGGCCGTGATCGCCTCCATGGTGGGTCCGTACCTGCTCGGCGGTCTGGTCGAGCGGGTGTCCGACCGGTCGCGGGAGCTTCATCTGGGCCTGTCCGCCGGGTTGTTCGTGCTGGCGCTGGCCGTGCAGGCCGTGTTCGTCCGGCAGGTGCGGCTGCGGGGGGCGATGCTCGGCGAGCGCATGCTGGCCGACCTGCGCGAGGACTTCCTCGTGCGGTCGGTCGGGCTGCCGCCGGGCGTGCTGGAACGGGCCGGAACCGGCGACCTGCTCTCCCGCATCACCACCGACATCGACCGCTTGGCCAACGCGATGCGTGAGGCCGTGCCACAGCTGGCCATCGGTGTCGTATGGGCCCTGCTGCTGCTCGGCGGGCTCGTCGTGACGGCTCCGCCGCTGGCGGCAGCCGTACTGCTCGCGGTCCCGGTCCTGGTGGCCGGGTGTCGCTGGTACTTCAAACGGGCGCCTTCCGGCTACCGCTCCGAGGCCGCCGGGTACGCGGCCGTCGCCGCCGCCCTCGCCGAGACGGTGGACGCGGGCCACACCGTCGAGGCGCACCGGCTCGGCACCCGCCGCGTCACGCTGTCGGAGCGACGGATCAAGGAGTGGACGGCGTGGGAGAGGTACACGCTCTGGCTGCGGTCCGTGCTCTTCCCGGTCATCAACGCCGTCCATCTCATCGTGCTCGGCTCGGTCCTCATGGTCGGCGGCGTGTTCGTCCTGAAGGGCTGGATCGGGGTGGGTCAGCTCACCACGGGCGCCCTCGTCGCGCAGATGCTCGTCGACCCGGTGAACCTGATCCTGCGCTGGTACGACGAGGTGCAGGTGGCCCAGGTGTCGCTGGCCCGTCTGGTCGGAGTGCGCGACATCGAGCCGGACGCCGGGGACGCCATGCTGGCACCGGACGGGCGGGACGTGCACGCCGACCGTGTGCACTTCGGCTACCGCGAGGGCGTCGACGTGCTGCGCAAGGTGTCCCTGGACGTCGCCCCGGGCACCCGGCTGGCCCTGGTCGGCCCCTCGGGCGCGGGCAAGTCCACCCTGGGCAGGCTGCTCGCCGGGATCTACGCGCCCCGCGACGGCCGGATCACCCTGGGCGGCGCGGAGCTGTCCCGGATGCCGGCCGAACGCGTCCGCTCGCACGTCGCCCTCGTCAACCAGGAGCATCACGTCTTCGTGGGCTCCCTGCGCGACAACCTGCTGCTGGCGCGCACGGGCGCCACGGACGCCGAGCTGTGGGCGGCCATGGGCGCCGTCGACGCCGACGGCTGGGCGCGGGCGCTGGACGACGGACTGGACACCGAGGTCGGCTCCGGCGGTGTCGCGCTCACCCCGGCGCAGGCCCAGCAGATCGCACTGGCCCGGCTGGTGCTCGCCGATCCGCACACCCTGGTCCTGGACGAGGCGACGTCGCTGCTCGACCCGCGCGCGGCCCGCCATCTGGAACGCTCCCTGGCCCGGGTCCTGGACGGCCGCACCGTGGTCGCCATCGCCCACCGACTGCACACGGCCCATGACGCGGACGTGATCGCCGTGGTGGAGAACGGCCGCATCAGCGAGCTGGGCAGCCACGACGAGCTGGTCGCCGCGGACGGCGCGTACGCGGCCCTGTGGAGGTCCTGGCACGGGTGAGGTTCCGCTGGGCGCGCGGGCGACCGGTACTGCGGGGCAGCGCCCGCCGCCGGCACCGCAACGGCACCGCCGGCACCGGCCAGGAGCGCCGCGCGGGAGGGGGCCCGTGGCTCCGGCCGCCGGGATTCGCCGGGTGCCAGGCCCACGTCCGTCGGTCCGCGAGGCGTCCGAGCCGCGGGGAGGCGCGCGGTGAGATCGCCGGAGACGGCGGCACACGGCGGAACGGGCGCGTGGGGAGGCCCGCCGGTGCCGACGGGAGCCTGGTCGCGGCGGCCTACGTGCCGGAGGATCCGCTGACGCGGGACGCAGGCGGGCGCACCGCGCACAGGCGCGCGACGGGGTCCCTCCGGGGCCGGTTCGCGGGCGTCGGCCCTGACCAGCGCCCGTGCCGTTGCGCGGTGCCGAGCAGGGGTGGAAGGCTGGAGAGCGGCACCGGTACGGAAAAGGCCGGGGAAGCACCCGGTTCCCGGTGTGTGACATCCGTGCCGCGCGTGCCGGCGGCCCGCCACCCACTGCGGTGACACTCGGCCGTCCTCACGACCTGGAGGTACTCGTGGACAGCGCCGACGGCTGGGGGGACGACGTCTACCAGCCCGATCCCTCGGAGATCCGGGAGGACTCGGGGGTGCTCGACGTCGAGGACACACTGGATTTTGACGGCGTCGACGACCCGCTCGACCGCGGCTGGTCCCCTCCGGAGCGACCCTGGGCGGTGGAGCACACCGGGGTGACGGCTGCCGAACGCCAGGCGGGCGAGACGCTCGACCAGCGGCTTGCCGAGGAGCAGCCGGACATGGCCACGGTCGACGGCGACGGCCTCGGCGACTGCTCCAGCACCGACGGGGAACTGCTGGACAACGAGGTCGGCGATTCCCGCTCCGGTCGGCTGGTGGCCCCGGACGAGGGAGCGCACGAGGACGAGGAGGCCGCCCTCGTCGCCACCGACGTCGGCATCGACGGCGCCGCAGCCTCCGCCGAGGAGGCCGCGATGCACGTCGTCGACGAGGACTCCCTGTCCGGCTGACCCGCACGCCCCTGCCCGTCCGCCCGGCGCGAGGAGGCGCCATGCCGCAGGACAAGCACCCCGACTACCACCCCGTGGTCTTCCGTGACCGCGCCGCCGGCTACGCGTTCCTGACCCGGTCCACCGCGCAGAGCGAGCAGAGCATCGAGTGGGACGACGGCCGGACCTACCCGGTGATCGACGTGGAGATCTCCTCGGAGAGCCACCCCTTCTACACGGGCAAGGCCCGGACCGTCGACACGGAGGGCCGCATCGCCCGTTTCGAGCGCCGGTACGGCGGGGCGGAGACCGGCGAGGCGACCTGAGCCCGAGGAATCCCCTGGGCAGGTCCCGGACGCCCCGGATGCGGCGGCCGGTTCAGATCACGTTGAGGGCCGCCGCGCAGCCCACTCCGCCGAGCAGCATGAAGACCGGCATCAGCACCTTCAGCTCCACCCAGCTTCCGGCGCGGAACCGCATCGCCTTCGGGGGCCCCAGCGGATACCAGCGCTTGCGGCCCAGGGGAATCGGCCACAGGATCGGGCAGCCGGACACGGTCAGCGCGTCCCCGATGTCGTGCACCAGCGCGCCCAGCACGATCGGCAGCCCCAGCCACAGATACTGCTGGCCCGGTGCGGTGAACAGCCAGTCGGAGCCGTTGCCCGGCTTGTCCAGGACGCCCGCGAGAATCCAGGCGGTGGTCGCCGCCAGCAGCCAGACCAGGACATCGCTGCTGGAGCCCCGCGCCGCCCGCCACAGCAGGCCCTCGATCGCCAGCACCATGTGCACGAACAGGATCGCCAGCACCGCCCAGCGGCCCCCCGCGATCGCCGCCGCAGAACAGCCGGCACCGATCAGGACCGCCCACAGCCAGGTGTGCGTCAGCGTGCGGTGCCCTCCGGAGCGGCGCGGGTCGCCCTTCATCCTGGTCGCCTTGTAGACGGCGTACGACAGCTTGTCGACGATCTCGCAGATCCAGCGCGAGATCGGCCCGAAGGCACGCGAGATCGTGGCCGCCTTGTGGTCGAGGTCCGGAGCGAGCGCGGCACCGGCGCAGATCAGAGCGCCGGAGAGGAGGACCGGCCAGGGCATCGGATGCCCGGCAGCGGCAGCGGCCGCTCCGACCCCGAGCCAGGCCGCGGCCCCCGACAGTGAGTGTGCTGGTCCCATCATGGCCGCTTTCCGCCCCATTCCTCGTGTGCCGTTGTCCAGTTGACCTGGTGCGCTGACGTTCCGTCGGCGCCACAGCGTAGCGGCCGTGATCATCACCCCCGAAGCCGATTCCCCTCTCGGGGACAAGGCCAGGCAAGATGGGGGCGTGACCCTCATCGATCAGCTGCCGCCGACCGCCGACCCCGACGCCCTGTACGAAGCCTTCGAGTCGTGGGCGCAGGAGCGCGGCCTCACCCTCTACCCGCATCAGGAGGAGGCGCTGATCGAGGTGGTCTCCGGGGCGAACGTGATCGTCTCGACGCCCACCGGCTCCGGCAAGAGCATGATCGCCGCGGGCGCTCACTTCGCCGCGTTGGCCCGGGACGAGGTCACCTTCTACACGGCACCGATCAAGGCTCTGGTGTCGGAGAAGTTCTTCGAGCTGTGCAAGCTGTTCGGCACCGAGAACGTCGGCATGCTGACCGGCGATGCCTCCGTGAACGCCGACGCGCCCGTGATCTGCTGCACCGCCGAGGTGCTGGCGTCGATCGCACTGCGCGACGGCAAGAACGCGGACGTCGGCCAGGTCGTCATGGACGAGTTCCACTTCTACGCCGAGGGCGACCGCGGCTGGGCCTGGCAGATCCCCCTGCTGGAACTCCCCCAGGCGCAGTTCATCCTGATGTCGGCAACTTTGGGCGATGTGTCCTTCTTCGAGAAGGACCTCACCCGCCGCACCGGCCGGCCCACTTCGGTGGTCCGCTCGGCGACCCGCCCGGTGCCCCTCTCCTACGAGTACGAGCTCACCCCGCTCACCGAGACGCTCACCGACCTGCTGGAGAGCAGGCAGGCACCGGTGTACATCGTGCACTTCACCCAGGCGCAGGCCGTGGAGCGGGCGCAGGCGCTGATGAGCATCAACATGTGCTCGCGCGAGGAGAAGGACCAGATCGCCGAACTGATCGGCAACTTCCGCTTCACCACCAAGTTCGGCCGCAACCTCTCCCGTTACGTCCGCCATGGCATCGGCGTGCACCACGCCGGCATGCTCCCCAAGTACCGCCGCCTCGTGGAAAAGCTGGCCCAGGCCGGGCTTCTGAAGGTCATCTGCGGCACGGACACACTGGGCGTAGGTGTCAACGTGCCCATCCGCACGGTGCTGTTCACGGCCCTCACCAAGTACGACGGCAGCCGGGTGCGCACCCTGCGCGCCCGCGAGTTCCACCAGATCGCGGGCCGGGCCGGCCGGGCCGGTTTCGACACGGCGGGGCTCGTCGTGGCGCAGGCGCCGGAGCACGTCATCGAGAACGAGAAGGCGCTGGCGAAGGCGGGCGACGACCCGAAGAAGCGGCGCAAAGTGGTGCGCAAGAAGGCACCGGAGGGCTTTGTCGGCTGGACGGAGAACACCTTCCAGAAGTTGATCGATTCGGAGCCGGAGCCGCTGACCTCGCGCTTCCGGGTGACGCACACGATGCTGCTGTCGGTGATCGCCCGCCCGGGCAACGCCTTCGAGGCGATGCGTCACCTCCTGGAGGACAACCACGAGCCGCGCAGACAGCAGATCAGGCACATCCGCCGCGCGATCGCGATCTACCGCTCGCTGCTCGACGGCGGCATCGTGGAGAAGCTCGACCGGCCCGACGCGGAGGGCCGTATCGTCCGGCTCACGGTCGACCTGCAGCAGGACTTCGCGCTCAACCAGCCGCTGTCCACGTTCGCGCTCGCCGCGTTCGAACTCCTCGACCCCGAGTCGCCGTCGTACGCCCTGGACATGGTGTCCGTCGTCGAGTCCACCCTGGACGACCCGCGGCAGATCCTCGTCGCCCAGCAGAACAAGGCGCGCGGCGAGGCCGTGGCCGCGATGAAGGCGGACGGCGTCGAGTACGAGGAGCGCATGGAGCGCCTCCAGGACGTCACTTACCCGAAGCCGCTGGAAGAGCTGCTCTTCCACGCGTACAACACCTACCGCAAGAGCCACCCGTGGGTCGGTGACCACCCGCTGTCGCCGAAGTCCGTCATCCGGGACATGTACGAACGGGCGCTGTCCTTCACCGAGTTGGTGTCCTTCTACGAACTGGCCCGCACCGAGGGCATCGTGCTGCGCTACCTCGCCAGCGCCTACAAGACCCTCGACCACACCATCCCGGACGACCTGAAGTCCGAGGACCTGCAGGACCTGATCGAGTGGCTCGGCGAGATGGTGCGCCAGGTCGACTCCAGCCTGCTGGACGAGTGGGAGCAGCTCGCGAATCCGGAGGAGATGACCGCCGAGGAGGCCCAGGAGAAGGCCGACGAAGTCAAGCCGGTCACCGCCAACGCGCGCGCCTTCCGGGTGCTGGTCCGCAACGCCATGTTCCGCCGCGTGGAGCTCGCCGCGCTCGACCAGGTCGAGGAGCTCGGCGAGATGGACGCCGAGTCCGGCTGGGACGCCGACGCCTGGGGCGAGGTGATGGACAAGTACTGGGACGAGTACGAGGACCTCGGCACCGGCCCCGACGCCCGCGGTCCCAAGCTGCTGGTCATCAAGGAGGAGCCGGAGAACGGCCTCTGGCGCGTCCGCCAGATCTTCGACGACCCGAACGGCGACCACGACTGGGGCATCAGCGCGGAGATCGACCTCGCCGCCTCGGACGCCGAGGGCCGTGCGGTCGTCCGCGTCACCGATGTCGGCCAGTTGTGAGCCGTTCGCGACGAGTTGTGAGCCCAGGAGAAGCCCACCGATGACGAACCCGGCCGAGAGACTGGTCGACCTGCTCGACCTGGAGCAGATCGAGGTCAACATCTTTCGTGGGCGCAGCCCGCAGGAGTCCCTGCAGCGGGTCTTCGGCGGCCAGGTGGCGGGCCAGGCACTGGTCGCCGCCGGCCGCACCACGGACGGCGACCGCCCGGTGCACTCGCTGCACGCGTACTTCCTGCGCCCGGGCCGTCCCGGGGTGCCGATCGTGTACCAGGTGGAGCGGGTCCGCGACGGCCGGTCGTTCACCACGCGCCGGGTCACGGCCGTGCAGCACGGCCGCACGATCTTCAATCTGACCGCCTCCTTCCACAAGCCCGAGGAAGGACCGTTCGAGCACCAACTGCCGCCGGCCCGCGAGGTTCCGGCCCCGGAATCGCTGCCGACGGTCGCCGAGGAGGTGCGCGCCCACCTGGGCGCGCTGCCGGAGCAGTTGGAGCGGATGGCGCGCCGCCAGCCGTTCGACATCCGATATGTCGACCGGTTGCGCTGGACCGCCGAGGAGAGCGAGGGAGCCGAGCCGCGCAGCGCCGTGTGGATGCGCGCCGTCGGTCCGCTCGGTGACGACCCGCTCGTCCACACCTGCGCGCTGACCTACGCGAGCGACATGACCCTCCTGGACGCGGTCCGCATCCCGGTCGAACCCCTGTGGGGTCCGCGGAACTTCGACATGGCCTCGCTGGACCACGCCATGTGGTTCCACCGCCCGTTCCGCGCGGACGAGTGGTTCCTGTACGACCAGGAGTCGCCGATCGCGGTGGGTGGCCGGGGTCTGGCCCGGGGCCGCATCTACAACCTGCAGGGGCAGCTGATCGTGTCCGTGGTGCAGGAGGGACTCTTCCGCAAGCTGGGCTGACCTGCGGTTTCACCGATCGTGGACAGGCCCGCGGAGCGTCGTGCGACGCTCCGCGGGCCTGTCGTCGCAAGAATGAGTGGCCGTGGAACGGCGGTTCTGCAGGCCGGACACCAGGACTGGCCGCATCTCGCCCGCTGGGCGCCCACATACCGTGGGAGTGCGTTTACCACCCGACAGCCCATCTCATGTGTCGCGCATCGGCCTCAGCCGCTTCGGCGACCAAATGGGGTGCTACGGCGTTGCAGCCTCATCACCTTCACCACGTAGGCCGTCGGGACAGCCGTTCGGGTGACCACGGCGTCATCGCGAGCGCCGAGGGTAGGCGCGTCACTACAGCCGAAAGAACACGCCTCGCTGGGACGACCCGGCGAACCAGGAATGTCACACGGGCCGACGTAGCGGCGCGCGATCTCCGCGAGCCGGCCTTCACGTGGCTGACCGGACGGGAAAGAGAAGATGGACAACCTTGCACGACTGATCCAGCAGACGATGCGCCGCCGCCATTTGACGGCACAGGCCGTCGCCGAGCAGACCGGTATTCGCACTCCTCGGATCAAGGCATTCGCAGAAGACGGTGCCCATGGCCCCATCCATCCCACGGACGACGAGTTGAGGGTACTCGCACGCACACTCTCACTGCCGCTGTCGGCGGTTCTGGGCGTCGCACACCCCGCGGTCAAGTCGAAGGCGGCTTCCGAAGCGCGAAGGCTGCGACAGCACGCCGGTGGTCGTAAGACACCAGCCCGGAGGTCTCACTAGCATGGCGAGCTTCCGATCTTGCGTGACGCCTCACGCCGCAGTCCCGAACAGCGGGCCTCCCCCGCAGGCTCGGCGGGCGGATCGGTACGGATGGAGCGAGATGACTTCCGAAGACACCGGCGACAGCGAAGCCCCGCCCGTTGGCGTACGCCGATGTGGTGACGTCGAGACCCTGCTCGATGACCTAACACGCGGACATGGTGCCGGCTCGCCGCAGTTTCAAGCGGGAGAAGTGGCCGCATTCGAGTGGGCACTGGGACGTTCCGAGAGTTCCCCAGTCACTGGCCGGGAGGTTCCTTGCGCCCCGGACCTGGCGGTGCTGACCGCCGAACTGGACGCAGTGACAGTCCAGCTGGAGAACCCCAGCAACTCGCCCGGCAGCAGCGACTACCTGCGAGGGATCCACGCGGCGCTCAACTGGGTGTGCGGATACGACACCGGGCTGCTCTGACCCCCTGTTGGCTGCACTGCTGATGCAGTGCAGCCAACAGGGGGTCGTGTGCGCCGGCCGGATACCGGTTCGGGTTGGTCGAATGCCTCCGGGGACATGGCAGAGAGGCCGGGACACGAACCCCTGGCACGTGCGGTGGCCTGTCGTGCCGGCCATGCTCCCTGGGCTCGCATGCGGCGACGCCCCTTGAGCACAGTCGCCCCCGCCTTCATGGTGAGCGCGGGGGCGATGCGGTGCCACCAATGGCGTCGCCGTGGGTGGAACGGCTCGGCCGAGGCGGCGGCCCAGCAGCAGGTAGGCCAACAGGACGCCTGAGGTCTTGAGGAGTACATCGTCGATGTCGAAGGCCCGCCCAAGCCTCCTCGGCGACGGACCCTCCGGACCGGCGATCGTGGCAGCTCATCAACCTCGTGCCCTGTCGGTCGCAGAGGCCCGGTCATCACCGCACACCCACGCCAGAGCTGTCCGCACCCCGCGCAGGAAGTCGAGGCTGCCGGGCTGATCCTCGGGGATTTCGAGCAGAGCGGCAGCCGCGGCCAACTCGGATGTCAGTTGGGGCAGATCAAGCGGGCCCCGGCCGCCTCGACCGGTTACCGGAGGGTTCTCGATGCGCCCGAGAGCCCACTCGTATGCCGCGGCCGCTCCGATGGAGAACTGCGACGAGCGCACCCTTCCGTGGACCGCCAGGTCGTCAAGTGCACGTTCGACTTCGGCGTAGGGTCGCGCGCCCACTGGCGCGACACCGCCTCCGTTCATGTGTTCAGGCAATGTCACATCCTCGACATACCCTTCCGCGCCTGTATCCGGCTCCGCCCTTCGGGTGGGCTGGTCCAGGCGCGGCGAGTACCGGCGCAGCACCGGCCGACGAGCGGCTCGTCAGGTGCGAACCGGATGGCCGAACAGCAGTCCATAGCCGGGAGGCAGTTGGGCGAGAATCTGCTGTACAAGCTTGCTGTCGACGCAGTCCGCCACGGCGTTGAGGACCGCGCTGGTATCCCAGCGCGCAGTTTCCTCGGCTGCACCGTCGATGAGCAGAGCCACCGCCGCGACGAACTCCGTCGGTGTCATGGGCCTGGTGGCTGGCAGCGGATCGAGCAGGAGCGGCTTACACCTGGGCGGTAGCTGCGCTGCCAAGTTCGTGCGGGCTTCGCCCTCAAGTTGGGCACCCAGCGCAGCCAGGACCGCACGGACGACCCTCTCGGCCTCCTTGTCAGTGGTGTACGCGCCGCTCTCACGCACGCGGTCAAGAAACAGATCCCACGACTGGTTCATTCGAACGCCCCTTTCGCGTGTCATGTCCGTTGGGTGCGTCGCGTACCCCTTCAGCCACCACGGATGCCCTGGCTGCGCCGGTCGGGTGACGGAACGATCAGGCGGGATGCCCACCACACCCTTCACCGTCTTCACGCTGGTGCTGCTGGCCTGATCCTGCTGAGCCGGCGGATTCGGCCGGTGCGTCGCCCTGCTCTCCGTGCGGCGCCCTCACTGTCTCGGCCTTCGATGCCTGGCGCGCCGAGGCGGGTCAGAACCACAACCCAGGTGAGTGAGGGCCGCCTGGAGCCGGAACCGCCGAGGCGATCCCCGAACGGTCACTCGCGTCCGCGCCGCCGCGAGCCCCGCGTCGATGCCGTCACTTCGCGTCGGTGCCGGGAAAGACGTACTCGTCCAGCAGGATGCCGATGGCAACGGCGGCTGGTACGGCGATCAAGGCGCCGATGATGCCCAGCAGGGCGCCACCGACGAGCACACCCACGACGGTGACCACGGGATGCACGTCGACGGCGTACTTCATCGCGCGAGGCATGATCAGGTAGTCCTCGGCGAGGCGGAAGCCGACGTAGAAGCCGGCTGTGGCACCCGCGATCGGCAGGGAGACCGACAGGGCGACCAGGCTCACGGCAACCCCGGCAATCGTTGAGCCGACGACCGGGATCAGATCCATCAGCGCGACGAAGAAGCCCAGGGCGGCCGGGTACGGTACGCCGATGGCCGCGCACCAGGCGAAGGTCGCGAGCCCGGCGATGCCCGAGGTAGCGAGGTTGGCCAGCATGAAACGGCCCGTCCGGGTCAGGATCTCGTCCGTCACCGCCTCGACCCGCGCGCGCTTGCTCGCGGCGACGAAGCGGAATCCGAACTGCTTGATCTCGGGCAGGGCGACCATCAGGTAGATGGTCACGACCACGACGATGACCACCGACGTGACCAGACTGAGCACCATCTTTCCCGCACCCAGCAGCCCGCCGAGGACACTCGGGCCGCCCGAGGCCAGAGCGCTGCGGACCTTCGAGATCAGGTGGTAGCGGTCTTCCAGGTGGCCGAGGAAGGTGTGCCGGTCATGCAGCTGGGTCAGCCACTTGGGAATCGTCTTGACCAACGAGTTGACCTCGTCCGCAACCGGCTGGGCGATCAGCGCGACGAACCCCGCCAGGCACAGCACGAAACCGAGGAGCACGATCAGAACCACCCAGCCGCGACGTACGCGGTGCCTGGTCAGTAGGGCGACCAGCGGCTCCAGGCCGATCGCGACGAAGACGGCCGCCAGGAACAATGACAGCAGCTCTCCGATCTGCAAAACGGTGTGCACCAGCAGCCAGGCCAGAGTCGCACCGAGTCCCAGAGCAAAGCCCGCCCGCAGCCACGACCCCCTCCGTTCACCGGGCCGTGCCCGGATGCTTCCGAGTCCTCTCCTCCCCTGCCCGCCGATTCTTGGCGCCCTGACAGTGGCCTGGGTTCCCCGCGCCGATGTTCTCGCGGCCCGCCCACGACGGCGTGCGCGGGCGGCGTAGCTGCGTTCCATGAGCAGCCCTCCTCAGCGCGGGTCGGATGGTCTTGGTCGACGTGCCGAGCCGCGGCCCGTGCCCAGGCAGTCTTCCCATCCTCCCCGATCCTGTGTCCCTCAAGGCGTATCCGCGCGTCGGTGGCGGGCCGTCGGGGAGGTGCCGGCAGGCGGAGATCCCTGAGAGATCTTCAGCGTCTGCGGCCGCGGACGGTCCAGCCGCCTCCGAAGCCTGCGAGGTGCAAGGCCAGAACCGTGAGGCCAAGGAGCATGACGTTGGTTGAGGTGAAGGTGTGGTTGGTCGAGATGTCTGCTGCGTTGATCAAAAAGGCGATGAAGAACAGGGCAGCCGAAAAGATGGCCAGCATGGGTTTCGGTCTCCTCGTCGAGTGACGGCTGTGTTGCACTGCACTCCGAATTCCCGCGGCCTGGCAACTCACACCGTGCGGCATCGCGCAGGTCTGACGACTCTCGTCGGCGCTGCGTCGGTTGGGCGGGGACATTTAGGACAGGCGCACCTTCACGGGCGCGAACTGCGTGCCGTGGGGAATGACGGGGGAGGGCGTCTGAATGTCCAGTGTTCCTTCGGTCGCGAAGTCCCGTGTCGGCCACTGCCTGGTGGCTGCCTTCAGCGGTGACATGGATTACCTGAATGGGCCGATGTTTCGAACCGAGTTCTTGAGCCTCATCGATTTCGGCGAACGGTTCATCGTGCTGGACCTCGCCGGTGTCCCATTCTTTGGCGTTGGCCAGGGTACAGGGGCAGCCACGACAGCTACTGAAGCTCACTGGCGTCGACAGGATTCTTGACGTCTATGACGCCACGGAAGACGCCGTGACGAACCTTGCAAGCCACCGCGGTGACAATTCGCGGAATGAGAGAAATTCCGGTCCCCAAACAAGGGTCGCATCACCCAGATGACCGATCAATTCTACATATTATTCATCCCCCGCCCCAGCTCATAGCATTTTCGAACACATAGGCGGGGCTGACGCTCCTTCGGTCGGGTAAGCGCGTATTCAACGGCATCGAGGAAAGGGGAAGCCATGTCAGTGGAACCCGAACATGCCGAAGCGAGTGCTGCTGCGGAACACGTCGCCGAAGCGATGATCAAGTTGTGGCAGCAGGCCCATGCGGACGTCGCCCCCACGGTTTCCGAGGAGCAGATGCGAGGCCTGCTCGCCCTGGGCAGCGAGCCAACCGATCCTGACCAGATTGCCCGGGACCTGTGCGTCAGCGCCTCATGGGCGACCCGGTTGCTTGACCGCTTGGAGCAGTGCGCGCTGGTACGGCGCCTCCCGTCCGGCGAGTTCTCCCTCACTGGCGCCGGAAAGTGTGTGCTCGAAGCGACACGTCAGCGCCGTCGTCAGCTTCTGGAACAGACACTGGTGACCGCCGCACCACCGGACCGCCCTGTATTGCAGGACACGTTCAACCAGCTGTACGGGGTTGTGAGCCCTTTGGCGCGGGTGCCTCGTAGCCGCTCGCCGCTCTGATCGTGGTTCTTGTTTCACGGGCTGCCCCGGAGAGCTTGCGGGCAGCAGCCCGAGCGCACTGAAACAGCTGCTGCCCGCGGGTACCACTCTTGCGTGGGAAGGCAAACCCCGCTACTCAGGCGCCGCCCCTTGGACGTACGCCATGCTCAGCCCCTGTCTGAGGCCATCACAGAACCGGACCTACGGGGGGCTGCGGGTGGAGGACGACTCGTTCCTCCTGCTCTTCAACGGCCCACCGGCCCGCCTTCGGACCAGCTGAAGTACACACGCGGCACCCAGCGCCACAGGCCGGTTCAGCGCTGCAGGGTGAGGACACCCGGTCGCCACGGCAGTTGGTCGTAGGGGCCGGTCGCGGTGGGGGACTTGCCCTGGTAGAGGAACTGCAGGTTGCAGGGGTCGATGGTCATGGTCTGGTCGGGGTTGTTGCGGACCAGGTCACCGTGGCTGATGTCGTTGGTCCAGGTGGCACCGCTGTTGGCCTTGCCCGCGAAGGGGTTGCTCTCGCCGGCGGCCTGCGGAGTCCACGAACCGCTCAGGCTGGTGGCGGTGAACGAGCGGAAGTAGCGCTGCTCGTTCGCACCCCGCGCCTCGACGATCATGAGGTACTGGTTCTGACCCTGGACCTTGTAGACCTGCGGCGCCTCGAACAGGTTCTTCGTCGTGTCGCTCATGACCGTCGTGTACGACGAGCCGAAGCTGCCCGGGAAGTTCCCGATCGGCATGCTCGCCCGGTAGATGTTGCCGTTGTCACCAGCGAAGAACAGGTACATGTTCTGGCCGTCACCGATCAGGGTCTGGTCGATCGGGGCGGATCCGGGGATGCTGCCGGTGAACAGCGGCTGCGGCGCGGACCAGCCGTTGGGGTTGGTGGGGTCGCTCGACGTGCGGTAGATGAAGGGCCAGGCACCCCACTGGTACGCCAGCACCCAGATCTTCTTGGGCGCGAAGTAGAACAGCGTGGGCGCCACCGCGGACTGGCTCATTCCGGTCTGGCCGGCCGAGGCCATGTCCGACCAGTTCGTGAAGGGTTGGAACATCATCGAGCCGTACGACGATCCCGACACGTTCGACGCGTAGACCAGGTGCTTGCCGTTGTACACCACGTTGGTGAAGTCCTTCAGGGAGACCCACCCGTTCGCCGGCTGGGCCAACGCACCCGTCGACGTCCACCGGTACGTCGACGGAAGACCACACGTGCCGCCGCCCGGCGGGGTCGAGGTGCCGGACAGGCCGGTCCACTTCTGGTTGCTGCCGCCGTCGCACGTCCAGATCTGCACCGCTGTGCCGTTGGCCGTACCGGCGCCCGTGACGTCCAGGCACAGCCCGGACTCCACGCCGACGACCGTGCCGTCGAGGTTCACCCGCCACTGCTGGTTGGCACCGCCGGAACAAGTCCAGATCTGCACCCGGGTACCGGCCGCAGTGGCGTGGCCCGGAACGTCCAGGCACTTGTTGCCGTACACGGTGAGCTGGTTGCTGTCCGTCAATGTCCACTGCTGGTTGGTCCCGCCCCAGCAGTCATAGATCTGCAGGTATGTGCCGTCGGTCTGGCCGGCGCCCGGCACATCGAGACACCGGCCGGAACCAGCACCGCGCAGGGCGCCGCTGGAAGCCGCCTGGGCCGGGGCGGCGACGAGCATCGCCGCCAGCGCGGCCAGGGCCGCAACCACGGCGGCGAGCACCACAGAGGGATGTCTGCGGCTGAAGCTTCCTCGGTGCATGGACACTTCCTCCAGCTTGAGTAGGCGGTTCCGGTTGTTGACACAGCCGAAGAGGGCGGTAAGGGACGATTGGCAAGGTCATGACATACACGCTCCGAGACGTTCGTAATGTCGAACAGATGTCGGAGTGTCGAGCAATCCGAATGATAGAGAGCCAGTGAACGGCGTCAATACCTCTCGCATGCATCGCTACGAGCGCCGAAACATTCGCAGCCCCTGCGCATCGCACACAGCACATCACACCGTCAAATGACTGGCCATTACGCTACTTGACTTCGGAAGCGGTACGGACGGTGCCGACGCTCGATCGACCCTGCCACCGAGTTTCGGCCGCATCGGGGTGCCCGCCATCCGGCTATCCTGATTCCGAAAGTTTCGCATGAGGTGCCGCAATCTTTTTGTGCGGGGTGTATTGACGATCCATGGTCACCACCTCAATCATCCCTCTCTGAGAAACCGGCCCTAGTTCGAGATTCCGAACCATATCGACCTGGGCAATCCGTGCGTGCTGCATGGCAGATCCACGATCAGCCGCACGACAGATCCGCGCACCACAGCACCTGCGCCACCCCGTTTCGATCCGGTGAGGTTCGCACCAGCGCATCCTGGCTCTTCGCGCAATTTGGAGAGGTACGCGAGGCCGCGTGACGGGCCCCCGGCTGAGCCGCGATGGAGTAAACCCATGCCTGTGTCGAGACATGCCTGTGTCGAGACGCCGCCGCCCGCCGTACGTCACCCGACGGCCGGCCGGGTGCGGCCCATGCCGTTTGGGATCGTCCCGGTCCCGTAACCGCGGTGTCCGGTGATTCCGTGCTGCCCGGGCTCCGGCCCGCCCCGTCCGTCTGCCGATTGGGAGCGGACGACGCATCCCTGCACTTCAGTCCACCCGTGATTTCTACCTCGGAGGCACAGTCATGGGCTCGTATGCCCTTCCCAGAACCGTTATCCACCGGAAGATCCGCGGCCTGCTGCCGGCTCTGGTCGTCGGCGTCCTCGCTGCGGTCACCCCACTGGTCGCGCCGCCGACCGCACATGCCGCCGAGAGCACGCTCGGCGCCGCGGCGACGCAGAGCGGCCGCTACTTCGGCACCGCCATCGCCTCGGGCAGGCTGGGCGACTCGGCGTACACGACGATCGCGGGCCGTGAGTTCAACATGGTGACGGCCGAGAACGAGATGAAGATAGACGCCACCGAACCGCAGCGGGGCCAGTTCGACTTCAGCGCCGGTGACCGCGTCTACAACTGGGCTGTGCAGAACGGCAAGAAGGTGCGCGGTCACACCTTGGCCTGGCACTCCCAGCAGCCCGGCTGGATGCAGAGCCTCAGTGGCAGCTCGCTGCGCCAGGCGATGATCGACCACATCAACGGCGTGATGGGCCACTACAAGGGCAAGATCGCCCAGTGGGACGTCGTGAACGAGGCCTTTGCCGACGGCAGCTCGGGAGCCCGGCGCGACTCCAACCTGCAGCGCACCGGCAACGACTGGATCGAGGTCGCCTTCCGCACCGCGCGCGCCGCGGACCCTGCCGCGAAGCTCTGCTACAACGACTACAACATCGAGAACTGGACCTCGGCCAAAACCCAGGCCGTGTACGCCATGGTCCGAGACTTCAAGCAGCGCGGCGTGCCGATCGACTGCGTCGGCTTCCAGTCGCACTTCAACAGCGGCAGCCCCTACAACAGCAACTTCCGCACCACCCTGCAGAGCTTCGCCGCTCTCGGCGTGGACGTGGCCATCACCGAACTCGACATCCAGGGCGCCCCGGCCACGACCTACGCCAACGTGACCAACGACTGCCTGGCCGTCCCGCGCTGCCTCGGCATCACCGTCTGGGGTGTGCGCGACACCGACTCGTGGCGATCGGAGCAGACGCCGCTGCTGTTCAACGGCGACGGCAGCAAGAAGCCCGCCTACACCGCCGTCCTCAACGCACTCAACGGCGGTACCTCCACGCCCCCTTCGGATTCCGGACTGGTCAAGGGGGTCGGTTCAGGCCGCTGCCTGGACGTGCCCGGCGCCAGTACGGCCGACGGTACCCAACTCCAGCTGTGGGACTGCAACAACGGCACCAACCAGCAGTGGACGTACACCGCCGCCGGCGAACTACGGGTCTACGGCAACAAGTGCCTGGACGCCGCCGGCACCGGCAACGCCGCCAAAGTCCAGATCTACAGCTGCTGGGGCGGCGACAACCAGAAATGGCGCCTCAACTCCGACGGATCCATCGTCGGCGTCCAGTCCGGCCTCTGCCTCGACGCCGTCGCAGGCGGCACCGCCAACGGCACCCTGATCCAGCTCTACTCCTGCTCGAACGGCAGCAACCAACGCTGGACCCGCAGCTGATGCGACCTGCCACGAACGAAAGGGTGAACTGACCAAGCGCACCGCAAGGCGGCAGCGCCCCGGCTCCGTCCCGTGCACCGCAGCCGGCAGCCCCCTCCACACGAACCGCGCCGGCTAAGGTCACCTGTGCGGAGCCAATCCCTTTTACTCATGGGCGGAGAGGGTTGTTCCGACCGTGCACCATTCCCCGATATCGCTCGCCCTGACTGATCACACCGAGTATGTGACGCCCGGGGCTCTGGGCTCCAGCCGGGGTGGACGGATTCCAGGGGACTGATCAACGGGCAGGCATCCTGCGGCGACCGCTTTCCTCGAAACAGTTGCCGCAGGGTGGCCCGGCGGCAGGCGCGACCGGGCCACCGCGCTGTCAGCGAGTGTCGGTACGTTCTTCGAGGCGGGTGCCGTGGCGAAGGGTGATCGACATCAGGTCGCTGGGGGCGTCCAGTTCCAGGCGGTGCCAGCGGCCACGGGGGACGATCACGGCGGTGCCTGGCCGCAACTGCACCACGTCCTCGGTGTCGTCGGGCCTGGTGGGACGGAAGTAGAGGCGGATACCGCCGGTCAGGCAGCACACCGCCTCCTCGGCCTGCGGGTGCATCTCCCAGTGGTCGGCGTGAACATCGGCGTCGGTCTCCACGTGGAACGTCGCGACCTGCCAGGCGCCGGAGTCGCTGCCCGTCATCTGTCGTTCGGCGGCTCGGACGTCGCCGTCGGGGTGGATGTGCAGCGCCGAGGCGAACAGGTCGATGGGTGAGAGGGGTGTTGTCGTCATGACGGCGTTCCTTCCAGTCGGTTCTCTGGGGTGGTGGCGAGTTGCGGGGCAGGTGTCTCGGCCTGGCGGCGGGGCAGCACGCAGATCGCCACGATGGCCGCGAGCACGAAAAAGGCGGCGGCGATGACAAGGCCCAGGGAGTAGCCGTCGTTGATCGCGGCGGGGTCGGTTGCCGTGCCGGTGCGGTGTGCGGCGATGGTGGCCAGGGCGGCCAGACCGATGCAGCCGCCGAGTTGGCGGGAGCTGTTCATGAGGCCGGAGGCCATGCCGGACTCATGAGGGCCGACGCCGGTGGTCGCGGCGGCGACGATCGGGGCGATGACCAGTCCGACGCCGATGCCGGTGATGACGCAGGGGCCGAGCACGTCGGTGAGGAAGCCGCCGTCGGGGCTGATGCAGGCGAACCAGGCCAGGCCCGCGGCGGCCAGCAGGGCGCCGGGCACCAGGGACGCACGGGGGGTGCGTGCCGCGGTGACGCGGGTCGCGACGACGCCGCCCGCGACCAGGCTTGCGGAGAAGGGCAGGAAAGCGGCACCGGTTGCTGCGGCGCTCATGCCCAGAACCTGCTGCATGTACAGGGAGACGAAGTAGAACGCCGCGAACTGTCCAGCGGTGGAGAAGAAGACCAGCACGTTGGCGCCGGCGACCCAGCGGCTGCGCAGCAGGCCGAGGCGCAACAGCGGTGAGGGAGCCCTGGACTCGGTGACGACGAAGGCAACCAGGAGCGTGGTGGCGGCGACGAGCATCGTCCAGGTGGCCGGGGAGTCCCATCCTTGGGCGTCGGTGCGCACGACACCGGTCACCAGCAACCCGACTCCACCGGTGGCCAGGACGGCACCGAGCACATCCAGCCTCTCGCGCCGGGCGGGGCGTGCTTCGCCGGGCACGCCTGCGCGGACCAGAGCGAGAGCCACCGCGACGATGGGCAGATTGATCAGCATCACCCAGCGCCAGCCCGCGTACTGGGTCAGCAGCCCACCCGCCAGCACGCCCAGCGCTCCGCCTGCGGCGTTCACCCCGCTCCACACCCCGAGCGCGCGCACGCGCTGCGGGCCTTCGGGGAAGGCGGTGGTGAGCATCGCCAACGTGGCCGGCGTGGCCGCGGCGGCCCCCAGGCCCTGGCCGGCGCGCGCGGCGATCAGTTGCCAGGGCGCCCGGGCGAGCCCGCCCGCCAGCGAGCACAGGCCGAAAACGACCAAGCCGAGCACGAACAGCCGTCGGCGGCCGTAGAGGTCACATGCGCGGCCTCCCAGCAGCAGAAATCCGCCGAGCGTGAGCGCGTAGACATGCACGACCCACGACAGGTCGAGTGGTGCGAACTTCAGCGCGGTGCGGATCGCGGGCAGGGCGACGTTGACCACGGATAAGTCCAGGGCGACGGCGAACTGGGCGACGGCCACGGCTGCCAGCACCACTCCGGGTCGCCCTCGCGAGTTTTTATACATGTAAGGAAAGTAGCGTCAGGGATCGCCGTTGTCGACACCTGGGGGATGATGAGGGCATGCCGCAACCATCCGCACCGCGCAAGACCCTCGGTCGGCCTCCCCGTATCTCCCGCGCGGAGGTCGTCACAACGGCCCGTCGGATCGTGGACGCGGAAGGCGTGGACCGGCTGACCATGCGGCGGCTGGCCACGGAGATCGGCAGTACGCCGATGGCGCTCTACCATCACGTCCGCAACAAGGAAGAATTGCTCGTCCTGTTGCTGGACGACTACGCCACGCGGACCCTGCACCGACCCGAACTTCCCGCTCAGCCTCGCGAGCGGATCGTCGTCGCCGCTGCCACGATCCACGACGCGCTCGCAGCCTGCCCGTGGATCGTGGAGGTGCTGACGGCCGACGATCTGATGGCCACATCCGCCCTCTGGTTCGTGGAGCAGATCGTTGACGGCCTGGTCACCTGCGGCCTGTCCCCCGAGCGGGCAGTACACGGCTACCGCGCGATCTGGTACTACACCGCCGGAGAGATCGTGGTCCGTATGTCAGCGGCCCGGCGGCGCGCAGACGACGACCGTCCCACCTACCGGGAGCGAGTCTTCGCCGATCTCGACCCGAGCGAGCTGCCCCGCTTGGCGCAGGTCGCGGACCAGTGGTCACCACTGACGGCAGAGGACACCTACCTGGAGGGGCTCCGAGCTCTGGTGGACGGCCTCCTGACTCCCCGTTGACCTGCTCTTTCAGTTCACAGTCGAGCGCCGATCCGGTGCCAACCCCTCCGCCCCGGATCCTCGCGAAGCTCTCGCGCATGCCGGACAGGCAGGCGATCACGATCCGGCAGGACACCTGAACGAGGTCGCTTCGCACGGCCACGCCCGGTCCCGGCGGGGTGCACCGTCCGCCAACAGGGCATGAACCGGGGGGCGGTTGAGCACGGCATCCGACATCAGGGCTCTCCTCCAAGCCGCCGTGACCGGACGGACGCCGCCAAGGAACGGTCACCGCGGTCGTTGTCCGCGCACAAGTTCGGGCACTGGGGGCCACTACATGACTTGTCATGACAGAGCCGCCAGGTTTGCGTTGGGATGACCTGTCTCAACGTGAGCCTGGGGGGCGAGGACGGGAATGAACGACTTGACCGAAGCAGCACCACCTGATCCCGTCGGCCCGGTGGAACCTGGCACGTGCCGGTGCGCCGCCCCGGCTCCCGGTGGCGTTCCGGGTGCCGCCGAGGAGAGGTTCCGGGGGCTGCTGGAGGCGGCACCGGACGCCATGGTCATCGTCGACGACACCGGAACGATCAGACTCGTCAACGCACAGACGGAAGCCCTCTTCGGCTACCAGCGCGAAGAACTCCTGGGCCACCCCGTCGAACTCCTCGTCCCCCACCGCTTCCGCACCCACCACACCGCACACCGCAACGGCTACGCCCACAACCAGCAGGTCCGCCCCATGGGCGCCGGACTCGACCTCTACGGACTACGCAAGGACGGCACCGAGTTCCCCGTCGAAATCAGCCTCAGCCCCCTGGAAACCACCGACGGCCTCCTCGTCTCCGCCGCCGTACGCGACGTCAGCGAACGCAAAGCCGCCGAAGAGAGGTTCCGGGGACTGCTGGAGGCGGCACCGGACGCCATGGTCATCGTCGACGACACCGGAACGATCAGACTCGTCAACGCCCAGACCGAAGCCCTCTTCGGCTACCAGCGCGAAGAACTCCTGGGCCACCCCGTCGAACTCCTCGTCCCCCACCGCTTCCGCACCCACCACACCGCACACCGCAACGGCTACGCCCACAACCAGCAGGTCCGCCCCATGGGCGCCGGACTCGACCTCTACGGACTACGCAAGGACGGCACCGAGTTCCCCGTCGAAATCAGCCTCAGCCCCCTGGAAACCACCGACGGCCTCCTCGTCTCCGCCGCCGTACGCGACGTCAGCGAACGCAAAGCCGCCGAAGAGCGCATCAACGAGCTCGCCGCGCTGGTCGAATCCTCCCAGGACGCGATCCTCGCGAAGACCCTGGACGGCCGCATCACGTACTGGAACGCCGCGGCGCAGCGGTTGTACGGGTTCACGGCGGACGAGGTCCTGGGACGGCACGTGTCGGTGCTGGCGCCGTCCGCGAGGAAGAACGAGATCACCGCGCTCCTGGAACGGCTGCGCCGGGGGGAGAAGGTCGAGCACTTCGAGGCGTTGCGGCTGACCCGCTCCGGAGGGCTGCTGGACGTCGACGTCACCCTGTGGCCGACCCGGGCGGCGGACGGCTCGGTCGTGGGGGCGTGCGCGATCGTCCGGGACATCAGCGACCGCAAGCGCGCCGAGGCGGAATTGACGGAGCTGTACGAGCAGCAGCGGCACATCGCCCTGACGCTGCAGCGCAGTCTGATGGGTACGCCGCCGGCCATCCCCGGCCTCGCCACCGCTAGCCGCTACCGGCCCGCGACCCAGGGGGCCGGTGTCGGCGGTGACTGGTTCGACCTGATCCCGCTGGGCGCCGGCCGGGTGGGTGTGCTGATCGGTGATGTGATGGGCCGGGGTCTCGAGGCCGCCGCCGTCATGGGGCAACTTCGCTCGGCGGCCCACGCGTTGGCCAAGACGGGGCTGCAGCCGCGGCAACTGATGCAGGCGATGGACACCGTCGTCGCCGATCTGGACGTCCCCGACCAGCTGGTCACCTGCTGCTATCTGGTCATCGCCGCCGACACGGGGGAGGTGACCGTGTGTTCCGCCGGCCACCTGCCGGTTCTCGTCGCCGTCCCCGGCGCTCCGACCGGGACGCTGGCCGCACCGGTGAACGCCCCCCTCGGCGTCGGCGGGGTGATCTACGAGCAGGGTTGCAGCACCATCGAGCCGGGCGCCACACTCGTGCTCTACACCGACGGTCTGATAGAAACGCCCGGAACCGATATCGAGGACAAGCTCACCCAGCTCGTCGCCACCCTGGACGATCTCCCGACCGCGGTGCCCGACCTGGAGAGCGCCGCCGACCATGTCCTGACGACGCTGCTGCCCGACGCGGACGGCCACGACGACGTGACGCTGCTGCTGACGCAGCTCCCCGCGGCTCCGCTGGCCACGGCCACCACGGACCTGCCCGCCACGCCCGCCTCGGTGCCGGCGGGCCGAGACTTCCTCGCCAAGGCACTGAGCACCTGGAACTGCGGCGGCACGCCCGACGACGCGCTCCTGCTGCTCTCCGAGATCCTCACCAATGCCGTGCAGCACGCCCAGGGCCCCATCGGGGTGCACGTGTGCCGTACGGACACCGATCTCACCGTGGAGATCAGCGACCGCAGCCCCCACCTCCCCCAGCCGCGCCTCGCGGCGGAGGACGACGAGTCCGGGCGCGGCCTGCTGCTCGTCCGTGCCCTCGCCGACGACTGGGGCGTGCGTCCCACCGACGAGGGGAAGACGACGTGGTTCAGCCTCAAAGTGTGAGCACGCGCAGGAGGCCGGGTCGCCGATGACGTCGTGGGGAGACGATGCGCGCCGTCGAGACGCGCAGGATGCCGCGCAGCGGACCCCCGGACGGCGATCCCGTCCGGCGCGCATGCTCAAGGCTGGCGAGCGGGCGCGCCGCAGGTCCTTGCGGGGGCCGTCGAGCAGGGACTGGTCGTTGGTGTAGCCGTGGACGGTGGTCAGCAGGCCCCGGCCGAGGCCGAAGTTCTCGTCGGCACCGTGGCCACCGCTGGAAGCGGGCATCGTCAGCCGCGCGGGCCTGCTCAAGGTGTTCCCGCGGGACGATGAGGAGATCGCCGAGGATCCGGCGGGAGGTCGTGGCGCATCTCTTCCCTGCGCCGGTGTCAGCCGTGGAGGTGGAAGTGTGCAACGGCGTCGTGAGGCCCGTCGGCCACGCCCGGGACACGTCCCTGGCCCGGTGACTGCGCGCCTGGTCCGTGCCGTCGAGGGCGCGGTCGACGTGGAGTCCCGGCGGCCCCGGTTCAGTGCCCTTCCTGCCGCTGCCGGTCCTGGACCTGGGTGGCGATGACGGCGGCCTGGATACGGCGCTCGACGCCGAGCTTGGCCAGCAGACGGGAGATGTGATTCTTCACCGTCTTCTCCGCCAGGTACAGTCGCTGGCCGATCTGGCGGTTGGTCAGACCCTCGCCGATCAGAGCCAGGATCTCCCGCTCCCGCTCGGTCAGGCCCTGCAGTCCGTCGGGCTGCTGCTCCTCCCGCTGGCCGCCGCGCAACCGGGCCATCAGTTTGGTGGTGGCGCTGGCATCGAGGAGGGACTGGCCTCCTGCCACGGTGCGCACGGCGGACACCAGGTCCGAGCCCTGGATCTGCTTCAGGACGTATCCGGAGGCGCCCGCCATGATCGAGTCGAGCAGTGCCTCCTCGTCATCGAAGGAGGTCAGCATGAGGCAGGCCAGCTCCGGCATGCGGGAGCGCAGATCCCGGCACACGGTCACGCCGTCGCCGTCGGGCAGACGGACGTCGAGCACGGCCACCTGTGGGCGCAACGCGGGGACACGCACCAGCGCCTGCTCCACCGTGCCGGCCTCGCCGATCACCTCTATGTCCGGCTCGTCGTTCAGCAGGTCGCGGACCCCGCGCCGTACGACCTCGTGGTCGTCCAGCAGAAAGACCCGAATCGGGTTGTCGACGCCGGGCTGCTCACTGTCCGCCATCAAACTGCTCCCTGGTTCCGCGCTCCGTACCGAGTCCGCTCATGGATGGAATCGGCCCTCCCCTCCGTACAGAGATGCTTTCCCTTGTCGGGCCGAGGGGCCAGGGCCGGTCGGCCCTGTTGTCCGCCCATGGCTTCCCGCCGCCGTGCAGTAGTCAGAAGGCGTGGGCGCAGGCTGTCCCGCACGAGGACGACGGGCCGTCGGCTGCCGGCCACGACTGCCTGTGGGGGCGGACCCGACCAGGAGTCCGGCTACGGCGCCTGGGCCACGTGAGCCCAGCACCAACAGGTCGGCTTTCCCAGTCGCGCCGAGCGAGGCGGAGACGGGTTCTTCGGTGGACGGTCGGTGGTGAGCTGCAGGCCCGGTACCGCTGTCCGGCTCGGCCGGTCCGGGCTCCGCCCCGGGATCCGACCGCGGCGGCACAGTCTGCTCCACAGCTCGCGTGACCGTGCGGGTCATGGGCGGGATGGGTCGTGCGACCGCCCTCAGGACCGGCGCGGCAGGGCGGGCGGCACGGCGAGGGGCCGGTGAGAAGGCGCGGGCCTCCTCGAGCATGTGGGCCAGGTCGCTGCGCAGCCACTCGATCTCGTCCGCGTCCTGCGCCGTCGTGATCCGCTCGGCCCGGTGCGCCGCGGGCGATCCCGGGGTGCCGTGTCCGGGCAATGCGGGCCGGAACCGGTTCAGACGGGCACGCTCACAAGGGTCCTTGACGAGGTCGGCGATCTCGACGGGCGAGAGGAAGGCCGCCACGGCTCCGGCCCGGGCCCATGGCTCCTCCCCGGCCAGGCGCAGTAGGAACCCGAGGTGGCGGCCTCGCCAGTTGCGGGCGCGCAGGTCCACTCCGGCCGCCAGCTGACCGCGCAGAGTCTCGGGTGTACGCCCTTGGAGGAGGTGTGCGTTCGCGGTGTCCGAGGCGAAGGTACGCAGGTCTTCGGCCAGATGGAGCCAGACCACGGTGCGGTAGCGGGTCAGGTGCCACTTCACCGGCACGAGCAGGCCCAGACGGGCGAGTCGGGTGAACCGGCCGACAGGGATCTCCATGAGGCCGGCGCCCTCGGTGGTCCCCACCACCCGCACGCGCTCGCGCAGGGTTTCCGCGCAGTCCTCCCGCGCGCTCAGGCGGTCGATCTCCGCGCGCTCCACCCTGCGGCCTCCTCCCCCGCCCTCGTCGGGCACGGTCCGGATGTGGCCGAGATGCACGGCGAGGTCGAACTCGCCTCGTTTGAGGCCCAGTTCCCTTGCGGCCCGGCTCGGGCTGCAGGTGGCGGGCCGGGGTGGGCTGAAGGTGCTTGGCGACATGGTCGTACTCCCCCGTGGAGTCGTCGGCTCACGCCCTGCGCGTTCGCCGTGCACACACCGTAGCCAATGTGGCGCCGACCGTGGCGAGCCTGTGGACAACTCCGCAGAGGAAGGAGAAGTTGCAGGTCAGACGTCTACGATGGGGGTTCGCTCGGGCTGCCTCGCGTCGACGCCGAGGTGTTCGCCGACCCGGTTCACGAGCAGGGTCATCTCGTAGGCGATCTGGCCGATGTCGGCTTCCGCTCCGCTGAGTACGCACAGGCAGCTGCCGGTGCCCGCCGCCGTCACGAACAGCACGGCGTCGTCGTACTCGATCATGGTCTGGCGTACCCGGCCCGCGCCGAAGTGGCGTCCCGACCCCTTGGCCAGGCTGTGCAGCCCGGACGCCACGGCGGCCAGATGCTCGGCGTCCTCACGGCGTAGGCCCGTGCTCGCACCCGTGACGAGTCCGTCGTTCGACAGGACCAGTGCGTGCCGCACGTGGTCCACGCGCTCGGTCAGGTCGTCCAGGAGCCAGCCGAGTCCCTGGTTCTGCGCCATTTCCCTCTCCCCGTGCGATGTCTCCCCCTGGCTGGAGGAACTCCCAGCCAGCCTTCCCCACGACCGGCGTGCGGGCAAGCAGGATGGGCTCATGGCACAGAAGATGACCGACGAGGAATGGCGGGCGTTCGTCACCGACGGCACCCGGACCGGCAAGCTGTCCACCGTTCGCGCCGATGGGAGCCCTCATGTGGCCCCGATCTGGTTCCTGCTGGACGGCGACGAGCTGGTCTTCAACACAGGCAAAGACACCGTGAAAGGGCGCAATCTCGCCCGTGACGGACGGATCGCCCTCTGTGTGGACGACGATCGGCCGCCGTTCCACTTCGTGGTGCTGAACGGCCGGGCCAGGCTGTCGGAGGATTTGGACCAGGTGCGTCACTGGGCCACCCGGATCGCCGCCCGGTACATGGGCGAGGACCGCGCCGAGGAGTACGGTGCCCGCAACGGCGTTCCGGGTGAGCTGCTGGTCCGGGCGCCCATCGACCAGGTGGTCGCGGTGAAGGATCTGGCGGCCTGACGGCGCGCTCAGCCGACCGAGTCCAGGAGCCGGGCGGTGTGCATCCGCCCGGCGTACTCGACGAGCCGGATCAGCACCTCCTTGCCGGAGTCCCGGTCGCGCGCGTCGCACAGGACCACGGGTGTGCCGCGGTCGAGATCGAGGGCGCGGGAGACGTCGTGTGCGCCGTAGGTGCGGGCTCCCGCGAAGCAGTTGACGGCGACCACGAACGGGATGCGCCGGTGCTCGAAGTAGTCGACCGCGGGGAAGCAGTCCTCCAGGCGCCTGGTGTCCGCGAGGACGACGGCTCCGAGGGCGCCCTGGGAGAGTTCGTCCCAGAGGAACCAGAAGCGGTCCTGTCCCGGGGTGCCGAAGAGGTAGAGGGACAGACCGGAGCGGATGGTGATGCGCCCGAAGTCCATGGCGACGGTGGTGGTGACCTTCTGGTCCACCCCGTCGGTGTCGTCCACCAACTGCCCGGCCTCGCTGAGAAGTTCCTCGGTGCGCAGCGGCCGGATCTCGCTGACGGCCCCGACCAGGGTCGTCTTGCCGACGCCGAAGCCCCCGGCGACCAGTATCTTCAGTGCCAGGGCGGAGGTGTCGCCGACGGCGTCGGAGTGCTCGGTGACCATGATCACTTCTCTCGGGTGGGCCGGCTGCGGTCGGCGTCCGCCTGCTGCGGGCGTGAGGTCAGCATCATGACAACGGAACGGCGTCTCCGGGCGGTTGGACCGAAGTGCACCTGATGTGACCGACTTGCGCCCGGTCGGCGGCGCAACACGTGCGGATCGGGGAGCGACACGTACGGATCGGCATGCGACGCGGCGTACGGCGCCTTCGGAACGTCCATCTACAGAGCTCGCAATCCCGCGATGACCTCGCGCAGAATCCGCTCGTCGGGCAGGTGCGCCGGCGGCACGGGACGGCTGATGACCACACAGCCGAGTTCCAGGAGGTCGCCGAGGAGCACCCTGACGACGCCGACGGGAAGGTCGGCGTCCGCGGCGAGTTCGGCGACGGACTGCGTCTCCGTGCGGCAGAGCTCGATCAGGGTCCGGTGTTCGGGACCGAGCGGGGCATCGTCGAGCGCCGCTGCCCCGGGGTCGAGGGTGACCAGTGCGATCAGGTCGAAGCGCACCCCGGTGGGCCCCGGCTGGGTGCGCCCGCCCGTCATCGCGTAGGGGCGCACCAGCGGTCCGGCTTCGCCGTCGTACCACTGGCTTCCCGGCTCCCATGGGCCGCCGCTCTCGTTCTCGGTCATCGGTGTCGCCTTTTCGGTGTCATCCGGCAGCGGGTGGCTGTGCGGCGACGCGCGGTGCCGTGTAGAGGTGCTCGCCGACCCGCTTGACCAGGCGCGCCATCTCGTAGGCGACCAGTCCGATGTCGACGGTGACGGCGGTGAGGACGGCGAGGCAGGAACCGTCGCCGGCGGCGGCCACGAAGAGGAACGCGTCGTCCATCTCGACCATGGTCTGGCGCACGCCGCCCGCTCCGAAATGCCGTCCCGTGCCCTTGGCGAGGCTGTTGAAACCGGACGCGACGGCGGCGAGGTGCTCGGCGTCCTCCCGCGCGAGGCCGGTGGAGGCGCCGACGGCCAGTCCGTCGTTGGAGAGCACGACGGCGTGCCGTACCTCGCTGACGCGCATCACCAGGTCGTCGAGCAACCAGTCCAGTTCGCCGGAGCGCTGGCCGGCCCTCGTGTTCGGGTCCTGGATCATGCCGGGTCTCCTTCGCTGCTGTCACTGCGCGTTTCGGGTCCCGGGGCGGCGCCGCGTCCGGGCTGTCTGCCACCGCCCCGCGCCCAGCCGTCGCGGTAGGCCGCCATGCGGTCCCGTACCAGTTCGGGGGTGCGCCGTTCGTCGCCGTGCCGCGCGGCCTCCGGTTCCGGAGCCTGGTGGCGCTGCTGCCGGAGCTGGGGGGCAAGGCTCGCCTGACGCACGCGGCGGGGCAGGTCTTCGGAGGTCTCGGAGTCGTTCGGCGGCCGGTGCAGCCTCAGCGGGGTGACTCCGGTGGGCGGGGTTTCGGGGGCCGTTCCGTGCGGTCCCGGCTCGACGACTGTCGTGTGCGGGGCCGGCTCGTCGGCGGCGCCGTGGGGACCGGGAGCGGTGACCGCGAGGGCGGGCCGGTCCGACCGTGCCGCCACGGTCTCCTGGCGCCGGCTCGTGCCGGGCACGCGTGCGTGGTGGCGTTCCTGCTCGTGCGGGGCCTGCTCGGCTTGCGCCGAGGGGCGTTCCGGCGCACCGGCGTGCAGCAGGGCCGTGGGCAGCAGGACGACGGCGGTGGTGCCTCCGTAGGGGGAGGTGCGCAGGTGCACCCTGACGTCGTGCCGGGAGGCGAGCCGGCTGACCACGAAGAGCCCGAGCCGGTCGCTGTCGAACAGGTCGAGGGCCTCGGACTGCTGTATGCGACGGTTGGCCTTCGCGAGGGTCTCGGCGCCCATGCCGAGGCCCCGGTCCTCGATCTCCAGGGCGTAGCCGTTGCCGACGGGTTCGCCGGTCACGCGCACGCGCGTGTGGGGCGGTGAGAACTGTGCGGCGTTCTCCACGAGTTCTGCGAGCAGATGGGTGAGGTCGGCGACGGCGGCGCCGATGACCTGGGCCTCCGGGAGCTGGCGCACCTCCACACGCGCGTAGTCCTCCACTTCGGACACGGCGGCGCGTACGACGTTGGTCAGGGACACCGGCATGCGCCAGGCCCGGCCGGGCGCGGCACCGGAGAGGATGATCAGGCTCTCCGCATGCCGCCGCATGCGCGTGGTGAGGTGGTCCAGGCGGAACAGATCGCTCAGCTCGTTGGGGTCGTCGGAACGGCGCTCCATGCTGTCCAGGAGGCTGAGCTGACGGTGGACCAGCACCTGGCTGCGGCGGGCCAGGTTGACGAAGACGCCGGAGATGCCGCTGGCGAGCTCGGCGCGTTCCACGGCGGCGTGCAGGGCGGCGCGGTGGACGGAGGTCAGGGCTTCCGAGACCTGGGCCGCCTCGTCCTCGGCGGGTGGTCCGGCGGGCGCCTCCGCCTGGATGTCGATCTCCTCGCCGGCGCGCAGTCTGCGCATCGCTTCGGGGAGTTTGCGGCGGGCGATCTCCAGGGCGTCGTTGCGCAGGCTCACGAGTTCGACCACGAGGCCACGTCCGATGCGCACGGAGATGACGAGCGAGGCGGCGACGGCGGCCAGGCCGAGGAGTACGGCGGCACCCGCGGGACTGAGCAGCCCGCGCGTGAACGGGTCGGCATGGCCCGCGACGGCCCGGCCCGTGTCCGTCGCGATGCCCCGCATCGCGTCCTGCACGCGCGTGCGGGCGGTGTTCCAGGAGGCCTGCGATGCCGCGTCGGACGCCTTGGCGCCGGGCACGGCGTCGAGGACCTTGTCCTCGGCGGCTCCGAGTGCGCTGTAGGAGGCGCTGTCGGCCAGGTCCCGCCAGGCGGCGCGCTGGGCGTCGGGCAGATCGGCGACGGCCGCCTCGGTGAGGGTGCGGCGCGCGCCGACGGCGGCGCCGAACAGCCGTAGCCGCTCACCCTGTAGCTGCCCGGTGGTCCGTACACCGGCGACGAGGGAGTCCTCCTGGGCCAGCGCCTCGGCGGCCCGGCCGAATTCGAGCAGCACGCGCGCGTCCGAGCCGACGTCGGCCTGCTGGATGCCGGACAGGGCTCCGTCCACGGCGAAGGCCGTGCCGATGGTCTTGGTGTACTGCCCGTACACCGTCTCCCAGCCGGCCTTGTGGTCCAGTACGGCCGTACGCAGTGCGTGCAGATGCTCGGCACCGGTGACGAAGGCGGCGAGACGCCCGGAGACCCCGGCCGGCAGTTCCTCGCTGTCGGCGACGGTGTTGTTGCCGCCGAGGCGCAGCTTGGCCACGGCCCGGTCGCTGCGCGCGGCCAGGCTCTGCAGGTCGTCGGCGTCGCCCGGGCCGGGCGCGGTGGCACAGCGCACGGCCGCGGTGCGCTCGGCCTGGAGGGCGGCGACGGCCGCGGCCACCGGGGTGCGCAGTTCGGCGTCGACCCGCTGGGACTGGCGTAGCCGGGCGACGTCCTGGGCGGTGGTGACGGTGGCGTACGCCCACAGGGCGAGCAAGGAGACGACGGGCACCATGAGCAGGCTGACCACCTTGGCGCGCACGGTCCTGGGGCGCAGGTGCCGGCGGCCCGCACGCGTGCGTGCCTTGACCGTTGGTGTACCGAGCGGGCGCTCGGTGCGCTCGTCGGCGGGAGGTGCGGCGTGTGCGCGGCGGCCGCGCGGCGGGTGCGCCGGGGTGCCGGCGTTCGGGGTCGTACGGGGTGGGCGCATGGCCTCCTCGTTCGGGTCGGGGCGCTCGGGCCGGCTTCCGCTAGCGGGCGATGCTCTCGACGGCGCGCTGGGCGGAGGCGGATGCCGCTCGCTCGTCGGCCGTCGGTGAGAGGGCGACGAAGGCCGAGGTGATGAACAGGTAGGACCCGAGACCGACGGCGAGGGGGAAGATGAACTGCATCGCCGTGGCCCCGGGCAGGGTTTCGCCGGAGGGCTCCACATGCACGCTCACCGCGAACATCCCGGTGTAGTGCATGCTGCTGACGGCCGCTCCCATGACGAGGGAGGCGACGGTGACCGCGAGGGGTGACTTGATGTTCAAGCCTGCCCACAGGGCGGCGGTCGCCGCCACGACGGCGATCAGCACGGACACCCCGACAAGGACGGGGTCGTACCTGATGTCGCCGTGCAGCCGGACCGCCGCCATGCCCAGGTAGTGCATGCTGGCGACGCCCAACCCGGTGGTGAGTCCGCCGAGGAGGAGCGCCCGGTTGCGGTCACGGCTGTAGCCGACGGCGAAGACGCCGGCGCACACCACGACCATGGCGACGAGGAGGCTGAGGATGGTCAGCGGCACGTCGTAGCGGATGTCGGTGCCGGTGACGCGGAAGCCGAGCATGGCAACGAAGTGCATGGTCCAGATGCCCGTTCCGATGGCGGAGGCCGCGGTGATGAGCCAGTTGCGGCGTGAGCGGCCGGTGGTACCGAGCGCGCGGACGGTGCAGCGCAGTCCGAGCGCGGCGCCTATGCAGGCCATGACGTACGACAGCGCGGGGGTCAGCCAGCCGAAGGCGGCGTGGTCCAGGTGTCCCATGGCCAAGGGACGCTAGGGGGGCACGGGTGCACAAAGGGGGCGCATTTCGAAAGCTGTTGGAATATGACATCCGGATGCGACGGAACGATCGAGTCCGGCCCGAACATGTGCGCCTACACATCCCCCGCGACGGTGAGGAATCATGCGGAACATGAGCGACGACCACACACATGTCCAGGAGTTCTTCAGCGCTCGTGCGGCCGACTGGGACAGCCGGTTCCCCGACGACGGTCCCGCCTACGCGGCCGCCGTGACCGATCTCGGACTGCGGCCCGGCGACCGGGTACTGGATGCGGGCTGCGGCACGGGACGCGCGCTGCCGCCGCTGCGGGCCGCCGTGGGCGCGTCCGGGGTGGTGCTGGGCGCCGATCTGACGCCGGCGATGCTCGAGGCCGCCGTACGGGCGGGCCGGGACCGGCACGGTCGGCTGCTGCTCACGGATGTCGCCGCCCTGCCGCTGCGGTCCGCAACCCTGGACGCGGTGTTCGCGGCCGGTCTGATCGCCCATCTGCCGCGCCCCGAGCGGAACCTGAGGGAACTGGCCCGCGTGGTGCGGCCCGGCGGCACGCTCGCACTGTTCCACCCCATCGGGCGCGCGGCCCTGGCGGCACGTCAGGGCCGCCAGGTCACCCCGGACGACCTGCGCGCCGAGGCCAACCTCGGCCCGCTGCTCGCCCGTTCGGGATGGAGCATGTCGTCGTACGTCGACGAGGACGGCCGCTTCCTCGCCCTGGCGGGGCGCGAGGGCTGAACGTCGCGCCTGTGAGGGCCGGGCGGGTCAGTCCGTTCCGGCGACGGCCGCCGCGAAGGCGTCGGGATTGTCGAACATGACGTTGTGCCCGGCGCCAGGCACCGTGATCACGCGCACCCCGGCGGCTTCCAGGCCTTCGCGGCCTGCCAGTTCGCCACTGTGCTCGCCCTGAAGGTAGACCCGGTCGACGGGCAGCTTTTCCAGGAGCGTGCGCATCACAGGATCCGAGCCCCGGCGCAGGCCGACGGCGCTGCGGTGCAGGGCACGCGGGTCGGCCAGCCGCATGGTGGCCGCCCACAGCGGGCCGACGGTCTCCAGCACGCGCGCGTACTGCTCCTCGACGAATTCGTCCTCGCCATGGGCGGCGATTCCACTGCTGGCCGCGGTGCGTGGCGGGAAGGCGTCCAGGTTGGCCTCCACGAGGACCAGCCGGGAGGCGAGGTCGGGCCGCCGGTGGGCGAGGACGACGGCCACGGCGCCGCCCATGCTGTGCGCGATGAATTCGGCGCCGCGGACTCCGGCTTCGTCCAGCGCGGCGGCCACCGCGTCGGCATGCTGCTCGAGCGTGTATCCGAAGCCGCCGGGCCGGTCGCTGATGCCATGTCCCGGCAGGTCGACGAACAGGCTGCGCCGACCCGCGAGTTCGGGGCGGGCCGCGATGTGCGCGTGGTAGACGGCGGACATCGAGCCGAGTCCGTGCAGATACACCCGCGCCGGCTCCGCCCCCGGTGCCTCGGTCCAGCGGATCCGGCTTCCCTCGTTGTCGAACACGGCCTGCTTCACGGTGCCCTCCCCAGCGTTCTGTGACGTTCAGGACTATACATCGGGAACGAGGTATAGCTGAAAGAGAGTATGGAAGTGGCGAGGTACAGCGCCCTGCGCAAGAATGCGGCCGTGCTCGAACTCGCCATCCTCGGTTTCCTCTACGACGCCCCACTGCACGGATACGTCCTGCGCCGGCACATCGCCGCGCTCACCGGCCATGTGCGGCCCGTCGCCGAGAGCACGCTGTACCCGGCGATCAAACGGCTGGAGAAGGCGGGGCTCCTGGTCAGGGCCACCGAGCCCGGCGCGGTGGCGGCGCCGCGCCACGTACTGAGGCTGACCGAGGAGGGCGGGCGCGAGTTGAAGCGCCGGCTCGCCGAGCCCGCGCAGCGCGAGATCACCGACGAGAACAACTGGTTCACCCTGCTCGCGTTCCTGCGGCATCTGGAGGACCCCGCCGCCCAGGCGGCCGTACTGCGCCGCAGGCTGGCCTTCCTGGAGGAGCCTGCGAGCTTCTTCTACGACGGCGACCGGCCGCTGCGCGCGGAGGAACTGGACGACCCGTTCCGCCGCGGAGTCCTCACCATCGCGCGCGCCACCAGCCGGGCCGAACTGGCCTGGCTGCGCGAGACCCTCGCATCACTTGAGGGCCGGGCCGGCCGGCCCCGGTCGTAGGGGGAGCCGAACTCGCGGCGCTTCACCGCGCCTTCCCCCTTCTGCCACGGAAAGTCCAACTCTAGGTTGAAGGTAAGCAGATGAACGAACGACGATGACCCCGCTCGGGGGAAGGATGGTCCGCGTGTTCGGCCGGATACACAAGTACGCCGCCAGGCTCCGCACCTCGACGACCGCACAGCCGGCGGGTGCCCGGGAGAGGCGTGCGCACAATTTGTTCGAAGCGGCGGCCACCTATGTCGTGGCCCGTGCCGAGGACGATCAGGACCGGATCGAGGAGGCCGCCGCCTGGGTGTCGCCGGAGGCGCTGTCGTTCGGGGTGAGCGAGCTCGCCTGCCGTGCGGTGGTCGCGCTGGCGCGGGAGCGCGACGAGTCGCCCGCGACGGTGGCCCGCGACCTGCTCGGGCTGCCCTCGGATTGAGGAGACCTTGCGTGCGTCGTGGTCGTTTCGCCCCCGTCCAGGCGGAAACCTGCAGGTCCGCGTGTGTGAGGAGTCGTGACAAGCGGCTTCCGCTCGCACTAGGGTGCGCGCCGTTGGACGAACCACTGGGGAGGCAGGGATGGCCGAAGCCGACGAGGAGGCCGTCGCCGCCGCGGACGATGCGCTGTACGTACTGACGGCGGTGTTGCTGACGCCGGCACAGTTTCCGAGCGTTCTGGGCGACGACTATCCGGAGGCGTGTGCCGCGCTGGGACTGGTGCCCGTCGCCGACGGGTACGGCCTGGTGCTGGGCCAGGACGGCGTCGGCGCCCGCTGGACGGTCGTCATCGACGACGTCTCGCTCGTCGCCGTGGCGATCGCGTCCTGGGACTGCGGCATGGAGTACGAGCTGTCGCCGGACGAGCGCGCGGTCGTGACCGCCCTGCCGGGGTGGCCGCTGGCCGTCGCTGTCGCGGCGCCCGATGTCCCCGCCCCGCACGACCCGGATCCCGAGGTGGCGGACCGGCCTGCGCTGAGCCCGCCCGACACCAGCCACTGGGGGCCTGCCCAGCGCCGCCTGGGCGCGGACGAGATAGCGCTGCAGTGGGCAGCGTGGCGGGAGCAGATCAGCGACGAGAAATTCTCGGCGCGGGACGGACGGGAGGAGCCGGAGGGGCAGGAGAAGACCGAGGTGTCGTCGCCGGGGGGCGAGGAACACCGGCCTCAGGGCGGCCACCGGGGCGTCAGGCGGGTGCTCGCGGAGGCGCGTGCCTATGTCGACTCGCCGCCACCGCTCGGCCGGGTGCGCTCGTCGTTCGCCCCCGGGGACGCCCGCACGCTGCGGGCCGACGGCCCCGGCTGGTCGATCGTGGCCCGCACCGACGACATCGCCTTCGTGCTGCTCGACGAAGAGCCCGGCGAGGTCCTGCCGGTGGGCCGTGGGCCCGAGCTGCCGGGCCTGCTGGAGGCACTCGACAAGATGGCCGTACGGCCCATCTGAGGCCTGCCGGCACAGGGCCGACACCGAGGCGCCGCCGACGACGCACGACTCGGGCGGCGGGCCCGGGCCGCTCCCCTGCCCGGCAGGACGTCAGCGGCCCGCACGGGCCCTCTGCGGCCTCCGCCGCCCCCTCAGCGGCCGAGCTCTTTGCGGGTGATCCTGCGGAGCCTGCGCCGCTGCGAGGGGTCCAGTGCCAGATAGGCCGCCACCGGGACCCCGACCACGATCAGGAACGACACCCACCAGGGCAGCCAGATCAGCAGGATCAGCCCGACCGCCACACCTCCGACGGCGATCTTCGCGTTGTTGGACATGAGCGTCGCCTCCTCCGCGGCCGTTGCCGCCCTCTGCTGTGAAAACGGCCCCCAGCCGCCGGCGGTTCCAGGCCCGCCCCTGAGACATCCCTGAGGCTCGCCCCTAAGGGCCGGCTCGGCCGGCTCACCCTCACCGCACAAGACCGTGATAGCACTCCTCGTGCGCAGCGAACCATGGCCAGGACTCGAACACATTGTGAAGTGGCCCGGATCACGACCGCCAACCTGCCGGGCTCGCCCTCGACGTGGGGTACCCTCGGCGACCCCGACCCCAGTAGTCAAATTTGAGGAGTACGGCAGCGCTGTGCAGACCTCTCCCACGCCCTCACCCTCCCAGCTCTCCGAACTGGCCGGATGCCACGCCCTGTTCCTGCCGTCCGACCCGGCTCGCAAGGGCCGGTTCGCCTTCTGGCGACCGGACGGCGAGGCACCGCCCGTCGTGGCCGACGGCTCCCCGGCGGAGCTGGACCTCCTGGTGCCCTCGGCGGACGGCGGCGTCGAGCCGGTCCGTACGCCGGTACTTCTGCTGCCCGTGCACCGCGCCCTGCCGTTGCTCTCCCACGCGCGTGCGCTGCGGCACCGGCACCGCTCGGCCGGCTTCTGGGCTGCAGCCTGCCACCTGGCCCTGCACTTCCTGGCGCGTGGCCTCCTGCTGCCGGGTCTCTCCCCCGGCGATCACGACACCTGGCGGGTGGGCCCGCTGTCCGCGCGGGACACGGAGCTGATCCGTGAACTCGCCGCCGCCATGCCCCCGGAGGCCCACGCGCTACCGCTCGCGACCGCCGGAGCACCCCGGCTGCCGGCCCCCGAGCGGCTGCTGCACGCCTTCCTGGACGCGGTCGCCGACGTGCTCCCGCGGTCCCCCGCCGCCGCGTCGGTGACCGGGGGCCCCGCCTACGCGGTGCCCGAGCCGCAGCGGTTGCCCGCCCTGCGCGCGTGGGCCGACGACATCGCCGCCCGCCATGACGCCGGGGTGCGGCTGTCGCTGCGCGTGGAGGTCTCCGGTCTGGGGGACGGTCCCGACGGCGCCGTACAGCGGGACGACGCTTCCGTGCGGTACCGTGCGGTGCTGCAGGTGCACGGCGTGAGCGGGACGGCCAACGTCCTCGACGCCGCCACCCTGTGGACCGGCACGGGAGCCGCGCCGGAAGCGGTCGGTCCACGCGCGCGTGCCGAGGCGTTGCTGGCACTGCGACGTGCCGTCCACGCCTGGCCGCCCCTCACTCCGCTGCTCTCCGCCGCCGTACCCGACGCCCTGGAGCTCGCAGACGACGAGATCGCCGAACTCCTCGGAGCGGGCGCGCGGGCCCTGACCGCGGCGGGAGTCGACGTGCACTGGCCGCGGAGCCTGTCACGCGACCTCACGATGCACGCCACCGTCGGCCCGCCGGAGGACGCGGCGGCCGCCCCACAGGACGCGGCCGCGGCACCCTCGTCGATGCTCTCCTCGGACGCCACGGTCTCGTTCGGCTGGTGGTTCGCGCTGGGCGGGCGTGAGCTGTCCCGGGAGGAACTGGACCGGCTCGCGGAGGCCGAGCGCCCCCTGGTGCGGCTGCGCGACGGCTGGGTCCTGATCGACCCCCGGCAGGCGCACCACGCCCGCACCCGCCGGGGCCGCGCCCTCGCCGCGGTCGAGGCGTTGTCCGCCGCTCTGACGGGGTCGGCGGAGGTCGACGGCCACCAGGTCGACGTACGCGCGTCGGGGTGGCTGGAACGGCTCCGGGAGCGCCTCACGGACCCTCGGACCGCACGCACCGTCGGTCAGCCGCCCGGGCTGGCCGCCACGCTGCGCGACTATCAACTCCGCGGACTCGACTGGCTGGCCGACATGACCTCCCTCGGCCTGGGCGGCTGCCTGGCCGACGACATGGGCCTCGGCAAGACGGTCACGTTGATCGCGCTGCATCTGCACCGGCAGACGGACGCCTCGACCGCCGGTCCCACGCTCGTCGTCTGCCCGGCCTCCCTGCTCGGCAACTGGCAGCGCGAGATCGAACGGTTCGCTCCCGGTGTGCCGGTGCGCAGGTTCCATGGCCCCGGACGCGCCCTCGGATCCGGCGGGGACGGGGAGTTCGTCCTGACGACGTACGGCACCCTGCGCCTGGACGCCGAGCGGCTCGCCGCACCGCCGTGGGGCCTGGTCGTGGCCGACGAGGCACAGCACGTGAAGAACCCCTACTCGGCGACCGCGCGGGCACTGCGCCGCATCGGGGCACGCGCGCGCGTGGCGCTCACCGGCACCCCGGTGGAGAACAACCTCAGCGAACTGTGGGCCATCCTGGACTGGACGACCCCCGGCCTGCTCGGCCGCCTCGGCACCTTCCGTGCCCGCTATGCGCAACCGGTCGAGGGCGGACTCGACCATCTCGCCGCACAGCGGCTGGCGAAGCTCGTGCGGCCGTTCCTGCTGCGACGGCGCAAGTCGGACCCGGGCATCGCACCCGAGCTGCCGCCGAAGACCGAGAGCGATCACCCGGTGGCGCTCACCCCGGAACAGGTGGGCCTGTACGAGGCGCTGGTGCGCGAGACGCTGGACCGGATCGCGGCGGCCGACGGCATGGGCCGCCGCGGCCTGATCGTGGGGTTGCTGACCGGCCTGAAGCAGATCTGCAACCACCCGGCGCAGTTCCTCAAGGAGGACGAGCCCCGGCTCACTGGGCGTTCGGGCAAGCTGGAACTGCTCGACGAACTCCTCGGCACCATCCTCGCGGAGGGTTCGGGGGTACTCGTCTTCACCCAGTACGTGCGCATGGCCCGCCTGCTCGAACGGCATCTGACGACCCGTGGGGTGCCCTCGCTGCTGCTGCACGGCGGGACTCCGGTCGCCGCGCGCGAGGAGCTGGTACGGCGTTTCCAGGACGGCGAGGCACCGGTCTTCCTGCTGTCCCTGAAGGCCGCCGGGACGGGTCTGAACCTCACCCGGGCCGAGCATGTCGTGCACTACGACCGCTGGTGGAATCCGGCGGTCGAGGCCCAGGCCACCGACCGCGCGTACCGCATCGGGCAGAACCGCCCGGTGCAGGTGCACCGGCTGATCGCCGAGGGAACCCTGGAGGACCGCATCGCCGATCTGCTGGACCGCAAACGGGAGTTGGCGGAGGCGGTGCTGGGAACCGGCGAGGCCGCGCTGACGGAACTGTCGGACGCGGAACTGGCCGCACTGGTGGAACTGCGCGGGGAGGCACGATGAGCCGCCACGGCGACGAGCAAGACCGGGAGACGGGGCGCACCTTCGCCGCGTTGCCACCCGCGCGCGGGCGTGGATTCGCGCAGAGCTGGTGGGGGCGCGCCTGGCTGCGCGCCCTGGAGGACGGCGCGCTGGACGGCGCGGCGGTCAAGGCGGGCCGCCGGCTCGCGCGGGTGGGCGGAGTGGGCGCGGTGACCGTGCGACCGGGCCGTGTCACCGCCGTCGTGCGCGAGCCCGGGGGCGCGGCCCACCGGGCCGACGTCCTCGTGCCGGAGCTGTCCGAAGCGCAGTGGGGACGGTTCCTGGACGTGACCGTGGAGCAGGCGGGTCACATGGCCGCGCTCCTCGACGGGGAGTTGCCCCCACTGCTGGTCGAGGACGCCGCGGTCGGCGGCCTCGAGTTGCTGCCCGGTCCGGGTGATCTGGAGCCCGAGTGCGGCTGCGGGACGTGGGACCACTGCGGGCACACCGCCGCGCTGTGCCATCAGATGGCGCGACTGCTCGATGAAGATCCGTTTCTGCTTCTGCTGCTGCGCGGGCGCGCCAAGGACGCGTTCCTGGCGGAGCTGCATGTGCGCAGCACGGCGCCCTCCGCCTTTCGGGCCGCGGGCGTGGACGCTGCGGAGGCCTGGGCGGCCGGGGACATCCTGCCTACGCTGCCCGAGCTGCCGGGTCTCCCGCAGGCGCCGGGCACGCCGCCGTCCCTCACCGCCGGGACGGCGCCGGCACCCGGGATCGATCCCGTGGCGCTGGAGCACCTGGCGGGCCGTACCGCCGTGGAGGCCTACCGGCTCCTCGCGGAGTTGCTCCGCCCGGGCCCGCGGGACGGCACGTCCCTGACCGCCGCCCAGGACGCCGTGCGTCTCGCGTGCGAAGCGCCCTGCGACGCCGTCGTCGAGCGGCTCGCGGAGGGGTCGGGGCGCGGCCGTGAGGGATGGGCGGCGGCCGTCCGCGCCTGGCGCGTGGGGGGTCCGGCAGCCCTGGCCGTGCTCGACGAGGAGTGGCAGGTGGACGGGGTGGCGCTGGCACGCGCGCGTGCGGCGCTCGAGACTGCCTGGGAGACGGACGAGCGGCCCCCGTTCCACAGAAGCGCCAACCGGTGGACCGTCCGGGGCGAAGAAGTCCAACTGCGCCTCGGCCGCGACGGGCGCTGGTGGCCGTACCGCGATGAGGCCGGCTGCTGGCTGCCGGCGGGCGGCCCGGACGATGACCCGGCGACGGCGCTGGCAGCGGCACGGCTCGGCGCCGATCCGGAGGCCGCGGAGGACGTGTGACGGGCCGCCACCAGGAAATCACCGCGATCCGACGAACGGCCGCCGCCGGTTGTTCACCCCGAGGTCGTACCACGTTCCTCACGGGGCTCAAATCTGGCCGCTGTCAACGAACTTGTGCCCAGGAGGCCCGATGTCCCCGCACCCCGCCGGCCGGCGCCGCGTCCACCGTTCCGTCGCCACGGGCCTGCCCCTCGCCCTGGCCGCCGCCCTCGTGGCCGCGGGAACGGCCGTGGCGACGCCGTCCCGGGACGCTCGTGTCGTGCGCACGGCGACGCTCGGCGAGATCCCGCTCGGTGCTTTCAGCAACGCGCTGCTGCCCGGCAGCGTCGACGACGACCACGGGGTCAAGCTCGGCGGGATCGGCAGTGACATCTACCCGGCGGGCCGCGAGGGCGAGTACTGGACGGTGACCGACCGCGGCCCCAACGGGCAGATCAAGGTGGACGGCAAGAAGCGCCGCACCTTCCCGGTACCGGGATTCGATCCGGCGATCGTGAGGATCCGGGTCTGTGGGGACGAGGTCCGGGTCATCGACGCGATCCCGCTGACCACCTCCGCCGGGAAGGCGGTCACCGGGCTGCCGGACCAGCAGAGCCGCGACGAGGCGCCGTACACCTACGACGCGAAGACGCCGCTCTCCTACAACGCGAACGGCCTTGACACCGAAGGCATCGTGCGGGCCGGGGACGGCACGTTCTGGCTCGTCGACGAGTACGGCCCGTCCCTCGTCCACGTCTCCGCGCGCGGGCAGGTGCTCACCCGGTACGTCCCCAAGGGGCTCGGCCTGACGGGCACGGACTACCCGGTGGTGGAGGCCCTGCCGTCGATCTTCCTGCACCGCAAGATCAACCGGGGTTTCGAAGGGTTGGCGCAGCTTCCCGACGGTGACCTGGTGATGGCCCTGCAGAGTCCGCTGTCGCTGCCGGACGCCGACGCCGGGGACGCCTCGCGCACCACGCGGCTGCTGCGCTTCTCGCCGCGCGAGCAGGCCGTCACCGCGGAGTACGCCTACCGGTTCGACCCGGTGGACGTGGTCGACCCCAGCGAGGACGACACCTCCGAGTTGAAGATCTCCTCCGTGGTGGCCGTGGGCGGCGACCGGCTGCTCGTCGAGGAGCGCACGGACAAGGCGTCCCGGCTGCAACTGGTCCGGCTGGGGCGGGGGTCGAGCATTCTGGGCGGTCCCTGGGACGACGACACGACCTCGCCGTCCCTGGAGCAGCTGGACGATCCGGCGTCCGCCGGCGTGCCGGTCCTGGACAAGCGGCTCGTGGTCGACCTGAACAAGGTCGACGGGGTGCAGCAGAAGGTCGAGGGCATCGCGCGTGTGGACCACGACACGCTCGCCCTCGTCAACGACAACGACTTCGGGATGACCGACGGCGCGGGCGCCTTCGACGCGCAGGGGCGACTTGTCGACAGCGGCATCAAGACGACCGTCGTGTACGTCCGGCTGCCCGAGGGACTGTGAGGCTCCCGACCGGGACGGTCCGGCCGGCGGACTGACGGAGGGGCCGGGGTGGTGGCGCAGTGCCGCGCGCCCCGGCCCTCCTCGCGTTCAGCCCCGAGCGCCCAGCAGGTGGTCCATGGCGAGCTGGTCGAGACGCTCGAAGGCCATCCCGCGCGCGGCCGCCGCCTCCACGTCGAAGTCCTCGAAGGCCGCGCGGTCGGCGAGCAGAGCCTGCAGGCCGTCCGCGGCGGTGGGCCGGGCCAGCTGGTCCAGGAGCGAGGCGCGCAGGGCTTCCTGGACCTCCGGGTCCGCGCGGAACGCCGCCGCGCGCTCCTTGAGGATGAGGTAGTTGCGCATGCAGCCCGCGGCCGAGGCCCACACGCCGTCGAGGTCCTCGGTCCGCGGCGGCTTGAAGTCGAAATGGCGGGGGCCGTCGTAGCCGGCGCTCTCCAGCAGGTCGACCAGCCAGAACGCCGCCCGCAGGTCACCGGCGCCGAACCGCAGGTCCTGGTCGTACTTGATGCCGGACTGTCCGTTGAGGTCGATGTGGAACAGCTTGCCCGCCCACAGGGCCTGGGCGATGCCGTGCGGGAAGTTCAGGCCGGCCATCTGCTCGTGCCCGACCTCGGGGTTGACGCCGTACAGCTCGGGGCGCTCCAGGCGCTCGATGAAGGCCAGCGCGTGGCCGACGGTGGGCAGCAGGATGTCGCCGCGCGGCTCGTTCGGCTTGGGCTCGATGGCGAAGCGCAGGTCGTAGCCCTGGGAGGTGACGTACTCACCGAGGAGGTCGAAGGCCTCCTTCATACGGTCCAGGGCGGCCCGTACGTCCTTGGCGGCGCCGGACTCCGCGCCCTCGCGGCCGCCCCAGGCGACGTACGTCTTCGCTCCCAGCTCGACCGCCAGGTCGATGTTGCGGATCGTCTTGCGCAGCGCGTACCGGCGCACGTCACGGTCGTTGGCGGTGAACGCGCCGTCCTTGAAGACCGGGTGGGTGAACAGGTTGGTCGTGGCCATCGGGACGGTCATGCCCGTGGCGTCCAGGGCCTGCCGGAACCGCTTGATGTGCGACTCGCGCTCGGCGTCCGAGGAGCCGAAGGGGATCAGGTCGTCGTCGTGGAAGGTCACCCCGTGGGCGCCCAGCGCGGCCAGGCGCTGCACCGTCTCGACCGGGTCGAGGGCACGACGGGTGGCGTCGCCGAACGGGTCCCTTCCCTGCCAGCCGACGGTCCACAGGCCGAAGGTGAACCTGTCCTCGGGGGTGGGCTGGTAGCTCATGCCGTTGCTCCTTGCTGCGCTCGACTATTTCGTCATGGCCGTTTACAAATTAGTATGCGCTCGCACCTCTGGGAAGAGACAAGATGTCTTTGTCCCGCCGAGTCGCGGAATGTCGCGGAAAAGGGAGAGCCCGATGTCAGCAGCCGAGGGTCCGCTCGTCGTCGGCGTGGACACGTCCACCCAGTCCACGAAGGCACTGGTCGTCGACGCGGCCACCGGCCAGGTGGTGGCGAGCGGCCAGGCGCCGCACACGGTGTCCTCCGGGGCGGGCCGCGAGAGTGATCCGCGTCAGTGGTGGGACGCGTTGTGCGAGGCCCTGCACCAGTGCGGTGACGCGGCGCACGAGGCGGCGGCCGTGTCGATCGGCGGCCAGCAGCACGGCCTGGTCACCCTGGACGAGCGGGGCGAGCCGGTGCGCCCTGCACTGCTGTGGAACGACGTGCGCTCGGCGCCGCAGGCCCGCCGGCTGGTGGAGGAACTGGGTGGTCCCAAGGCCTGGGCGGAACGCACCGGCAGCGTGCCCGGCGCGTCGTTCACGGTCACGAAGTGGGCCTGGCTGGCCGAGAACGAACCGGAGTCGGTCCACGCGACGAAGGCGGTACGACTCCCCCACGACTACCTCACCGAGCGCCTGACCGGGCAGGGCACGACCGACCGGGGCGACGCGTCCGGCACCGGCTGGTGGGCGTCCGGCACCGAGGCGTACGACCCCGAGACCCTCGCGCACGTCGGTCTCGACCCGGCGCTGCTGCCCCGGGTGGTGCGGCCCGGAGAGGTGGCCGGCACCGTGCGCGACAGCCACGACCTGCCGTTCTCCAAGGGCACGCTGGTCGCCCCCGGCACCGGCGACAACGCGGCGGCGGCACTGGGCCTCGGCCTCCGGCCCGGCACCCCGGTACTCAGCCTCGGCACGTCCGGCACGGTGTACGCCGTCTCCAGGCACCGCCCGGCCGATCCGACCGGCACGGTGGCGGGGTTCGCCGACGCGCACGGAGACTGGCTGCCCCTGGCCTGCACCCTGAACTGCACGCTCGCCGTGGACCGCGTCGCGACACTGCTGGGCCGGGACCGCGAGGCGGTGGAGTCCGGCGGCTCGGTGACCCTGCTGCCGTACCTGGACGGCGAGCGCACCCCGAACCTGCCGAACGCCTCGGGTCTGCTGCACGGCCTGCGTCACGACACGACCGCCGGACAGCTGCTGCAGGCCGCGTACGACGGTGCCGTGCACGCGCTGCTCGGCGCCCTTGACCTGGTCCTGGACGAGGACGCGGACCGCAGCACGCCGCTGCTCCTGATCGGCGGCGGGGCACGGGGTACGGCCTGGCAGCAGACCGTACGGCGGCTGTCGGGACGGCCGGTCCAGGTCCCGGAGGCCGGGGAACTGGTCGCCCTCGGTGCCGCGGCCCAGGCCGCCGGGCTGCTCACCGGCGAGGACCCCGCCGCGGTGGCCCGCCGCTGGAACACGGCCGCGGGCCCGGTGCTGGAGGCCGTGGAGCGGGACCAGGAGAGGCTGGACCGGATCACCGGGGTACTCTCCGACGCGGCCCCGCTGCTGCGGCGGGGGACACGGACCACACCGCGCGCATGAGCCGGGCGGCAGACAGCGAGGATCGACTTCAGGCATGACCGCACCGCTGCACGAGGCCCGCCCGCCGGGTGCCGGCCGGACCCTGCCGGACACCCAGCAGGGCATGCGCCGACGCAATCTGGCCCGGGTGATGCACGCCGTCAGCGCCGCGGGTTCGCTGTCGCGGGCCGCGGTCGCCTCGCGCATCGGGCTGACACGGGCGTCCGTGTCGACGCTGGTGGACGAGCTGATCCGGTGGGGGCTGCTGGAGGAGCTGGGCCCGGAGCGGCCCGGCCGGGTGGGCCGGCCCGGCTCGGCGCTCGCGGTGAGCGGCCGTGGCCCGGCCGGGATCGGCGCCGAGATAGGCGTCGACCACCTCGCGGTCTGCGCGGTCGACCTGCGCGGGGCGGTCCGCGCGCGGGCCGTGCGGCACGGGACGAACCGGGGGCGCGCGCCCGGACCGGTGGTCGAGGAGCTGACGGAGCTGGCGGGCCGAGTCGTCGCGGAGGCGGAGCGAGAGGAACTGTGGCCCGCCGGGCTCGCGGTCGCCGTGCCCGGACTCGTGGCACGGGACGGCCGCACCGTCGTACGCGCCCCGAACCTGGACTGGCAGGACACCGACCTCGGCGCCCTGCTGCCCGGTGAGTGGCCCCTGACCGTGGACAACGAGGCCAACTTCGGCGCGCTCGCGGAGCTGTGGCTCGGCAACGGCGCTCCGCGTGACTTCCTGCACGTGTCGGCGGAGATCGGCATCGGCGCGGCGGTCGTCGTGGACGGCGGCCTGCTGCGCGGCACCCGTGGCTTCGCCGGAGAGCTGGGCCACGTACCCGTCCGGCCGGACGGCCCGCCCTGCCCCTGTGGCGGCCGGGGCTGCCTCGAACAGTACGCCGGCGAGGAGGCGGTACTGCGCGCGGCGGGGCTGGAGCCACGCGAGGACCTGGTGGGCCTGCTCGCGGACCGCGCCGAACAGGGCGACGAGAACGTACGGGCCGCGCTGCGCGACGCCGGTACGGCACTGGGCATCGCCCTGACCGGGGCGGTGAACCTCCTCGACCCCGAGACGGTGGTCCTGGGCGGCGCCCTGGCCGGCCTCTCCCCCTGGCTGCTGCCGTCCCTGGAGACGGAGCTGACGGGCCGTACGGCGGGGCCGCCCTGCCCGGTGACGGTGTCCCGGCTGGGCCCGCAGGGTCCGCTGCTCGGCGCGGCGCACTCGGTCGTCCGAGGCGTACTGGACGATCCGGCGGTGGTGGCGGAACGATCCTGACGTCCCCTCTGTGCTGACAGGAGGCCGGGTGACGGACTGGGTGCCGCGAGCGGAATGGATCAGGACACAGCCACAGGCGCTGCTCGCCTCGTGCGTGCTGATGCGCGACCGGGAGGCCCGTCTCCTGCTGCTGCGCCACGGGCCGGGCAACCCGTACGCGGGGTCGTGGTGGCTGCCGGGCGGCATGCTGGACCACGGTGAGGACCCCTGGGCCGCGGCGCGCCGGGAGATGCGCGAGGAGACCGGCATCGAGATCGGTCCGGAGCCGGTGCTGGTCGGTATCGACCACCGGGTGGACGTCCTCGGCACCGGGCCGGTGCTCGACTGCTTCTTCGACGGCGGCACCCTGACGGACGAGACCCGCGTGCGGCTGAGCCAGGAACACGACCGGCACGGCCTGTTCTCGCTCGACGAGCTGGACGGACTGCGGCTCACGGCCCGGCGAGTCACGCTGACGGCCCTGCACGCGGCGGCGCGGACCGGGAACGTGGTGTGTCTGCGGGAGGGTCTGCCGCTGCGCTGAGCCGGGCTCGCACGGCCCGGGGACCCGGTGTTCACCCGATCGGGTGGGCGGGTTTTCCACAGGTGATGGCTTCTCCACGGAACCGGTGCGCGCTCTTCTGCCCGACCCGCCCGAGCCGTACCGTGATTCACGCGAGGCGCAGCCGACGGCCCGTCAAGGGCGAAGCGTGCCGCGCGGTTGACGGTATCTCACACACATCGGGTGGCACTGGGCTGACGGGCATCGGGGGACGGACATGCACGAGGAGACGACCGGGGCGCTGCGGCGCGACGCCATCGGGTTGCGCGAGGTGCTGTTCCAGAGCGTCACGGCGATGGCGCCGGCCGCGGCGGTGGCCGCGTCGATTCCGGCCGGTGCCGCGTTCGCGGGCGGCAGCCTGCCGCTGGCGGTGCTGGTCGCCCTGGTGGCCTGCCTGTTCACCGCGTCGTGCGTGGCCGAGCTGGCCCGGGAACTGCCCGCGGCAGGGTCGGTGGCCACGTATGCGGCGCGCGGACTGCACCCCGCCGTCGGCTTCCTCGTCGGCTGGGGCTACGTCTTCGTGGAGATGCTGGTCCCACCGCTGCTCCTGCTGCAGCTGGGTTTCACGGCCGCGGGCACGCTGCACGAGGAGTGGTCGTGGTATCCGGGGGATCTGTGGTGGCCGTGGTCCCTGGCGGGGGCCGGCGTGATCGCCGTCGCCGGTTACCTGGGCGTCCGCGCCTCGGCCCATTTCGGCACCGTCCTCGGCGTCTTCGAGATCCTCGTCTTCCTGGTGTTCGCGGTCCTGCTCATCGGCAAGGCGGGCGGCGCCAACACCCTGTCGGTGTTCGGCACCTCGCACACCGCCGACGGCTACGCCGGAATCAGCGGGGTTTTCGCCGGGTCCGTGTACACGGTGCTGGCGTTCGCGGGGTTCGAGGCGGCGGCGCCGCTCGCCGAGGAGACACGCGATCCCCGGCGCACGATGCACCGCGCGGTTCTCGGGGCGGCCCTGGGTATCGGTCTGTTCTACGTGCTCACGACGTATGCGATGACCGTCTACTTCGGCCCGGACCGCTTCGCGAAGTTCGGTGCCTCGGGCCCGGCGTCCTGGGACGGCGTCGCCCGGGCCTCCTTCAGCCTGTTCTGGGTGCTGGTGTTCCTCGCGGTGATCAACTCCACGATCGCCAACGCCAACGCGTGCGCCAACGTCTCGACCCGCACGGCGTTCGCCCTGGCCCGCATCCGGGTGCTGCCCCGGATGCTCGCCACGCTCCACCCCCGGCATCGCTCACCGGTGGCCGGTATCGCGCTGCAGACCCTCGTGGCGGTGGGTGCGGTGCTGGGGCTCGGTTTCGGCTACGACCCGGTGACCGCGTTCCTGCTGCTCGCCACCGTGATCGTCACGGTCGTCGTCGGTGTCTACATCGTGGTGAACCTCGCCTGCGCCGGGTACTTCCTGCGGGCCGGGCGGGCAGCCCTCAAGCCGGTGCGGCATCTGCTGTTCCCGGTACTCGGCATCGCGGCCTTCGTCCCCGCCCTGCTGACGTCCGCCGGCCTCCCGGTCTTCGACTTCGTCTCCGAACTGACGGCTCCGGTTTCCTACGCCGGCCCCGTCGTCGGCGTCTGGATGGCGGCGGGCGTGGTGATCCTGCTCCTGCTGATACGACGTCACCCCGAGCGCGTGGCCGAGACCGCCCGGGTGCACCTCGAGGCGCACGACCCGGCAGGGCAGCGGCAGGACGGGACCGTGCCCGGCTGAGCCCTCGGTACCCGCAGCAACCCGCTCCGCCGAGAAGGCGCCGCTCTGCAGAAGCCCGGCCCGCTGAGAAACCGACGCCCCGAAAGCCCCCGCCGCAAGCGCGGCGCCCGGGGCAGGCCGCTCCGCCGCAAGACCCGCTGCCGACCGCCCCGTCAGAAGGGACCACCTCCACGATGACCGACCCCCGGATCCTCACCGTGCGCCCGCAACCGGACGAGTTCGCCTGGACGTTCGGCGGCGCGCCGCCCGTGGCGCGGATCGCTCCCGGCACGGTGCTCGACCTGTACACGGAGGACTGTTTCGCCGGGCGGGTGCGTTCCGTGAAGGACCTCGTCTCGGAGGTCTGCGAGTTCCCGTTCCTCAATCCGCAGACCGGCCCCTTCCACATCGAGGGCGCCGAGCCCGGTGACACCGTGGCCGTGCACTTCGTGTCGATCGAGCCGGCCCGCGACTGGGCCGCGTCGACGACCGTCCCGCTCTTCGGCGCACTCACCTCCACGCACACCACGGCCACGCTGCAGCCCCCGCTGCCGGAGCGCGTCTGGATCTGGCAGCTGGACCGCGTGCGGCGCACCGCCCTGTTCCAGGCGCAGGACAGCGACATAGAGGTGGAGCTACCCCTGGATCCCATGCACGGCACGGTGGGCGTGGCGCCGGCGAATCTGGAGGTGCGCTCGGCCCTGGTCCCGGACGCGCACGGCGGGAACATGGACACGCCCGAGATGCGGGCCGGGGTCACCTGCTATCTGGGCGTCAACGTCGAGGGCGCCCTGCTCAGCCTCGGCGACGGGCACGCCCGGCAGGGGGAGGGCGAGACCTGCGGGGTGGCCGTGGAGTGCGCGATGAACACCGTGGTGGTCGTGGACCTCCTCAAGGACGTCGTCACGCCGTGGCCGCGGCTGGAGTCGGACACTCACATCATCTCGACCGGCTCGGCGCGCCCGCTGGAGGACGCGTTCCGGATATCGCAGCTCGACCTGGTGCAGTGGCTGGTGCGCGACTACGGGTTCAGTGAGCCGGACGCGTACCAGTTCGCAACCCAGGCGGTCGAATCGCCGTTGGCCAACGTGTGCGACACGAACTACACCTGCGTGGCCAAGCTCCGCAAGGAGTGGCTGCCGACGCGCGAGACGTACCGCGGCGTGCACGCGCGGCTGCGGGAGACCGCACGGGCGTTGCGCGGCTGACGCCGCGGACGTCGCCGTGAGGACCCTCCGCCCTCGGCCTCACCACGCCCCACAACCCCTGGCATCCCCCCACACCCGCGAAAGGTACCCGCCGATGGACATGGACCCGGCCGGCCCGCCGCAGTCGAGAGAGCCGGCACCGCCGGCGAGACCGGCACAGCCGCACGTGAGCAGACGACGGCTGCTGAAGGGCGCGGCGCTCGCCGCCGTCCCCTACGCGCTGCTCCCCGACCCCCGGGCCGGTGCACGGACCGAGGCCGTCGACTACCCGCCGGCCGAGTGGCAGCCGGCCAGCGGTTCCAACTACACCGCGTCCGACCGCCCCGGCGACTACTTCATCGACCGCGTGATCATCCACGTCACCCAGGAGACGTACGCCGACGCGCTGGCGATCTTCGCCAACCCTCAGAAGAAGGTGTCCCCGCACTATCTCGTCCGCTCGGCGGACGGTCACGTGGCGCAGTGCGTGCACGAGGCCGACATCGCCTGGCACGCGGGGAACTGGGACTACAACACCCGCAGCATCGGCATCGAGCACGAAGGATGGGTGGACCGGCCCGCCTACTTCACCAACGCCCTCTACGAGCAGTCCGCGCAGCTCACGGCCGCGATCTGCGACAAGTACGGCATCCCGAAGGACAGGGAGCACATCATCGGTCACTATCAGGTACCGGGCACCGACCACACCGACCCGGGCCCGAACTGGGACTGGGTCCGCTACCTGAGACTGGTCAACTTCGCCTAGCCGGAAGACGATGGTCGCAGGACCGACGTCAGCGTTTCACCATCCGGGGAGGCCGAGTTGACCGATCCGTGGGTGGCCCTGGAACCGGGGGCCGACCCCGCCGAACGGGTACGCGCGCTGCGCAGGGCGCACGAGACGTTCACCACGGCGGGCACGGTGCCGCGCCCGGTGCGGTCGGTGGTGGCGGAGTCGTGGCGGCGCAGCGCGCGGGCCGGTGTCGGGCCGGAGGGCACCGCGAGCGTCGAGCTGTCCGACGGCGACCTCGGCGCGTACCGGGCGGAGCACCCGCTGGCCCGGGTGATGCCACTGTTCCGGGAGTTGATGGGCACGTTCGCCGCCGACGGCGAGCATCTGCTGGCGGTGTGCGACGCGCACGGCAGGCTGCTGTGGGTCGAAGGCCACCGGGCGACCCGGAGCCGGGCGGACGGAATGAACTTCGTGCCCGGGGCGTGCTGGTCGGAGAGCGCGGTCGGCACCAACGCGCCGGGCACCGCCGTGGCCGTGGACCGGCCGGTGCAGGTGTTCGCGGCGGAGCACTTCATACGGCGGGTGCAGCCCTGGACGTGCGCGGCGGCCCCCGTGCACGATCCGCGTACCGGCCGGGTCCTGGGCGCCGTGGACATCACCGGTGGGGACGGTCTGGCGCATCCCCACAGCCTCGGCTTCGTGCAGGCGGTGGCGCGGGCCGCCGAGGCACAGCTCGCGCTGCTCGCGCCGCCCCGGACGGCCCCGGAAGTGCCGCTGCTCGGTGCGCTGGGCCGGGACGAGGCCGAGCTCGTCCTGGACGGCCGCCGGGTCCGGCTCAGCCGCCGGCACAGTGAGATCCTCGTTCTGCTCGCCCGGCATCCCGAGGGGTTGAGCGGTGACGAGTTGCTGTGTGCGCTGTACGCGGACGAGTCGGTGACCCCGGTGACGCTGCGGGCCGAACTGGCGCGGCTGCGCAGGCTGCTGGGTCCGGACGTGCTCGCTTCGCGGCCGTACCGGCTCGCCGCCGCGGTCGAGTCGGACGTCACGGTGGTGGAGCGCCGCCTGCGGGCGGGGGCGGTCACCTCGGCGGCGGAGGCGTACACCGGTCCGTTGCTGCCCGGTTCGCAGGCGCCGGCGATCGTACGGCTGCGGGAACGCCTCGCCGACGGGCTGCGAACGGCCTTGATCGCGCACCGGGACCCGGACCTGCTGGCCGACTGGGCGCACGCGCCGTGGGGCGAGGACGACCTCGCGGTATGGCGGGCGCTCGCCGCGGTGCGGCCAACGGCACCGGTGCGGGCCCGGCTCGCCGCGCTGGAGGACGAGCTGACGGCACCGGCCGGCCGGGCACCGGGACGGGCCGGCGGCGCAACGTGGTTGCAACGTCCGCCCGCCTAGCCTCGCGCCGAGAGCTGCCCAACGGCGGGCAGCGCTGCACCGGGAGGCAGACCAGCATGACTCGTTACGCGGCGCCGGGCACCGAAGGCGCGATCGTCTCCTACCAGGCGCGCTACGACCACTTCATCGGCGGGGAGTACGTCCCGCCGCTGCGCGGGCAGTACTTCGAGAACCCGTCGCCGGTCAACGGTCAGCCGTTCACCGAGATCGCGCGCGGCACCGCGGAGGACGTCGAGCGGGCGTTGGACGCGGCGCACGAGGCCGCACCGGGGTGGGGCCGTACACCGGTGGCGGAGCGCTCCGACATCCTGCTGAAGATCGCCGACCGCATGGCGGCCCACCTCGAGCCGCTGGCGGTGGCCGAGAGCTGGGAGAACGGCAAGCCGGTGCGCGAGACTCTGGCGGCCGACATCCCGCTGGCGATCGACCACTTCCGGTACTTCGCAGGCGCGATCCGGGCGCAGGAGGGGTCGCTCGGCGAGATCGACGACGACACGGTGGCGTACCACTTCCACGAGCCGCTCGGGGTAGTCGCGCAGATCATCCCGTGGAACTTCCCGATCCTGATGGCGGCGTGGAAGCTGGCGCCGGCGCTCGCCGCGGGCAACGCGGTCGTCCTCAAGCCGGCCGAGCAGACCCCGGCCTCCATCCACTACTGGGTCGGTCTGATCGCGGACCTGCTGCCGCCCGGGGTGCTGAACATCGTCAACGGCTTCGGCGTGGAGGCGGGCAAGCCGCTGGCCTCCAGTCCGCGGGTGGCGAAGGTCGCGTTCACCGGGGAGACCACGACCGGGCGGCTGATCATGCAGTACGCCTCCGAGAACATCAAGCCCGTCACCCTGGAGCTCGGCGGCAAGTCGCCGAACATCTTCTTCGACGACGTGTGGGCGCACGACGACGACTTCCGCGACAAGGCGCTCGAGGGCTTCACGATGTTCGCGCTCAACCAGGGCGAGGTCTGCACCTGCCCGTCCCGGGCGCTGGTCCAGCGGGGCAACTACGCGGAGTTCCTGCAGGCGGCGGTCGAACGCACCCGGCAGATCAAGCCCGGTCACCCGCTCGACACCGAGACCATGATCGGCGCGCAGGCCTCCAACGACCAGCTGGAGAAGATCCTCTCCTACCTCGACATCGGCCGGCAGGAGGGCGCGAAGGTCCTCACCGGCGGCGAACGCGTCGAGTACGACGGCGAGTTGAAGGGCGGCTACTACGTCCAGCCGACCATCTTCGAGGGCGACAACCGCATGCGGATCTTCCAGGAGGAGATCTTCGGCCCGGTCGTCTCGGTGACGTCGTTCGACGACTTCGACGACGCGATCAAGATCGCCAACGACACGCTGTACGGGCTGGGCGCGGGTGTGTGGACCCGGGACGCGACCACCGCCTACCGCGCGGGCAGGGCCATCCAGGCGGGTCGCGTGTGGACCAACTGCTACCACGCCTACCCGGCGCACGCGGCGTTCGGCGGCTACAAGCAGTCCGGGATCGGCCGCGAGACGCACAAGATGATGCTGGAGCACTACCAGCAGACGAAGAACCTGCTGGTGTCGTACTCGCCGAAGAGGCTCGGCTTCTTCTAGAGGCCAAGAAGAGGCGCCTGCCCGGTCCTTCTGCAGGTCAGGCGCCTCGTACGCGTTTCACTCGGAGCAGCCGCGGCTCTCGACAGTACTGGTCAGCCAGTCCCGGTGCAGTAGTGGCAGGGTGTGCTCCACGTCCCGGACGGTGGCGGCCGGCAGCCGTACCTCGAAGCGTGTGCCCGGGCGGCGGTCAGGACGGTCCTGCACGGTGATCCGGCCCCGGTGCAGGGCGACCTGCTGGGCGACCAGGGTCAGGCCGAGACCGGAGCCGGGGCTGTCCGGGCCCCGGCGGAATCGCTGGAAGATCTCCTCGTGGCGTTCGGAAGGGATGCCGGGTCCGTGGTCGTCCACGGTGAGCACCGCGGCCGGCTGGTGCGGATCGCTGGACGAACGCAGGGTCACTTCGATGCGGGCGACGCCGTCTTCGGCACGGGCGTGGGTCCAGGCATTGACCAGCAGGTTGTCCACCGCCGAGCGCAGGCCCTGCTCCCAGCCGTGTACGCGCACCTCCGCGGCGGCACGCACGGAAACGTCGGCGTCGGGGTGCGTACGCCGCAGGTCGCGGACCGCCGCGTCCACGAGCTCCGCGAGATCCAGCGACGTGAAGGCGTCCGCCTCGATCAGATCACCCTGCGCGAGTGCCTTCAGCATCACCAGCAGACCGAGCAGCCGGGCGTGCTCGCGCCCGAGGTCCCCGAGCACCTCCACCCGGTCCTCGGGGTCGAGACCGGGATGGTCGGCGAGGATGTCGAGGTTGGTGCGCATGCTCATCAGGGGGGTACGCAGCTCGTGGGAGGCGGTCGCGGCGAACGCGCGAGCGGTGGCCAGTGCTTCCCCGGTGCGTGCGACCTGTTCGTCGTAGCGGGCGAGCACGGTCTGCACCGTGTACGCCAGGTCGTCGACCTCGGCGACACCCGACGGCGTGTGTTCCAGGCGCGTGGAGTTCGTCCGGGGGTCGAGACCGCTGGTACGCCTCTGCAGCCGCCGCAGCGGACGAACCGCCCGGGCGGCGATGGCCCAGGCGGTGACCCCGGCCAGTGGCGCCGCCAGCAGCGCCCCGGTCAGCACACGTCGGCGGACCAGTGCCAGCTCGTCCTCGGCGGTGTCCGGTGACAGCAGCCACAGATTCGGCGTGGTGCCCTCCTTCGCGGCGCCGACGCGCAGCGACAGGACCACCCAGTCCTTGCCGTCACGGGTCACGGTGACCGGGTCCGGGGCACTGCGGGGCAGCGTGGGGAACGGGTCGGGCTGCGGGCCCGCCGAGATCGTGCCCCCCGGTATGGTCAGCCGGACGCCCACGTCCCGCGCGGAGTTGACCAGTCGCCGCCGCCGGACCTGTTCCAGCAGCGGGTGGTCGGTCCCGGCGACGTCGAGGTAGGCCTTGGCGTTCTTGGCGACGACCGTCGCCCGGGCACGCAACTGATCGTCCTGGTGTGCGCGCAGGTCGCCGGCGACCAGGTGCACCAGGAGCCAGCCGGAGGCGAGGACCAGCACGGGCACGCTCGCGCCGACCGCGAGCGCGATACGGGTGGTGAGTTTCACGACGCGTCCTGGGGGTGCCGGTGCCCGCCCTCGGTGCGCGGGACGAAGCCGGCTTCGCGCAGGGTGTGCGGGATCCGGGGCCGGCCGCCTGCTTTCGCCTCGCTTCGCGGATGATGGACGCAGGTGTCCACCGCGCCGCGTACCCGGACGTCGCAGCTCTGCGGTAGGGCAGGCCGCGCTGGAGGCGTCACCTGGTCCAGCGGCCGCCCCTGGGTGAAGCCGGTGCCGGAGTTCTCGCCCCTGCCTTCCCGCGGACCGGCCACCCGGTCGGCCACGCCGTCCGGTGCGGAGTGCATCGGCACCGGCATGTCGTCGCGGTCGGCGCGCGGATCCCTGCACACGTCGATGCCGTTGTGGTCGGGGCGGGCCTCCGCCAGACCGGAGTGACCGCCGTCGGCGAGTGCCACCCGGAATCCGTTCACCCTGGGTTCTCGCTCCAGGAACCGCCGTGCGGCCGCGTCGTCGTCGGCGACCAGCATCCGTCTGGGCTTGCCTGCCATGTACACCTCGGTTTCGCCGCGTTGAACGAGTCCTGCCGGAGGGATCCCATCACAGCATCGGTAGGGCCCCGGACTTCGGGCCGAACAGCATCCGACCGTAGTCCTCAGCGACGGTGCGGGGCTGAACCATGGGTGGGGCGTGACGACCGCCACGTGGCGCCGGAAGCGCCACAGCGAGCAGGCCCGTTCCGGGAAGTCCTTTGCACCTGGAATGCACACCTCCTGGTCACCGATCGAGCTCCGTGGGGCTTCAGGCACGTGTCGCCCGATACTGGGACGGCGTGCACCCCATGATTCGCCGGAAGCTCCGCGCAAAATGCTCCCGGAGAATCCACAGCGCTGACCTATGCGGGCGATCGAGTCGTTGCCGCTCTCCAGATATGTGCGAGCCAGGTCGATCCGGAGTTCGGTGAGGTAGCGATACGGAGTCGAACCCGTGGTGGCCCTGAAACATCGTACGAAGTGAAAGCGACTGAAAGAGATCCGGGACGCATGAGAATCGTCTCCAGTTGCCGCGGATTCAGCGCCCCGGCGGACTGCGCCGAACCTGCGAAGTGCGGAGAAAGGACATGGGCGGCGATGAACCGTCGCGGGCTCGTCTCCCTTCGGTGCGACGATCAGCGTCCGGCCGAGCCCCGGAGGGATGATGCACACGTCGTCGGGGAGCGGAATCGTCTCTTTTTCCGCAACCCTTCCCAGGTCCTCGCGGATTCCCATCCGACCGCTCAGGTGAACGTTCAGCGTGATTCCCGATGAAGACGGTAGAGCGTGTGGACGCCCTTTTGAAACGTTCGCTTCCACACCTGAAGGCAGCGCCACCTTCCTGCGCCCATCCCGCTGACCACCTCCAAGGCCCGGTTTCCTCTCTGCCGTTTCCCTCCGGCTCTCGACTCACGCTCTGCATGGAGAATGCAGCCACGACGGAAGCGGTCGCAAGGCGCCCCGCGCCGGATTAATTCGCCTCGACTCCGGAACAATTCCGCCGAGGCCAATCGGATATTGACCGCTGCAGAATCACACTGGCACGCTGCTCGCATGATTCGCACTCGTCAATTGCTGACAGGGACCGTCGGCGTGGCGGCGCTGGTGGTCGCCGCCCAGAGCGGAGTGAGTGCGGCGACGACCAGCGCCGCCGTCACCACCCCGACCACGACCCGCACGCCGACCTCCGTCACGCAGCCGGCCGCAGCCGCGGCGAAACGACCGAACATCGTCTTCGTGCTCACCGACGACATGTCCTCCAACCTCCTGCCGTACATGCCTCAGGTACGGAAACTTCAGTCCCAGGGCATGACGTTCAACGACAACGTGGTCAGCAACTCGCTCTGCTGCCCCTCCCGTTCGACCATCTTCACCGGCCAGTACCCCCACAACACCGGAGTCCTCGGCAACGACGGACCGAACGGCGGTTTCGACGCCTTCCACAAGAACGGACTGGAGCGGGACACCTTCGCCACGGCCCTGAAGGCCAAGGGCTACCGGACCGCGATGATGGGCAAGTACCTGAACGGGTACGACCCCATGGCCACCGTCGACGGACAGCAGCCGTACGTGCCACCGGGCTGGAGCCAGTGGGACGTCGTCGGCAACGGGTACAAGGGGTACGACTACAAGCTCGCCCACAACCACAAGATCGAGCCGCACGGCAACAAGACCAAGGACTATCTGACCGACGTCCTGAGCGAGAAGGGCCAGTCGTTCATCAAGAAGTCCGCGGCGGCGCACAAGCCGTTCATGCTGGAGGTCGCCCTCTTCACCCCGCACGGACCGTCCGTCCCGGCCCGCCGGGACAAGCACGACTTCCCCGGTCTGAAGGCGCCGCAGGGCCCCGCCTTCGACAGGCTGCCGACCAACGCCCCGCCGTGGCTGGCCAGGCAGAACCCACTGACCCAGAGTGAGAAGAACACGATCGACAAGAAGTTCCGCAAGCGCGCGCAGTCGCTCCAGGCGGTCGACAAGATGGTGGGCAAGCTGCGCGACACCTTGGCCAGGGCCGGCGTCGCCGACGACACCTACATCGTCTTCAGCTCCGACAACGGCTTCCACCTGGGTGAGTACCGGCTCAAGGCGGGCAAGCAGACGGCCTTCGACACCGACGTCCGGGTGCCGCTGGTGATCGCCGGTCCGGGTGTCGCGGCCGGCAGGACCAGCAACGCCCAGGTGTCGAACATCGACTTCGCGCCCACCTTCCAGAGGATCGGCGGCGCCCCGGTGTCGTCCCGGGTGGACGGGCACAGCCTGCTCCCGCTCCTGGACGGCGGATCGGACGCCGACTGGCGCACCGCCAACCTCATCGAGCACCGCCACGCCAAGAAGTCGCCGGACGACCCCGACAACCACGGCGGGGAAAGCATCAGCCCGCCGAACTACCATGCCATGCGCACCATTTCCTACACGTACGTCGAGTACGACAGTGGTGCGAAGGAGTACTACGACCTGCGTACCGACCCCAACGAGCTGCACAACACCGTCGGCCGGTTGAGCAGGGCCCGCCTCGCTGAACTGCACGATGCGCTGAGCCGCCTGAAGGACTGCCGCGGCGAAGCCTGCTGGAGCGCCGGGCACCCGTAGCCCTTCCTGCTCCCAGGTCATCAGGTGGCCTGGGAGCATCACCCTGTCCTCACGCAGCGGCCTATGCCGGGCCGCGTCAGGACGAGTTCTCACCCCAAGAGGAGCGACAAGGGACCACGTGGTGCCCGGGCTGCCCCCCGCAGCCCGGGCACCACGTCGTTCATGTGCTGGTGGAGCAGGGCTATGGCGCCGAGGGCTGCGCCGTAATCACCGAGCCCGGCCGGACGCACCCGCAGCGGCCCGCACGAGCCGCGCAGCACGGTCGAGTTCAGCGTGCGTTCGATCGGCTCCATCAGGGCCGGCCCGGCCTCCACCAGCTCACCGCCCACGACGATCACGTCCGGGCCCACGGCATGGCACACATCCGCCAGCGCCCTCCCGGCATGTGCGCCGGCCTGCGCCAGAACCGCATGCGCGGTCCGGTCGCCCGAGTCCAGCGCGGCCACCAGCTCGTGTACATCCGCCGCTGCGCCCCCGGCGGTGCGGTAGGCGTCCAGCACGGCCCCGACCGAGGCCACCGTCTCCAGGCACCCCGTTCCGCCGCACGCGCACCGCACACCGTCCGGGTCCACGGATACGTGGCCGAACTCCCCGGAGGCGCCGTGAGCGCCCCGGTGCAGTGCCCCGGCCACCACGAGACCGCCACCGACGCCGTGCGACAACCGCAGGTACAGCACGTCCTGTTCGCCCGCGGCGGCACCCCAGACCGTCTCGGCCAACGCGGCCAGCCGTGTGCTCTTGTCGATCAGCGCCGGTACTCCGAAGCGCTCGCGCACCAGCGCGGCGACGGTGGCGTGCGGGGGCGTCCGCCCTGCGCAGCGGTCCGGCGAACCGGCCGGTCCGCACACCCCCACGCCGATGCCGTTCAGAGCGCCCGATCGCAGCGTCCCGCCCGTCAGCGCGTCCGCCAGCCGCCACGCGGTGTCGACACGGTCCTGCCACGGGGTGTCGGAAGCTTGCGGCTCCCCCGCGGTACCGACGATCTCGTGGCCCGCGTCCATCGCGGCCACCCGCACGGCCCGTCGCGCGAATTCGATGCCGAGCACGTGTCCGGCCGCGGAGTTGAGGGCCAGTAACTCCGCCGGGCGGCCCCGCTTGCGCCGGGCCGCCTCCGGTACCGAGGCAACGACGGTGCCGTTGTCCATGAGCGCCGCGACGACGTCGTAGAGCGTGGTGCGGGACAGGCCGCACAGGGTCCCCAACTGCCCCCGCGTCAGCGGACCGTGCTCGCGCAACAGACGCAGCACCAGGGCTTCATGTCCTGCCCGTGACCGGGCCGGCGGGTCCTGTCGGCGCGGTACGGCGGTCGAGACGGAGGACCGTGTCATCTCAGTCAACATCGCGGAAGGTATGTCCCCTCTGTGATCACAGCTGTGACGCGCTGGGACGGATGCGAGTCCGTCGCTTGTGGCGCGAGGAAGCTAGAGGGCGTTCTTGTGCGAATTCTGTGATCTTCCGGTGTGCCGACCGGCCGACTGTGACGCGCCCCTCACCGTTTCGCGGCACGTCATTTCTGTCACCACTTGGCGGAAAAATTCACGCTGCGTAACGTCCATTCTCGCCGGTGGCCGTTCCCGCCGGATCCCAAGGGGTGCCCTGTGCACGCCCGTTCCCGCCCGTCTTCCGTCCTGCGCGGTGCAAGGAGAGAGGAACCCCTGTATGACCCCGCCCGACCCCTACGTGTTCACCCGCCGGAGCCTGCTCGGCTCGATGGCCGCTGCCGCCGTAGCGGGATCCGCGATCGTCTCCGCCGCCCCACGCGCCTTCGCCGACACCGACGGCGACCTGGCCGCCGAGGCCGGCCACGGGCTGCCGCTGACGGTCCTCAACAACAGCGGAGAGTTCGCCAACCGTTCGGTCCACCTGTACATCGTGGGCACCAAGGGAGACCGGCAGGTGCGGGTCACCCGGCACGGCACCCTGGCACCCGTCAAGCTCTCCGACAACCACGCGGGCGGCTTCACCGACTACGCCATCCCCCTGGCCGCCCGGGGAAAGACCACGCTGCGGCTGCCGTTCATGTCCGGTCGCATCTACGTCGCGCTGGGCCACAAGCTGAAGTTCAAGGCCGTCACGGGCGCGGACGGCAAGGTCGCCCTCCAGTACCCCGCGGGCTGGGTGGAGTCCGACCCCAACTACCCCGTGCTGCACGACTTCGTCGAGTTCACCCACACCGCGTCCGGCATGTTCTGCAACACCACCATGGTCGACATGTTCAGCGTGCCGATGATGATCCAGCTGAACGGGACGAAGGACCACAGCACCGGCAGGCTGCGCGACGGCGGCCGCGCCCAGGTCTTCCACACCTTGAAGAACGACCCGGACTTCTCTCGCCTGGTCGTCGGCGACCGGCGCATCATCGCCCCGAGTCACGGCCTCGACGCCGGCCGGTTCCCCCAGCACTACTTCGACGCCTACATCGACAAGGTCTGGCACACCTACCGGAACAAGAACCTCGTCGTCAGGACGAACGCCGGAACCTTCACCGGCCGGGTGAAGGACCACAGGCTCACCTTCAGCGGCCCCGCACCGGTGTCCTTCGCCAAGCCCTCCACCCGCGACGTGCTGTACTGCGACGGCGCACTCGCCGCTCCCAACGACGGAACCACCGGCCCCGTGGCCGCCGTCCTGGGCGCCGGCTTCAACCGTTCGACGCTGCTGAGCCACAGCAAGCAGCCGACAACCCACGCGGCCGCCTTCTACGACACCGCCGTCACCAACCACTACGCCAAGGCCATCCACGCCGCGACCACCAACGGCAAGGCCTACGGCTTCGCCTTCGACGACGTCGCCGACTGGGCCTCCTACATCCAGGACCCCAGGCCCCGGCACATGCACCTGACGCTGACCGCGTTCTGAACCGTGCGACCGTCCAGGGAGTACCAGTGAAGAAGTTCCGTGAGTTGCTCGCCGCGGCCGTCCTGTGTCTCGCGCCGGCCGCCGCGACCGCCGGCGCCGTACACGCCGCCGTGGCCGACGACTTCCGTGCCGCGCCCACAGCCGCCTCGCCCACCGCCGCCTCGCCCGAGACCGGTGCGGCAGCAGCGGTTCCCCACACGGTGACGTTCGTCAACCGCTCCGGCAAGAAGCTCTGGATCGGCAGCACCGTGAACAAGGGAGAACCCGACGGCGATTCGAAGAGCCTGAAGTCGCTGCCCACGCTGAAGCCCGGGCAGTCGGCGACCGTGAAGATCCCGGAGAACACGGCGCCCCATCACTGGCGTGGCAAGTTCTTCGCCCGCCAGGGGTGTTCCGGCAAGGACGGGAGTACGTTCCACTGCACCGTGGGCGACTGCGGCAGGTTCGCCGGGCGATGCGTAACGGGGGAACAACCGGTCAGCCTGGCGGAATTCAACTTCGACATGAAGGACCGCGACGCCCCCTGGTACGACGTCAGCTATGTCAACGCGTTCTCACTGCCCATCACCATTGCGCCCAGGGGCGCCGAGAACGTCACCAAGAACGGCTCGTGCTCGAAGCAGGGCTGCAAGAAGAGCCTGCTCCGTTACTGCCCCGAGAACGACCGGGTGCACAACGCCGCCGGAAAGGTGGTGCTGTGCGTGAACCCCAGCCGTGACGCTCGGAGCGCCTACAGCAACGCCATCGAGAAGCACTGCCCCAAGGCATATGCCTGGTCCAAGCAGGACGCGGAGACCGGCAACAGGACGATGCGCCAGTGCAGTCGGTGCAAGGGCTTCGTCGTCACCTTCTGGTAGTCGCCCAGAGCACGTCGCGTGGACGGCCCTGGTGCGCCTCAAAAAGACGTACCGACCCATCAGCCGGGTTGCGAACTATTGCCATGCGACGGCCCATTCTTGCGCTCACGCGTCGAGCAACAACTGCCGCTTGCGCAGCAATTTCTGACCATTGTCTCCGGGCTTCGACAGGTAGCTTCATCGCCGGATGCCCGCAGAGCAACCCGCTTTGAGCAACCCGCTTTGAGCGACCCGCTTCTATTCCGAGGAGTTTTGTCATGCGAAAGCCACGCGCTATCTACGCCGTGCTCACCGCCGTACTGGTTGCCGTTGCAGCGGTCGATCTGACCGCCACCACGGCGTCGGCCGCGGAGCACCGGGGTGGCTTCGTCGTCAGCAAGGCGCAGTACAACAAGATGTTCCCGAGGCACAAGAAGGTCTACAGCTACCAGGGCCTGGTCAAGGCGATGAAGGCCTTCCCGGCGTTCGCGCACACCGGCGACGCGAAGACCAGGAAGCGTGAGGCCGCCGCGTTCCTCGCGAACGTGAGCCACGAGACCAGCGGGCTGATCTACATCAATGAGCAGAACAAGGCCGCCTGGCCGACCTACTGCGCCGACGAACCGTACGGCTGCCCGGCCGGCCAGTCCGCGTACCACGGCCGTGGCCCGCTCCAGATCAGCTGGAACTACAACTACAAGGCCGCCGGCGACGCGTTCCACGTCGACCTGCTGCACCACCCGAACCTCGCGGCGAAGAACCCCACCGTGACCTGGGAGTTGGCGCTCTGGTACTGGATGACCCAGTCCGGTCCGGGCACCATGTCGTCGCACCACGCGATGGTCAAGAGCCGCGGTTTCGGCGAGACGATCCGCAGCATCAACGGCAGCGTCGAGTGCAACGGCGGCAACCCGGCCGAGGTGCACGACCGGATCGCGAAGTACAAGAAGTTCACCAAGGTGCTCCACGTCAGCACGGGCGGAAACCTCAGCTGCTGACGCCCCCGTGACCGCGGCGGCACGTCGAGATTCTCCGTGCATCGCTGATTCACCCATAGCTGACCGGCGCCTCGCGGCGCCCGTCAGCCGCTTGGAGACGCCATGCGAAAATTACGCACCCTAGCCCTGATGCTCGTGCTGACCGCGGTATTCGCGGTCAGTGGTCCGGGCGGCACATCCACGGCGCTCGCGTCCGGCAGCCATACCGCTTCCTCCGCCGCCCCGGTGAAGAAGAAGGGCATCAGTGCCTGGAACTTCCATGGGGTCACCAAGGCACTGGCTGATGCGAATATCGGCTGGTTCTACACCTGGTCCTCGGGCAAGGAGGGAATCAAGGCTCCGCGCGGTGTCGAGTTCGTCCCCATGATCCACGACGCGGGCTCGGTGACCGAGAGGGAACTCGACCGGGCCAAGAAGCAGGGCGGGACGTTGCTCGGCTTCAATGAACCCGACCGGCCGGATCAGGCACACATGACGGTACGTCAGGCACTCGACCTGTGGCCCCGGTTGCAGTCGACCGGTATGCGGCTCGGTGCGCCCGCCGTGGCCACCGGGGGCGATGTCGCCGGTGGCTGGCTGGACCGGTTCATGAAGGGTGCCGCCGCTCGTCACTACCGGGTCGATTTCATCCCCCTGCACTGGTACGGCGCGGACTTCAACGCCCAGCGCGCGACGGCACAGTTGCGCAGCTACCTCCAAGCCGTGCACCAGCGCTACAAGAAGCCGATCTGGCTCACCGAATACGCGCTGACCGACTTCTCCGCCGGCTCCCCGCGCTATCCGACAAAGGCGCAGCAGGCCGCGTTCGTGAAGCAGTCGACGGCCATGCTCCAGAACCTGTCCTACGTCCACCGGTACGCATGGTTCACCCTCTCCACTAACCGCGGCGACGGCACCGGTCTTTACCACGGCGCGAAGGCCAACCGAGTGGGCGCCGCCTACCGCGTGGCGGGCTGAACGGAACACGCGCCCCAGAACCCACTCACTCCCACCCCGATCCAACTGCAAGGGAAACGAGGCAAGAAACATGAGTAAGCGGATCCTGCGACTCTCGCTCGCGACCGGCGTCGCCGCGCTGACCGCGACGGTGGCACTCGCTCCGGCGAGTTCGGCCGCCCCCGACTCCGCGCAGGCCCACAGGAGGACGTGCTGGGCGACGCACTACGGCCCAATACCCGCCGGCAGCCAGACCTCCAACGGCGACATCTTCGACAACAGCAAGAACACCGCGGCGACATCGCTGACCCGCAACCCCCAGCTGCCGTACGGCACCAAAGTGAAGGTCACCAACGTGGCCAACGGCAAGTCCCTGGTCGTGCGCATCAACGACCGGGGCACCTTCCGGCGGACGAAGCAGATACCCCTGTGCCTGGACCTGACCGACGGAGCCTTCCGCCGCCTCGGCGGCAGCCTCAACCCCGACGCCGGGCACATCGTCGTCCGGCAGAAGGTGCTGAGGTGACCTCCACCGCGGTGTCCGGCTGACGGAACACCCGAACAGCGCGGCGCCCGTCCCCGGGCTCGGGGACGGGCACGTGGTGACGGCGGCCGACCGGTCGGCCTCTGGAGCTGGTTTTTGAGCCTCCATCGTGCCCAACTGAGCTGCACGGGCGAGGAGGCGTGACGCCTGGTCGGCGCTGTCCGGTCTCACCTTCGGCCGGCGACGAGCCCGCGCCGTCCGCCGCATCCACCGGCCCCACCGGCCCCACCGGCCGCCTCGTTGCTACCGAGCCCACGGACGTAGCTTCTCCGGGTTGCGGACCGCCCAGATCCGGGTCACGCGCCCGCCGGAGACATCGAACGACGCCACGGTCATGACGACGCCGTCGCGCTGGGCCACCAGGCCCGGCACGCCGTTGACCGACCGCTCCAGGAGTTCGAGTCCCGGGGCCTTGTCCGCGATCGCCACCATGTACTGGGCGATGCGCGCGCCACCCTCCACCGGGCGCAGCACTGTGCCGACCATGCCGCCGCCGTCAGCGGTCATCACGGCGGCCGGGTCGAGGAGACCGACGAGGGCGGCGATGTCCTTGTGCTCCCATGCCTCTTTGACGCGCCGCACCGTGTCGGCCCGGCCGGTCGGCGTCGCCGGAGTGCGCGCGACGCTCACCCGCCGCCGGGCGGACGCCGCCAGCTGCTTGCTGGCCGCAGGGGTCCGGCCGAGAATTTCGGCGATCTCGGCGAACGGGTACCGGAAGACGTCGTGCAGGACGAACGCCACCCGCTCGGCGGGCGTCATCGACTCCAGGACGACGAGGAAGGCCATGGCCACCGACTCGTCCAGGACGATCTGGTCGGCCGGGTCTGAGGGGCCGGTCGGGACGGCGCCGCCCTCGTGGCCCCACTCGGTGCGGTCGGGGAGCGGTTCCGGCAGCCACGCGCCGACATAGCGTTCACGGCGGGCCCGCGCCGAGCCGAGCCGGTCCAGGCAGATGCGGCTGGTCACCGTCGTCAGCCAGGCGCCCGGGGACAGGATCTCCTCCCGCCGGCTTCGTGGCAGCCCGTACCAGCGGGCGTAGGCATCCTGTACGGCGTCCTCAGCCTCGGTCACAGAACCGAGCAACCGGTAAGCGACGTTGATCAGTTGGTGTCGCTCGCCCGCTATCCCATCCGTACCGGTGCCGACGTTCCCCATGCTTGCGCCCGCCCCCTCGCCTTACCTTTCGCAGGCCCGCGTCGTCGAGCCTGTGAGACCTTATCGATCTACTGCCCGAGGGCGGAAAAGGGGACCGTGACATGGCCACCCAGGGGACGACGACGGGCAGTGCGCGGCGCAGCGCCTCGCTCGTGCAGGCCGCGATCGCCTTGCAGACCCTGACCATCTTCTTTCAGGCGGTCTCCGCCGGACTGCTGCTGACCTCGTCCTACGGAGAGACGCTGCACGGTGTCGGAGCCCGGGTGATGTACGGGGCGTCGATGCTGTACGTGCTCGCGGCGGTGCTGGCCTGGAAGCCGGGCGGCGGATCGGTCCGGCCCGTCTGGCAGGCGTCAGGTTTCCTCGTCCTCGCCTCGGTCCAGGTGGTGCTGGGCATCGCGCACGTCCCGTCGGTTCACCTCCCCCTGGGTGTCCTGATGTTCGGGCTGAGTGTGCTGGCGCTGGCCCGGGCGCCGAGGTTCGTTACGGGGTCCACCGGGAGCAACCGGGGCCGCCCGAGGGGCGCGTGACCCGTAGCGCCGGGGCCTCAACGGTTCGCTGGGGGCGTGGGGGCTTTCGCCCCGTTCCGGAGCGGGGCCTCCCGTCGGCCCGATCAGGAAGCCCGCGCCGTGCGTGCCGCGCGGGTCACCTCGGGCAGCGGGTCGGCTCGGCGGGCCACGTCGAGCAGGGCGTGCAGGGTACTCTCGGCCGAACCCAGCCGCGGCCGCCACTGGGCGACGATGCTGACCGGGCGGATCCGCTCGGCCAGCCGCAGCTCGATCAGCTCCCCCTCCTGCAGCTCCCGGGTCACCGCCAGCGCCGGCAGCAGCGACACCCCGTGTCCGTGCCCGGTCAGCCGCAGCAGCGCGGACAACGAGCCCTGGATCATGGCGAGTTGGGCGCCGGCCAGCAGGTCCCGGCCGAAGCGGTCCACCAGCATCTCCGAGGTGCACCCGGGCTCTGCCACCAGGAAGTCGTACTGCAGCATCTCCTCGGGTGTCACGACCTCCTTGCGGGCCAGCGGATGGCTCGGCGCCGCCACCAGCACCGTCCGATCGTGCCCGACGACCGCATGCGAACCGAGCGTCCGGATGCCGTTGTCGTACTGGAAGACGAGGTCCAACTCCCCGGCGGCGAAAGCCTCTTCCAGCGTCCGCCGGTTGGCGACCGTCAGCTTCACGTCCGCGCCGCCGACCGTGCCGCCCGCCCCGTACTCCAGCGCGGCCAGCACGTCCGGCATCCACACGTGCGCCAGCGACTCCTGCGCCCCGATCCGCAGCCGCGGCCGGTCGCCGCGCGCCGCCCGGCGCATCCGCTCCTCCAGCTCCAGGGCCTCGTGGGCGTGCGGCAGCAGCCGGGCACCGGCCTCCGTGAGCACGGCCCCGGTGCCCGCGCGCACCAGCACGCTCACCCCGAGATCCGCCTCCAGCCGCTTGATCTGGGCACTGAGGCTGGACTGCGCGTACCCCAGGGCCTGTGCGGCGGCGGAGATGCCGCCGTGGTCGGCGACCGCGACGAAAGCGCGCAGATAGCGAGAGTCCACGTCAGGCAGCATAACCGCCATCGGACTTTCCGATGGGGGTATCGGATTTACGGCGTCGCAGGTCAGCGAGCTGTTGGGACACGCTGCAGCCATGACTACAGCCGATCCCCTTTCCCGCCCCTGTGGCGTCGCCGCGCCGGACGCGCCCGCCGGGACGCCCCCGGCGTCCAAGTTCCTCTCCAAGCTGACGTTCGCCGGCATCGCCACCGGCAACCTGCTCGTCCTGCTGGACACCTCGATCCTCAACGTGGCCGTGCCCGACGTGCAGAAGTCCCTGCATCCGGCCGCCGCCGCACTGCCCTGGGCCGTCGACGCCTACACCGTCGTCTTCGCCGGGCTGCTGCTCGCCGGCGGCGTCATCGCCGACCGGTGGGGTGCCCGGCGCGTGTACGCCACCGCGCTCGGCCTGTTCGCCGCCCTGTCCGTGGTGTGCGCCCTCGCGCCCGACGTGGGCTCCCTCATCGCCGGCCGTGCGCTGCTCGGTGCCGCGGGCGCCGGCCTGGTGCCCGCCTCCCTGGCGCTGCTGATCCACCTGAACCCCGACCCCGCCCGCCGCACCCGCGCCATCGGCGCCTGGACCGCGCTCAGCGGCCTGGGGGCCGCCGCCGGACCCGTGCTCGGCGGTGCCCTGGTCGAACTCGGCGGCTGGCGGCTGGTGTTCCTCGTCAACCCGCCGATCGCGCTGGCCGCGCTGCTCCTCGCCCGCCGGCTGCCCGTGCCGCCGGTGCGCGCCACCCGCGCCCTGGACCGTCCGGGCCTCACCCTGTCCACCGCCGGACTCGGTCTGCTCACCTTCGGCCTGGTCGAGGCCGGCATCGAGGGCTGGGGCTCGCCGCAGGCCCTGATTCCCGTCGCGGCCGCGCTGGTCTGCTTCGTCGCCGTCGCCCTCGTGGAGCGCCGGGTGGCCTCCCCGGTCCTGCCGCCGGCCCTGCTGGCCCTGCCGAAGGTGCGGGCGGCGATGGTCGCCGCCGCGGTGTCCTGCTTCGCCTACTTCGGCGGAATGTACATGTTCGCGGTGTGGCTGCAGCACACCTACCACCTGACCCCGTTCAAGGCCGGTGCCGCCTCGCTGCCGATCGCCTTCCCGGTCTGCGTCATGCCGTTCTTCACCGGCCGGCTCGTCGCCCGCTACGGCTCCCGCCCGATCCTGCTGACCGGCATGTCGTTCGCCGTCGTCTCCGGTGTGCTGCTGGCCTTCGCGGTGGGCCACCACCCGCCGCTGCCGCTGATCCTCGCCGCCGAGCTGACCCTCGCCGCGACCGGCACCCTGTCCATCCCCGGTGCCGCCGCCGCGATGGCCGTCTCCGCCCCGCCGGAGTACGCCGCGACGAGCCAGGGCGCGCTGAACGGCGTCCGCCAGGCCGGCTCAGCCCTCGGTGTCGCGGTGCTCGGCACGCTCGGTGCGCTCACCGTCTCCGGTTGCGTCCTGATCGGCATCGGCCTGGTGGCCGTACTGCTGGTGGCGAAGGCGACGACGGAGCGGAGCGCCTGACGACCCGGCACGTCGGGTCTGCGACGCGCACGGACCTGATCCGGTGGTGACCCGTCGCGGGCCGAGCTCAGTGCTTGTTCTCCTTGAAGCAGACGACGTAACTCGTGGAGCCGACCTGTGTCAGGGAGCCCGTGGCTCCCTTCACGTCCCAGCAGGTCATGTCGGTGACGGCGTCCTTGAACCGCTTCAGCACTTTGTAGTCGGCGCGGGCGTCATCGCAGTCGTGCTTCTTGATGTGGGGGTCCTTCTCGGTGCCGGTGTTCTCGAAGCAGTCGCCCGCCTGCACGCTGTCGGCGTCTCCGTGGCCGCTGCTGAGACCGTTGACCGCGAAGGACGCGGCGATCGCGGCGACGAAGAGCCCGAGGATGATCCTGTTTCGGATGACCTTGCGGCGGTCCGGCTGGGACACGTCGAGCGGCGGCAGGGTGGTCAAGGAATTCCCCCGAGATCATGGTGGTGCCGGATGCTGAGCGCCGAAGACTAACCGAGGTCGAGGGGCGGCACCCAACTCACCCCTTGTTCCATGGCGACGGTCAACTCCCCAGCACCGAGACCGTGAAGACGGTGTGAAAGTGCTGGTCATTCGATAGGGTGATGCCCTTCGAAGCAAGGGGGGCGCAGTGCCGTACACCGCTGAGATCAGCCGGACCAATCCGGGTTGCTTCATCTTCCTCGTGGACCAGTCCGCCTCCATGAGCGACCCCATGGGCGCCGGTGAGGTCACCCAGCAGCGGGCCGAGGTCGTCTCCGACGCGATCAACCGGCTGCTGACCGAACTGTCCGTCAAGTGCGCCAAGGAGGAAGGCGTACGGGACTACTTCCACGTGGCCGTGATCGGGTACGGACACAGTCACGTGGGCTCCGCGTTCCAGGGGGCGCTGGCCGGGCGCGACCTCGTTCCGCTGAGCGAGGTCGCCAACAACCCCGCGCGGGTGGAGAGTCGTACCAAGAAGGTGCCGGACGGCGCCGGCGGCCTGGTCGAGACCTCGGTGCAGTTCCCGGTGTGGATGGACCCGGTGACCAACGGCGGTACGCCCATGACACGCGCCCTCGGCTACGCGGACAGCCTCGTGGCGAACTGGGTCGAGGCGCACCCGGGCGGCTTCCCGCCGATCGTGCTCAACCTCACCGACGGCGAGTCCACCGACGGCGACCCCACCAGCGCCGCCATCGCGCTGGCCTCGCACGCCACCGCGGATGGCGCGGTCCTCCTGTTCAACCTCCACGTGTCCGGCAGCGGCGGCACACCGGTCACCTTCCCGGACAGCGAGGAGGGGCTTCCGGACACGTACGCCCGGCTGCTGTTCCAGATGTCCAGCGTGCTGCCCAGCCACATGCGTTCCTACGCGGCCTCGCAGGGTCACCGGGTCAGCGAGACCACCCGGGGCTTCGTCTACAACGCGGACATCACCTCCATCGTGGAGTTCCTCGACATCGGCACCCGCGCCACCGAGCTGCGCTGACCACCGAGACGGAGCTGCGCTGACCATGGAGGACGTTTCGGCGCCGCCGGAATGCCGGCTGCTGCGGGTACCCAAGGCGGGCAACACGCTCAAGGAGTGCGAGGACGCCGGTCGGTCCTGGGTCGGGGACACACGCGCCGACGACCAGGGCCGTACCGTCCTCCCGCTGTACGCGGCGGTGTCCGACGGTGCCTCGGAGAGCCTGCTCGCGGGCGCCTGGGCGGAGCGTCTCGTCGCGGACGCCGTCGAGTCGATGTCCCTCGGCCGTGACTGGTGGGACGACGTGGACACGTTCGTCGTCGACCTCATGGGGCGGTCCGCGCCCCGCTGGGAGGCGTACCTCGAGTGGTACCGGGCGGAGCGCGACGCCCGTGGCAGGCCCATCACCTGGTACGAGCAACCCGGCCTGGAGAAGGGCGCGTTCGCGACCGTGTTGGGGGCGGAGGTGCGAGCCACCGTGTCCGGTGACGGTAGGACCGACTGGTCCTGGCACGCCTTCGCCCTGGGCGACAGCTGCCTGTTCCACCTGCGGGACGGTGTGGTCCGGCGGGCCTTCCCCGTCGAGGACGTCGAGGACTTCGGCATCACCCCCCAGCTCCTCGGCAGCCGTAACCACGACACGGCCCTGGTGGCCGGGCGGCTGCGGCTCGCCCACGGCACCCTGGCGCCGGGCGACGAGGTGCTGCTGGCCAGCGACGCGCTCGCCGCCTGGCTGCTGTCCCCTCACCACGGGCACCGGGCGCCCGGCACCGTGCTGGCCACGCTCGCCGAGGTGGGCGACGAGCCCTTCGCGGAGTGGGTGGAGGACCAGCGGGCGCGCGGGCTCATGCGCAACGACGACGTGACCCTGATCCGGATCCGGGTGAGAACGGAGGCGTGATGGCTGTGTCCCGCGGCGGTCGCCCCGCCACCGGAACCGGCGCGGTCCGGAAGTTCCCCACGGGCGCGAACTACGCGGAGGCCCTGCAGCACCCCGAACTCTGCTTCCGCGATCCCGATCTCCGGCACGGAACCGTCCAGCAGAGCCCCGTCCTCGGACCCAAGGCGATCTCCGGCAACTTCGCCAGCGTCTTCTCCGTCACCGCCCGGGACGGGCAGCGCTACGCGCTCAAGTGCTTCACCCGGGACACCTCCGCCATCGGCGTCCGTTACACGGCGATCAGCGCAGCCCTGCGCGCGCTCGACACCGCTGGCCTCTCCCAGCCGTGGCCCGTGCGCTTCGAGTTCCTGGAGCAGGGCGTGCTGGCTCTCGGCGACTGGTTCCCGGTGGTCCGGATGGCGTGGGTGCAGGGCACCGACCTCATCTCATGGATCGACCGCCACCGCCACGACTCGGCCGCCGTCCACGCCCTCGCCGACCGCTTCCTCGCGATGGCGGGCGACCTGGAGGACCACGGCATCGCCCACGGCGACCTGCAGCACGGCAACATCCTCGTGGCGGACGACAACACCCTCCGGCTCGTCGACTACGACGGCATGTACGTCCCCGCCCTCAAGGGCGAGGCGGCGACGGAGAACGGCCACCGCAACTACCAGTCGCCGCAGCGCGGCGCCGCCGACTTCGGGCCCGCCATGGACCGCTTCTCGGCCTGGCTCATCCACCTCTCCCTGCTCGCCGTCGCCACCGACCCCGGCCTGTGGACCCAGCTCCACGACACCCAGGGCGAGTACCTGATCCTCTCCGAGTCCGACTTCGCGGACCCGGCGACCTCGCTGGCCTGGCCCCTGCTCCTCGGCCACTCCGACCAACGGCTCCGCGCGGAGGCGGACCGTGTCCGGGGCTTCCTCGGGCAACCCTGCTCTGCGCTGCCCCGCCTGACCGCCGGCGCGCTCACGCTGCCTGCCCCGCGCCGCAAGGGGAACGGCGGTGCTCCGGCTCCGACGGCGACCGGCGGTACGACGAGCGCGGCCGCCCCGGCGACCGCCCCATCCGGGGCCATCCCGGCCTGGCTGGTGGACCGCGTGCAGCCCGCCGCCAGAGCGGTGCCGACCAGCGCTCCGGCCCCCGCCACCACGGGCTTCACCGGGCGCCGCCCCCGCGACCTGGCGGCCGCGGCCACCGCCGTGCTGAGCACCGCCGCCCCCGGCGTGCTCACGGTCACCGTCGGGCAGCCGGCGGGCTACCTGCCCGCCGCGCAGGGGGCCGCCCTGCTGGCCTCGGCCGCCCTGATCGGCGTGGGCCGGCGGCTCAGGCCGGAGTGCCGCACGGCCCGCCAACGGGTCCGGGGACTACGTCGCCGGGCCCGCGAACTCAAGGATCCGGCGGGCGCCCACCGGCGGCTGGAGCAGGAGATCCAGAAGCTGGACGCCGCCACCGCCAAGGACGGCGCGGCCACCGACAAGCGCGTCCAGACCCTCCAGACCGACCTGCGCGACGGACTGGCCCGCATCACCATGGAGCTGAACCGCCGCACCGACCAGTCCCGCAAGCGCAAGGCGGAACTGCCCGCCAAGGAGCAGACCATGATCGCCGCCGCGCTGGAACCGGCGGTGCGCCAGCACGTCGAGGCGAAGCTGCGCGCCACCTCGATCCAGGAAGCGCGGTCACTGCCGAACATGGGCGCCAAGACGGTCGGGGCGCTGGTGCAGGCGGGTATCCGCACCGCGGCCGACTTCACGGGGGTGTCGTACTCCCAGAGCCAGGGTTCCGGGAGCCGTGTCGCCTACTTCGTCCGCCCGGGCGGCCACCACGTCCGCGTGTCCGGCGTGGGCGAAGCGCGGGCGAGCGCGCTCGACGCATGGCGCCGGTCCCTGGAGCAGCGGGCCAGGGCCTCCGCGCCCGCCAAGCTGCCCGGGCCCGCCCTGACGAGGATCCGCGCGGAGATCGCCACGCTGCGGGCGCAGTACGACCGGGAGGTGAAGCAGGCGGAGAGCAAGGCCCAGCAGGACCGGGACGCCCTCCAGAAGCGGATCTCCGACGAACGGCAGCGGCTCACGGCCGACCGCCGGCAGCGCGCCGTGGAGACCCAGCGCAAGCGTGCCGAGCTGTTGCAACGCCAGAAGCAGCTGAGCGGCGCCGAGGCGGAACGAGCGAGAGTGAAGGGCGAACTGAGCGCCGCACGGACGGAGACCCGCCGCGACCTCGGTGTCCGGAAGTACGTCGCGTTCCTGCTGACGGGCCGCTGAGGCCGCTGGTGGTGCGTCGATCCATGCACGCCTCACCCGGCGAGACGCCGGCGGAGCGGCTGCGCACGGCTGGTGGATGCGGGTCTCCCTGAGAAGCGGACGCAGGAAACACCGCCGCTCCGCCACGAGCACGGGGGCCTCGTGTCCGGCGCGCGTCGACAGCCGCATCGCGGCGGTTTCGCTGCCCGGCAGGGGGACGGTGAACTCCGTTCCCGCGGAGGGGAGTCGGCCGCCGCCGGGCACCTGGCGCACGGTCTCCACGGTCTCGCGCGCACGGCGCAGGGGCCGGGCGAAGGGTACTCCGTGCGGCCCCTCGATCACCTGGGGGCCGAACGATCCGAGGCCGAGCGGAGCCGAGGGCCGACCTGTGTTCGCCTCCCGGTGGCCGCTGGACCGCTTGCACCCGCCGTGTCCGGGCCCTACAGGCGGACGATGATCAAGGCGATGTCGTCGTGTCCGCCGCCGCTGACGCCGAGGCGGGACAGCAGGACGTCGGCCAGGTGGTCCGGGCCGAGGCGGGGGTTGTCGGCGAGGGTCTCGGTGAGCCGGTGCAGACCGGTGTCGATGTCCTCTTCGCGGCGTTCGATGAGCCCGTCGGTGTAGAGGACGAGGGTGTCGCCGGGTGCGTAGGGTACGGCGGCCTGGGGGCGCGGGACATGGTGCGGGCGGGCTCCCAGGGGCGGGTCGGTGGCCTGGTCGAGCAGGACGAAGGTGCCGTCGGGGCGGGCGAGGACCGGCGGGGGGTGGCCGGCGCTGCTGTAGGTGATGTGCCGGCCGCGGGTGTCGACGACGGCCTTGACTGCGGTGGTCGCGCACGCGCCTTCCACCGACCGGGCGTAAAGGCCCAGGACCTCCATGGCCCTGGCCGGCCCGCGCAGGGCACGGACGGCGGCGGACAGGGCGCTGCGGAGCATGCCCATGGCGGCGGCGGCCTCCAGGCCGTGCCCGACCACGTCGCCCACCGCGACGGAGAAGGCGCCGTCGGGGAGGTCCACGACGTCGTACCAGTCGCCGCACACGTTGAGACCTTTGGCCGCCGGCAGGTAGCGCACCGCGATGTCCGGGTGGTTGGCCAGGTCCGGCGACTGCATCATCGCTTCCTGGAGGGTGACGGCGATCTTCCGTTCCCGGGCGTGGGCCTTGCGCAGCTGCTCGTTCACGAGTTGGAGTTCCCGCGCCCGCGCGTACAGTTCGGCCTCCATGGCCTCGCGCTCGCTGAGTGCCTGACCGGGCTGTGTCCGGGCGCCGTGGGAGAGCACGAATTCGGTGACGTCTTCCACCCTGTGGATGATCCAGGCCACCTCTTCGTCCGGCCCGAGTACGGGAGTGTTGATCGGGGACCACCATCGTTCCTCGAACGCTCCGGGGCGGTCGAGCACGGGGATGTCGTACTTCTGCACCGCCATGGTGTCCGGCTGCTTCGAGCGCAGGACCCGGTGCAGGGAGGCACTGAGGTTGCGCACCCCGTCGGCGTTGGGGTCGGCCGGGTTGTCGGGGAACGCGTTGAAGAGGTACTGGCCGATGAGGTCTGCCCGGGGCCGGCCGGTCGCCCGGCAGTAGGCCGCGTTGACGTCGAGGATCACGAGATCGGGGCCCAGTACCAGGTAGGGGCTGGGGGTGGCGGCGAACAGCGCGTGGTAGTCGATCGGCGGTGTGGACACAGGCGCTCGCCCCTTCCTCCGGTCCCCCTCCGTTCCGTACGCGGCTGCCTTCCGCCATTCGAGCACCTCGCCGTGGCCCGGTCGAGGGCTTTCCGGCCTGGCGGCAACATGGGTGACCACGGTGTGTGCCGTTCATATCACACTGCGCGATCACCGACGCGCACCGCAGGCGCACGGGATTCTCGGTCGCCCCTCGACTCCCTCGCGGTTCGTGCGGGGATCGCCCTATCCTGCTCCGATGATCAAGCCGATCGAACTGGTGATATTCGACTGCGACGGGGTCCTGGTCGACAGCGAGCGCATCGCCGTGCGGGTCCAGGTGGCCCTCGGAGCGCAGCTGGGCTGGCCGCTCGGCGAAGACGAGGTGGTGGCCCGGTTCATCGGGCGGTCGCACGCAGCCATCCGCGAGCAGGTCGCTGAGCGGCTCGGTCAGGAGACGGCCGCGGTCTGGGCGGAGCGGTTCGAGCAGTTGCACCGTGAGGCTGTGGACGCCGCGCTGGTTCCGGTGGACGGGCTGCTCGAAGCGCTCGACGAGATCACTCTGCCGACCTGTGTGGCCTCCAGCGGCTCCCACGAGAAGATGCGCCACACCTTGGGCCGCACCGGACTGTACGAGCGTTTCGAGGGCCGTATTCACAGCTCCACGGAAGTGGCGCGCGGCAAGCCCGCTTCCGACCTGTTCCTGTACGCCGCCGAGCGGATGGGCGTCGCTCCGGCCGCGTGCGTGGTGGTCGAAGACAGCCGCCCCGGCGTCCAGGCCGCCCGCGCCGCCAGCATGCGCGCCCTCGGCTACGCCGGTGGGCTCACCTCCGCCGAACACCTCGAAGGCGCCGGCACCGTCGTCTTCCACGACATGCGCAAGCTTCCCGCCCTGCTGCAGGCGATGTGACGATCCGTCAGGCGTGTCGTGCCGGCTGGGTGGCGTAGTGGAGGAGACCGTGAGCGAGAGCAGGAAGCCGTGTGACGCATACGCCGTTCTGCGGACCGCGAGGGGCCGGCGTCGTGCGGCGGCTGTCGTTCGTCGGCGAGCACGCAGACAGTGCCCCTATGGGGTCACCGTTGGAGCGGTCCCGCTCCGACTCTTTCCGGCCCCGTTCATGACACCGGCCCCGGCCACGAACGCGCAGCCGAAACTTCAGCCGGTCGCCATCGATGGGCCACGTTAGTCTTCCGATCATGGCCTTGCGACCTGATGAGTTCTACGACCACGCACGTGCGGCCGCGGACGGTGAGCTTCGGCTTCCCTTGGCGCGGATGACCGGCTGGGACATAAGTCCCTTCGAGCCCGACGGACTTCGCGTCGCGCCGCTGCGCCCGCCCGTTCTGCCCGAGCCGGAACGGCACGGTGAGGACCCGGCGAAGTGCGACGTGTGCCGTGCCCGAGACGAAGGTGTCTGGTTCGACGAGCGCTGGCGACTGGCCCGGATCACGGGCGTCGGTGTGCCGCTGGTGCTGATGCTGTATCCCCGCGACCACTACGACATGGCGGATCTGCCCGACGAGTTGGCCGGCGAACTCGGCGTCCTCACCACGCACGTCGTCCGCCATGTCCAGGCACTGCCGCACATCTCCCGGGCCCACGTCTACCGGATCGGCGACGGAGCCGCACACCTGCACATCTGGTTCTTCGCCCGGCCCGAGGGGCAGGCCCAGCTGTACGGGTCGTGGATGCCCGTCTGGGACGACCTGCTGCCGGAGTACCCGGCGGACGTGGCCGACGCGGACGCGGCGGCCGTCGCTGACGCGTTGGTCGCCTCGTACGGCGGCCGTCGCTCGGCGACCGACGGGGAGACGCACGCCTGAGCCTGCCGCACGATCTCCCAGGCCACGGTCTCGCCGCCGGCTCCGCACGGCGAGGTTCCCGCTTCTCGGGCGAGACCGCGGCCCGAAGACGGAGGGGGGCCAGAGACGGCGGTGGGGCGCAACCCGTGCCGCATGGCACTTTCGTGGTATGTCCCCGGCTCACCGCTCCTCCCTAGCATGAGATTCGACTATTCACGTCAATCGAACGCATTCCCCACGTCACATGGAGATCGACCATGGCCACCGATGAAGGCGTAGCAGCGCCGCCCCGCGGCTCCGCCGCTCCCCCTACGCCGGGCGACGCCACCAAGAAAGCGCGACTCGCCTTTCTCGTCATCTCGGCCGGATTCTTCCTTGCCCAACTCGACACCCTGATCGTCAACGTCGCACTCCCCACGATCAACCGGGACTTCCACGGCAGCACGCTCTCCGGTTTGTCATGGACACTTAATGGCTACGCCATCGTCCTGGCCGCCCTGATGGTGCCGGCGGGGCGCTGGGCCGACCGGATCGGACGCAAGAACGTCTTCCTCATCGGTGTCGCCCTGTTCACCGTGGCCTCCCTGCTGTGCGGCATCGCGACGAACGTCACCTTCCTCGTCGTCGCCCGTGTGCTGCAGGCCATGGGCGCCGCCGCTCTCGTGCCGACCTCGCTGGGCCTCCTGCTCGCCGCCTCCCCGCCCGAGGGCCGTGCCAAGGCGGTGAGCGCGTGGGCCGCCATCGGTGGTTCGGCGCCCGCCTTCGGCTCGCTCGTCGGCGGTGTGCTGCTGCAGGCCGACTGGCGCTGGCTGTTCCTCATCAACCTGCCCATCGGTGTCTTCGCGGTCATCGCGGGTCTGCGCGCGCTGCCCACCGAGGAGAAGCCCGAGCAGGGGTCCTTCCCGGACGTCTTCGGCGCGGTGCTGCTCATGATCTCCATCAGCGCCGTCACGCTCGCCCTGGTCAAGGCGCCCGAGTGGAACGCGACCCGGATCACGGTCCTGGTCTTCCTCTCCGCGGTCGTCCTCGCGTGGTTCGTCCTCCGCTGCAGCCGCCACCAGAGTCCGCTGATCGATCTCGCGCTGCTGCGCATCCCGGCCTTCACGATGGCCAACGTCAGCGCTCTGCTGTACAGCATCAGCTTCGCCGCTCTCGTGTTCTCGTTCATGCAGTGGTGCCAGGACGTGTGGGGCTGGTCCGGCATCCGGACCGGGCTCGCCATGCTGCCGGGCCTCGCCCTCGTCCCCATCGCCGCCCGGCTGGCGGCGCCCGTCGTGAAGGCGATCGGCGCCGCCTCGGCCGTCGCGGCCGGCTGCCTGGCCATGACCATCGGCGTCGTGTGGTGGATCGCCACCGCCGAACTCCACCCGCAGTACGTGAAGGTGCTGCTGCCCGGCGTCCTGCTGTTCGGCGCCGGTTCCGCCCTCGCCATCACGGCGCTCATGAACGCCGCCACGGCCGGCCTCCCGCCCACCGCCTTCGCCACGGGCTCGGCCATCGTCAACATGGTGCGCCAGCTGGGCATGGCGCTCGGCGTCTCGCTGTTCATCGCCCTGCTGGGCACGCCCCACACGCCGGACGAGGCCCGGACTGCGTTCGACCACGGCTGGATCCTCACCGCCGCGTCCGGCGGCGTGGCCGCGGTCGTCTCCCTGGCGCTCGGGCTCTGGCTGCGCCGTGCGGCCGCACGCCAGGCGGCACCGGCCACCGGCGCGTGAGCGGCGGATAGCCACCGGCTCCCAAGGCGTCGGGCCCGTACGACCGCGGTCGTAC
>NZ_JBEZMO010000031.1:0-94952 GCF_040652655.1 Streptomyces sp. NPDC048191
TGGCCAACAGGGCTGCGGCGAGGGCCCCCGCGTATACGGCTGCCACCATGATGTCCACCTTTTTCTGCGCTCGTGCGCCGTCTCGTCGGATGTCTGCCTGATCCCGTGGACAGGCCCCTCTCATTCCAAGGGGCCGGGAACGGCTGTGCCGCCGGGACGCGGCTGATCGGGTGAAGACGCGCCCCCGGGGCCCGTGAGGGCGCATGGGCCTCTCAAGCCCCCCTCGACCCTGTTGTCACACCCCCGGCGTACGCTGTATGGCTGTCTGTCAACGGGGGAACAAGGGGAGTCGTCGTGCTCGAGAGCGTGGGGTCACTGGCCGCCGGGCCGTGGATCTATGCCGCGGTGGTCGTATCCGTTCTGCTCGACGTGTTCGTACCGGTGCTGCCGAGCGGGGTGCTCGTGATCACGGCGGGTACGGCGGCCGCGGCCGGGACGGGCGCGGCGGCCGGCCGGGTCGCACACGCCGTGCCGGACCTGCTGGCCCTGGTCCTCTCCGCGGCCACCGCGTCGGTGCTCGGCGATCTGGTGGCCTACCGCCTGGCCTGGCGGGGCGGTGAGCGGCTGGACCGGGCGATAGCGCGCTCCCGGCGGCTGACCACCGCGCAGGAACGTCTCGGCGATGCGCTGGCCCGGGGTGGCGGCGCGCTGGTCGTGCTCGCCCGCTTCGCCCCCGCCGGCCGCTCGGTCGTCTCCTTCTGCGCGGGCGCCGCGCACCGCCGCGCCCGCGACTTCGTCCCCTGGTCCGCCCTGGCCGGCCTGTCCTGGGCCGCGTACAGCGTCGCCCTCGGCTACTACGGCGCCCAGTGGCTCGGCGCGACCTGGGTCGCCACGGCCGTGTCGTTCGCGGCCCTCTTCGCCGCGGGCGCCGCAGCGGGGTACCTCGTGCGCCGCCGCCCGGCATCCTGAGACCCGGCCCGGGCACCGACCCCACCAGGGGCTCCGCCCCCTGCGCGCCCCGCCGCGCCCACCCGGCCACAACCCGACGGCCCACCAGCCCGGCTCGACCGGCCGAAGGCGCTCACCGGGTGGGCCCGGTCAGCGGTGTGCGGCCCCTTGCGTCGGCTCGGTCGGCTGGGGGCTCGCCGGACGGGCCCGGCCGGCCGGGAAGTGGCCGGGGTCTGCTCGGTCGGCACGCAGCCCACCGTCGGTTCGGCCGGCCGGGACGCGACCGAAACGGTCGGCTCGGTCTGCCGACGAGCGGGGCACCCGCCGGATCGGCCCGCTCGGTGCGCGGGGGAGCGGGCCGTCCGGCTCGGACCCGTCGGCCCGGAAGTGGTCCCGTCCCCGGTCACGGGTGGGGCGTGACCGGGAGGCGGTGGGCTCGGTCAGCAGCTGGAGAGGTAGTTCGTCAGGGCGGACTTCTCGCCCGAGTCGACCGAGAGGTCGTAGTAGTACTTCACCTGCACCCAGGCGCGGACGTAGGTGCAGACGTAGGCGGACCGGGACGGGACCCAGGTCGCCGGGTCCTGGTCGCCCTTGGCCTGGTTCACGTTGTCGGTCACGGCGAGGAGCTGCGGCCGTGTGACGTCGTTGGCGAAGGCCTGCCGCTGGGCGGTGGTCCACTTGCTCGCGCCGGAGTCCCAGGCCTCGGCCAGCGGGACGAGGTGGTCGATGTCGACGTCGGACGGGGAGGTCCAGGTCGCGCCGTCGTACGGGGAGTACCAGCTGCCGCTGGTCGCCGTGCAGGCGGAGTCGGTGACGACGTTCGAACCGTCGCGCTTGAGGATCCACTCCCGGGTGTTGCAGGTGCCGGAGATCGTGATCCAGGTCGGGAAGAGGGAGCGCTGGTAGCCGGTGCGGTTCTCGGTGGCCACGGTCAGCTGGGAGAGGTAACTGCGGGCGGTCGCGGCGCTGACCGGCGTGGGGAGGGCGGCCGAGGCGCTGGGGGAGTTGAACAGGGCGGCGGAAGTCATGAGACCGGTGAGAGCGGCGAGTATGCTCGTCCGTCGACGCGCGTAGAACCTGGGCATGCGTGAACTCCCTTGTGGGGTGGGGGTGTTGGGCACGGGCGAGGGAATGCTCGCGAGACCGTGTTGCCGTAGGGTGAGCGCTCGGTAAGAAAATAGTGACGCGTTCATGTCACGACAAGGTGTGCGACGGGTTCACGGCCGAACCTTCACATCCCTTACGATGGGGAGCGCAGAAGGGGAGTAGCTCTTCGCCGGACCGTCGACATACTGCTCAGCCAGCCTGAGCCGGCGCCCGGAGGCGGACCTTCGAGTCATCCCGGAGACCGCCAGCGAGACCTTCGGCAAGCAGTGCACGCCCGTGTCCCACGACGCGGGCGCCGAGTGTGCTGCCATGCCGAGGTGTCATCGCGTGATGTACCGCACTCTCGGTGGGGCAGCCCCGACCGATTGAGGGACCTTGATCAGCATCACCGTGACGGCGCTCGTCTTCGGCGTCATCTTCCTCGCCGAACTGCCGGACAAGACCGCACTCGCCGGCCTCGTCCTCGGCACCCGCTATCGCGCGAGTTACGTCTTCGCGGGCGTCGCCGCCGCCTTCCTGCTGCACGTCGTGCTGGCCGTCGCGGCCGGGAGCGTGCTGACCCTGGCGCCCCAGCGGATCGTGCACGCCGTCACGGGTGTCCTCTTCCTCGGCGGTGCCGCGATGCTGCTGCTGCACAAGGGCGAGGACGAGGAGGAGATCAGGAAGCCCGCGGACCAGTCCTTCTGGAAGGTCGCCGGTACGGGCTTCACGCTGATCCTCGTCGCCGAGTTCGGCGATCTCACCCAGATCATGACCGCCAACCTCGCCGCCCGCTACAACGACCCGATCTCCGTCGGCCTCGGTGCGGTGCTCGGCCTGTGGGCCGTCGCCGGACTCGGCATCGTGGGCGGAAAGGCCCTGATGGCGCGGGTGCCGCTGCGGCTGATCACGCAGATCGCGGCGCTGCTGATGCTCGCCCTCGGGGCGTGGAGCCTGTACGAGGCGGTGGCGGGCTGAGCCGTGGCCCCCGGGACCGGCCGAGCTGAACGGTCGGTGAACCCTTTCGGGAGGCGGTGGCGGGACCGCGCCAGGTTTTGTACCGTGGAGGAACAAAGTGGCTCCCGCCCGTTTTCCCTGACCGGCGGGCGGGGCCGCTTGTCCCTCCCCGCCAGGGTCTTGCCGGCGGGGCCTTTCCGTTCCTGGAGCTGCCGATGACGGCCACCGTCACGCCCACCGTCCTCACCGCCCGCGCCCTTCTGCTCGACATGGACGGCACCCTCGTCAACTCGGACGCCGTCGTCGAGCGCATCTGGCGCCGCTGGGCAGGGCGGCACGGGCTGGACGGCGACGAGGTGATGAAGGTCGTCCACGGCCGGCAGGGGCACGCCTCCATGGCCGTACTGCTGCCCGGCCGGCCCGTGGAGCAGAACCTCGCCGACAACGCCCGGATGCTCGCCGAGGAGACCGCCGACACCGACGGCGTGGTCGAGATCCCCGGCGCGAGCGCCTTCCTCGCCTCCCTGCGTGGGCTGCCGCACGCGCTGGTGACCTCCGCCGACGTGCCGCTGTCCACCGCGCGCATGAACGCCGCCGGGCTGCCGCTGCCCGCGGTCCGCGTCACCGCCGAGTCGGTCGGCGCGAGCAAGCCCGACCCCGAGGGCTTTCTGAAGGGTGCCGCCGAGCTGGGTGTGGAACCGGCCGACTGCGTGGTCTTCGAGGACTCCGGGGCCGGGATCGCGGCGGGGCGCTCCGCGGGGATGACCGTGGTGGGCGTCGGGCCGCGGGCCGGTGCGCACGCGCCCGACGTGACCGTGCCCGACCTCACGCGGGTGCGGGTCGAGGCGGCGGGTGACGGGACGATTCGGCTGCACATCGGCTGACGTGACGTCGGCTTTTCGAGGCATCGGCCCGGCACGGCCTCGGCTCCCGGACCTCAAGCCGGCACCGCCTCGGCTCCCAGCCCCGGGCTGACGTGGTGGTCCGGGCCGGTTACCGGGGCGTGGCGCTGCCGTGGGTGGTTCGACCCTGCCGCCCCTGGCCTCCCCTGCCCTCCCCGTCCCCCAGGGGCTCCGTCCCTTCGACCCCGCCGGAGGGCTTCGCTGGGACTCCGGCTTGCCGTCACGGCTCCCGCGTCTCCGACTCCAGGCTCTTCCGCGTCGCCGGGCCGTAGACCCCGAGGGTGTCGCCCAGGATGCCGCGGGCCAGCTGGTAGTTGCGCACGGCGTCCTCCACCGGGCCGGTGAAGACGCCGTCGACGCGGTCGCCGTAGAGGTTCAACTGCCGCAGCCGCTGCTGGAGTTCGGTCACCTCCGGGCCCTGGTCGCCGCGTCGCAGCACCGGGGCGACGGCGGGCGTGGTCCGCGCGGTCGCGGACGTCGTCGCGGAGGGGGTGGGGGAGGCCGGGCGGGACGTTTCGGCGGACGTGCTCGGCGTCGGCGACGTGGACGGTGTGGCCGACGGGCTCGGGTGGTTCACCGGCGCGGAGGGCGACGGCACGGGTGGGCGGGCCGTGGTGGACGCGGAGGCCGTCACCGGTGACGTCGAGCCGGGTGCGGTCACGTCCGGGACGCTCTCCCTGACCTCCTGGGCGGCGGCCCCGTCCCGGGACGGCGTCTGGTACGAGAACAGCCCGCTCGCGAACCCGGCGACCGCCACGACGGCCACGCCGGCGCCGGCGACCGACAGCAGGACGGTACGACGTGACCGCCGACGGTCCCCGTCCACGGACTCCACCGCGCTCGCCCCCGCCGCCGACCGCACGGCGGGCAGGGGTCGCGTCTCCGCGTCGGCCGGCGCCGCGGGTGCGGGCGGCGGCGGGGGTGTGTCCGTGCCGGACGGTAAGCCTGCCGAGGGGACGGAGCGAGCGGTGTCGACGTGCACGTACGGACGTATGCGCAGCGGATCGAAGTCCTCCGCCGCTGCCGCCTCGGCCGAGCGGGTCTCGCGCAGGGCCTCGGCGGTGCGTTCCGTGCAGTCGCAGGACGGGCTGCGGTCCGGACCCCTCGGTGCGCCGCACTCCGGGCAGGCGTGGCCCTCGGAATCAGTCATGTGTTCGCCCCTCCCCTCACGAACTCCAGAGCCTATGCGCAACTTCTCCGCATCCGTCGTCGGAAACGCGGGACTCAACAGGCCATAAACGGTGACACCGACCACGATGGAAGAGGTGCACCCGAGCCCCAGGAGGTCTCCATGGCCCTGGACACACACGGCACGGAGAAGGGGGCCCAGGCCGCCGAGCACGTCACCGGCAACGTCTTCGTCTCGATCGGCGCCCTGCTCCTGGGCCTGCTGCTCGCCGCGCTCGACCAGACGATCGTGTCGACCGCGCTGCCGACGATCGTGAGCGACCTCGGCGGTCTGGAGCACCTGTCCTGGGTGGTCACGGCCTATCTGCTCGCCTCGACCGCCGCGACCCCGCTGTGGGGCAAACTCGGTGACCAGTACGGACGGAAGCGGCTGTTCCAGGCCGCCATCGTCATCTTCCTCGTCGGCTCGGCCCTGTGCGGCATGGCGCAGAACATGCCCCAGCTGATCGCGTTCCGCGCGCTGCAGGGCCTGGGCGGCGGCGGGCTGATGGTGCTGTCCATGGCCATCGTCGGAGACATCGTGCCGCCGCGCGAACGCGGGCGCTACCAGGGGTTGTTCGGGGCCGTCTTCGGGGCGACCAGTGTGCTCGGGCCGCTGCTCGGCGGGGTGTTCACCGAGCAACTGAGCTGGCGCTGGGTGTTCTACGTCAATCTGCCCGTCGGCGTCGTCGCGCTCGCCGTGATCGCCACCGCCCTGCGCATCCCGCGCCACACCGCCCACCACGTCATCGACTACCTGGGTACGGTCCTGATCGCGGCCGTCGCCACCTGCCTGGTGCTCGTCGCCTCCCTCGGCGGGACCACCTGGGCCTGGGGCTCGGCGCAGATCATCGGGCTGGCCGTGCTGGGCGTCCTGCTGGCCGTGGCGTTCGTGGCCGTCGAGCGCCGGGCCGCCGAACCGGTGCTGCCGCTGAAGCTGTTCACCATCCGCACCTTCACCCTCGCCGCCGTGATCAGCTTCATCGTCGGCTTCGCCATGTTCGGCGCGATGACCTACCTGCCGACCTTCCTGCAGGTCGTGCACGGCATCTCGCCCACCCTGTCCGGCGTGCACATGCTGCCCATGGTCGTCGGCCTGCTGCTGTCGTCCACGATCTCCGGGCAGATCGTCAGCCGCACCGGCCGCTGGAAGGTCTTCCCGGTCACCGGCACCGCCGTCACCGCGATCGGCCTGCTTCTGCTGCACCAGCTCGACGAGCACAGCCCGACCGCCGAGATGAGCGCCTACTTCTTCGTGTTCGGCCTCGGACTGGGCCTGGTCATGCAGGTGCTCATCCTCATCGTGCAGAACGCGGTGTCGTACGAGGACCTGGGCGTCGCCACGTCCGGTGTGACCTTCTTCCGCTCCATCGGCGCCTCCTTCGGCGTGGCGATCTTCGGCACGGTCTTCGCGAGCCGCCTCGGCGACAAGCTCGCCGCCGCCTTCCGGGGCGCCCATCTGCCACCCGGCGTCAACGCCGACGCGCTCAAGTCCGACCCGCGCGGCATCGCCGCGCTGCCGCCCGCCCTGCGCCCGGCGGCCCTGCACGCGTACGCCTCCGCCATCACCGACGTCTTCCTCTACGCCGCCCCCGTCGCGCTCCTCGGCTTCCTGCTGGCCTGGTTCCTGAAGGAGGACCGGCTGCGCGGCTCGGTGACCGCGCCGGACGCCTCCGAGACCATCCCGCCCAACCCGGTCGAGCGGTCCTCGTACGAGGAGGTGTGCCGGGCCCTGTCCCTGCTCGGCACCCGTGAGGGCCGCCGCGCGGTCTACCAGAAGATCACCGAACGGGCCGGGTACGACCTGCTGCCCGCCGCCAGCTGGGTGCTGCTGCGCATCCGCAAGTACGGTTCGGTCGAGCCGGGCCGGCTCGCCGAGCGCAGCCCCGTCCCGCTCGACGTCGTCCTCGCCGCCGCCCGTCAGGTCGAGGAACGGCACCTCGCCGAACGCCGGGGCCTGGACCTGTACCTGACCGAGGCCGGCCGCGCGGTCGCCGAGCACCTCGCCAAGGCCCGGGAGGAATCCCTCGCCGAACTCCTCGGCGACTGGTGGGGGCCCGGCCGCTCCACCGACCTGACCCAGCTCGTCCGCGACCTCACGGGCGAGCTGTGCGGAACCGACGCCGAGCGGCCGCACAACGCGGCCGAGGCCGAGGTCAGTTGAGGGTCAGGTCCTTGCGGAACCAGTGCTCGGCGTAGACCAAGTCGTTGTGCGGGGCGGTCTCCGTGTAGCCGAGGCGGGCGTACAGGGCGCGGGCCTCGACCAGGTCGCTGCGGGTGTCCAGGACCAGCCGGCGCGCGCCGAGGGCGCGGGCGGCGTCCTCGGCGGCGGCCACCAGCAAGGGGGCGCCGCCCGTGCCGCGAACACGCTCGTGCACGAACACCCGGGTCAGTTCCGCCGTGTCCGGCTCCAGCAGCCGTACCCCCGCGCATCCGGCCGGATCGCCCGCGTAGCGCCCGACGAGCAGTTGCCCGCCCGGAGGCGCGAGTTCGGCCCCGCTCACGGCGGCGATCTCCCGCTCCAGCTCGTCGGGCTCGGTACGGCGGCCCTCGTGCAGCAGGTACCAGCGGTCGCTGACCTCCATGTAGTACGCCCGCCACAGCGCGGCGGCGACCGGGGAGTCGTACGGTTCCGGGGCGATCGTCCATGTCATGCCGGCCATTGTTCAGGAGGCGTCCGGCCACCGTTTGCGGCCTTCCTTCCGGGTCACCCGGTAGGAAAGCCGGCCAGTGGGGCCGGCCCGACCGGAAGGCAACCGGAAGGCAACCATGTCCACAGGCATGATCGTGTTGATCGTGGTGGTGGCGGTCGTGGTCGTCTGCGCGGCCACCGCCCTGATCCTGCGCGGCCGCGGACGGCGCGGCGGACCCGGGCTGAAGCGGCGCTTCGGGCCCGAGTACGAGCGGGCCGTGGCCCTGCACGACGGGGACACCAAGGCCGCCGAACGGGAGCTGGCCGAGCGCGTGGAACGCCACGGTGAGCTGCGGGAGCGGCCACTGGACGCGGCGGGGCGGGAACAGTACGAGGCCCGTTGGACGGCCGTGCAGGAACACTTCGTCGACTCGCCGCGGCAGGCGGTGGCCGAGGCCGACCGGCTGCTCGCGGAGCTCGCCGTCGCGCGTGGCTACCCGGACGGCGGGCACTACGAGGACCAGCTGTCCGCGCTGTCGGTGCACCACGCCGACCACGTCGACGGCTACCGGCAGGTGCACCGGGTGGCCCGCGTGGGGGCGGGCGACGCGCTGACCGAGACCGGCTCCGGGACCGAGGAGATGCGCGCGGCGCTGATCGGCGCGCGCGCCCTCTTCGACGACCTGGCCCACGCCGCCGGGCAGCCGGGCCGCCACCGGGCGGCCTCCGCGTTCAAAGGGAGTTGACCATCATGTCGGACAGTGAGCGCCGCACCAGCCGCCCACCGGACGCGGACCGGGCCCCGGAGGATGCGGCACCGGGCCGCGCCCCCCTGCCGGAGGAACACCTCCCCGGCGAACCCGCACCACCGCCCACCCGCCTCCCCGGCTCGACCGGCCCCGGACGGGAGGGCCTGACCGCCGACGACCGTGGCCCGGACGAGACCCGGACACCCCCGGACCGCACACCGACCGGGACCGGACTCCCGGGCGAGGACCGGATGCCCGGCGAGGGAGCCGTGCCGGGTGAGGGCCGGATGCCCGGCGAGAGGGGCATGACGGGCGGGGGCCGGGTGTCCGGTGAGACGGCCGGGCGGAGTGGGATGGCGCGGACTCGGGGCGGGGACATGCCGGAGGACGGGCTGGGGGTGCCGTCCTCGGGCGAGCTGAGCGGGCGGGAGGCGCGTACGACCGAGTCGGCGGCGTCGGATGCCTGGCCGACCACGGGAGGGCGTACGCAGGGCGCATCCGCCGGGGCGCCGCTGCTGGCGCACGACGAGACGGATCTCTGGGAGCAGCGGATACGGCAGCTGACCGCCGGGTTCGTGGACGAGCCCCGGGAGACGGTCGAGCGGGCCGACCACGTGCTGGAGGAGATCGCGGGGCGCTTCGAGGAGGCCGTGGAGCGGCGGCGGCGTACCCTGCGTCGGTCCTGGGAGGCCTCCGAGGACCGTGGCCCGGGCTCGGAGACCGACACCGAGCAGCTCAGGCTGGCCCTGCGCGACTACCGGGAGCTGGCCGGGAGGCTGCTACACCTCTGACCCGCCCTTGGCGGCAGCCCGGCGCTGCCGCCACTCGCGCACGACCTCCTCGACGTCGTACGGCTTCCTGCCCAGCGGAGGCCCGGGCGGCGGTTTGAACATCATGTCCTTGATCTTGACGTTGACGTCCTCGATGATCTTCCGCGCGATCCGCTCCGACGGCGCCGCGTACGCCGCCACGAGCGCGTCCTCGGCCTCCTTGCGCAGGGCGAGGGCGGGAGGCAGCACGGACAGGCCCTCGCGCGCCATCTTCCGCTTGATCCACCACAGTTCGTCGTAGGTGGACTCGACCTCGGTGGGCAGCGGCTCACCCGTCCCCGGCAGCCGCTCGAACTCACCGCGCCCCTGCGCGTCGCGGATCTGCTTGTCGACCCAGCTCTCGAACGGCACACCCGGTGGCTTTCGCTCGGTCATGAACCCATTGTGCCGGACGCGGCCCGGCCGGGCGTTTTATCATGCGGCGGCGGTACACCAATCCGGCCGCCGTACAAGGACGTCACGGACGTCGAGGGGGAAACGCTCGTGCTCGAACTCACCATGGCCACCGTCTCCGGGGCCGACGCGGGTGCCACGGCCGGCATGACGATGGCCGACGCGCCGAGCGAGCCGGGTGCCGTGCTCCGGGTCGGCCGGGACGCCTCCCTGTGCCGGCTGGTCACCCCGGAGGACTGGCTGTTCGTCTCCCGTGTGCACCTGGAGTTCCTGTGCGGCCCGGACGGCGGCTGGCAGTTGTCCTGGCTGCGCGGTTCACAGACCGAGCCGTCGTCCGAAGTCCGGCTGGTGGTCGGGGAGTACGCACAGCCCCTCGGCTACGGCGCGACGGTACGGCTGCCGCACGGCGGGTCCGGTGAGATCGTCGTCCAGGACCGCACCGCACCGCGCAGCGTCAACGTCGGCTTCTACCACGAGGTTTGAGCACCCGGGAGCACCGGGGCCCGGCGGCTCAGGCGAGCACGCGGGCCAGCGCGAAACCGTCGTAGCCCTTGCTGCCGACCGTCTGGATCGCCGTACCGCTCAGCCTGGGGTGGGTGGCGATCAGCTCGATCGCGGCGCGGGTGCCCACGACGTCGGGCTCGGTGCTGCTCGCGTCGACGACCCGGCCTCCGCGCACCACGTTGTCGACGACGATCAGGCTGCCGGTGCGGGTGAGCCGCAGCGCCCACTCCACGTAGTGCGCGTTGTTGGCCTTGTCGGCGTCGATGAACACCAGGTCGAACGGGGCCGGGTTCTCGTCGGCGAGCTTGGGCAGCGACTCCAGGGCCGGGCCCACCCGCACCTCCGCGATCCGGTCCAGGCCGGCCCGGGCGAGGTTCCGGGTGGCCACCTCGGCGTGCTTGGCGTTGTACTCCAGCGACACGAGTCTGCCGTCCTCGGGCAGGGCCCGGGCCAGCCAGATCGTGCTGTAGCCGCCGAGCGTGCCGATCTCCAGGATGTGCCGGGCGCCCTGCACCTGGGCGAGCAGCTGGAGGAACTTGCCCTGTGCCGCCGTGACGGCGATGTGCGGCAGCCCGGCGGCGTCGTTCTCGCGCAGGGCCGCCCGCAGCACCTCGTCGTCGGTGGCGAGCCGGCTGGTGAAGTAGTCGTCGACGTCGTCCCAGAGCTGGGAGTCGCGCATGTCCTGCTGCCTTTCCCGAGTGTCTGCCCTTCCCGCCGACATCGTCTCAGCCGACGGGCGCCGACGGCGTGATCATCGACGGATTCACCGGCCGCCGGGACCGGCGTACGGCGATCAGGGCGACGGCGGCGCGTTCCAGGCGTGCGGCGACCGCATCTTGCCGGGGGCGCGGGGAACCGCGCGATCAGCCGCAGCGCACCCGCGCCCGGGACACGACAGCGACCCCTGCGGCGCCTACCGCTGCTCCACCGCCGGGGCGGAACCAGGCAGCGGCCGCCCGGCCGACTCCGACATCCGCCACACGGCGAACCCGCCCACGACGGCCGCGGCCATCATGTAGTACGCGGGCATCATCATGTTCCCCGTCGCCCCGATCAGCGCGGTCACGACCAGCGGAGTCGTCCCGCCGAACAGGGACACCGACACGTTGAACCCGATGGACAGGGACCCGTAGCGCACCCGCGTCGGGAACAGGGCGGGCAGCGCGGCCGGCATGGCCGCCGTGAAGCAGACCAGGAGCAGACCCAGCGCGCCCATGCCCAGCGCGACGGCGAGCAGGCTGCCCTGGCGGATCAGGAGCAGGGCGGGAACCGAGAGGAACAGGAAGCCCGCGCAGCCCGCCGCGATCACCGGACGCCGTCCGACCCGGTCGGTCAGCGCGCCGGCGAACGGCTGGACGATCATCATCAGGACCATCACGCCGAGCACCACCAGCAGCCCGTGCGTCTCGTCGTACTTCAGCTCACTCGTGAGGTAGCTCGGCATGTACGACAGCAGCATGTAGTCGGTGACGTTGAAGACCAGCACCAGGCCCATGCACAGCAGCAGGGCCTTCCACTGGCCCGCGACCATCTCGCGCAGCGGCACCTTCGGGCGGGCCGCCTCCGCCTTCTCCACCTCGGCCGCGAAGGCCGGGGTCTCCTCCAGGCGCATCCGCAGGTAGAGGCCGATGACGCCCATCGGGCCCGCGATCAGGAACGGGACGCGCCAGCCCCACGACACCAGGTCGTGCGAGGACAGCAGCGCGGTCATCAGGGTGACCAGACCGGCGCCGCCGATGTATCCGGCCAGCGTGCCGAACTCCAGCCAGCTGCCGAAGAAGCCGCGCTTCTTGTCGGGGGCGTACTCGGCGATGAAGGTCGACGCGCCCGCGTACTCGCCACCGGTGGAGAAGCCCTGCACCAGCCGGGCGGCGAGCAGGAGCAGCGGTGCGCCCACGCCGATCGACGTGTACGACGGGATCAGCCCGATCGCGAAGGTGCCCGCCGCCATCATGATCATCGTGACGGCGAGGACCTTCTGGCGGCCCACCCGGTCGCCCAGCGGGCCGAAGACCATGCCACCGAGCGGCCGGACCAGGAAGGCCGCTGCGAAGGCGCCGAAGGTCGACAGCAGCTGCGCGGTCGGGTTGCCCGAGGGGAAGAAGACCTTGCCCAGGGTGACCGCGATGTAGCTGTAGACGCCGAAGTCGAACCACTCCATCGCGTTGCCGAGCGCGGCCGCCTTCACGGCACGCCTGACGAGCGCGGGGTCGGTGACGGTGACGTCGCGGGCCTTGGTGGCTCGCCGGGTCTTCGGGGACGGGGAGAGGGCTGTGGCGGTCGCCAAAACGGGGCTCGCCTACCTTTCGACGGGGACAGGGGCGCGGTCCGTGCGGCGGCGCTGCCGGGAAACGGGCCGAAAATCGACCATAGGTGGACTTCGGCCCCTTACGGCACGCATCCACTTAGCTGCAGTGTGCAGCTAAAGGGCGCGTATGCAGGCACGTCTGCCCACCTGCGACGCTCCGTGCCACGCGCCCGCTGTGATCCTTCTCGCGCCCCGGGGCCGGAACCGAATACGCCGCCGACTATCGTCATCCGGACAAAAGGAGGAAGGACGTCAGGTGAAGCGGGGGTTGCCCGCGTCCTTCTCCGGGGGGCTGGGAGCCCCATAGGGTTCTCAGCACAATTCCGGCGTGCCCGGCGTCGGAACCGAACGGGGCGGGAGGCCGACGAGGCGTGGCGAACGTGGAACACAGCGGGCGACCGGCGGACACCTTCGGCAGCGCACCACCGGAAGCACGGCTGCTCGCCGCCCGGCTCGCCCTGTGGGCGGTGGCCGCGATCCTCGCCGTACGGCAGCTGACCGTCGTCCTCACCACGCCGAGCGGCGAGCGGCTGACCGACCTGGAGACCTGGGTCGGCCCCCACGGCGTCCTGCACGTGAAGGGTTCGCTCTACGACTCGACCCGGTTCACCGGCACCCCCTTCGGCGGTCTGGTCCTCAAGCCCCTCACCCGCTCCGCGCAGGCCGCCCTCGGCTGGGGCTGGACCTTCGGCACGCTGCTGCTCGTCGTCGTCCTCGGTCTCGTGGTCGCCCGCGCCCTGCCCCAGCCGATCGGCCGCCGCACCTCCCTGCTGGCGGCCCCGGTCGCGATCAGCCTGCTCATGCTGTCGCTGCCGGTCCGCAACGCCCTGTGGCTGGGCCAGACCAGCATCATCCCGGTGCTGTTCGTCCTGCTCGGCTGTTTCACCGTACGCAGCGAGCGGGAGAGCGGCCTGTGCATAGGCCTGGCCGCCGCTCTGCAGCCGACCATGCTGCTGTTCGCCCCGCTGCTGTGGTTCACGGGCCGCCGCCGGGCCGTCGCCACCACGGCCGGCACCTTCGCGGCCTGCACCGCGCTCGCCTGGGCGGCGCTGCCGCACGACTCGTACACGTACTGGGTGCACCACATGGCCGGGGTGGGCCTCGGCGGCAAGGCCGACGCCCTCGGCAACCAGTCCCTGCACGGCGCCCTGCTCCGCCTGGGCCTGACCGGCCCGCTGGAGATCGCGGTCTTCCTGGTGCTGAGCGCCGCCGTCGCCGCCCTCGCCCTGCGCCGCGCCGTCCACTACGCCCACGACGGCCAGCTGCTGCTCGCCGTCGCCGTCACGGGCTGTGCCGTCGTGGCCGTCTCTCCCACCGCCTGGCAGTACCAGCTGCTGTGGGTGCTGCTCGCGCTGGTCGGCCGGGTCGGCAGGCGGGCCTCCGACCGGTACGTCTGGCCGGTCGCGATGATCCTGGTCACGACCCTGCCGGCGAAGATGATGCTGCCGAACATGGCGGTGATGTACCCGCTGCGCGACAACCTCGTCCTGCTCGCGGCGCTGGCCGCCGCCACGGCCGTCCCCTTCCTGTCCCGGACCTCCCCCTACTACCAGCGGCCGACCCCCGCGCAGTACGCGCCGCCGGTCCCGGCCCGCTTCCGGCGCGTCCCGCTGCTGCCCGTCCTGCGCCGCGTCCTCACCCGCCCGAACCTCCTCCTGGAACTGCTCCTGATCCGGGTCGTGTACGCCGCCTACCAGCAGGTCCGCCTCGCGGCGACCGGCGGCACCATCTCCGGCGGCCGGGCGCGGGCCGAGCACCACGGGCACATCGTGCTGGACATCGAGCGGTTCCTGCACATCGACATCGAGCACTGGGCCAACCACGCCGTCGCCGGGGTCGGCTGGCTGCGGGACTTCTTCGACTTCTACTACGAGTCCTTCCACTTCGTGGTCCCGCTGACGGTCCTCGCCGTCCTGTACTGGCGCCGCCCGGTCGACTACCGCTGGGCCCGCGCCTCCCTCGGCTTCGCCACCTTCCTCGCCCTGATCGGCTTCTGGCTCTTCCCGCTGGCCCCGCCACGCCTGATGCCGGGCCTCGGCATGATCGACACCGTCCACGGCGTCCAGGACTTCTCCAAGCCGGACTACGGCACCCTGACCGCGCTCACCAACCAGTACGCGGCGATGCCGTCACTGCACTTCGGCTGGGCCCTGTGGTGCGGAGTGGTCATCGCGGTCATCGCCCCGAAGTGGTGGATGAAGGCCCTGGGCCTCCTGCACCCCCTCTTCACCGTCTCGGCCATCATCGCCACCGGCAACCACTGGGTGCTCGACGCCGTCGGCGGCGCCGCGGTGGTGACGGCGGGCTTCGGCCTGTCGTACGTGCTCCAGGGACCGCGCGCCACCTTTGCTTCCGGCGCCGCCTCCGCTGCCTCCGAGGGTGTGGACGCCCGCAGCTACGCCCCCCATTGACAGGCGCTCCGTTCGGGGGCCGGCCGTCAACGTCTCCGCTGGTGGAGTCGATCGCGCAGTGCTCGCGTGAGACATCCGCCAGGGGGACACCATCGCTTCGACAACCGTCACTCCGCACTCCGCAACGACGCCGGCGAAGGCCCCGGACGGCGGCCGGGGGCCCGCCGTCCTCCTGCCGGCCGTCGTCGCCACCGCGGTCAAACGGGACACGCTGCGCACCTATTTCCGGGTGCTGGAGCGGATCTCGGTACGGGGAGCGCGGATCGTCGTCTGGATCCGCAGGTCGTGACACTCGAACCAGACGGTCTTGCCGCCGGCGGGGCTCGGTGACACACCCCACTTGTCGACCACGGCGTCCAGCAGGGCGAGACCGCGTCCGCCTTCCGCGTCCGGGTCCAAGTCGGCCTTCAGGAGCGGCAGACGGGCGTGGCCGTCGGTCACCTCGGCTCGTACGCCCGCCGCCTGCCGCGCGAGCAGGATCGTGCAGCGGCGGTCCGGCACATGCCGTACGACGTTGGTGACCAGTTCGCTCACGCCCAGCTCCACGGCGAACGTCAGCTCCTCCAGCTGCCATTCGCGCAGCAGCGAGCGGACGACACGGCGGATGTGGCGGACCGAGTGTTCGCCGACGGTGAGGTTCATGCGGTACTGGGGGGTGTGGGGAATGTCGAGGTTCACAGGACGAGCCTGACCTCGCGTCACTACGGTGGGCCACGGGTTGAACACAACGGGTCCGAGAGGGGACTTGCCATGGTGAACATCAACACCCTCGACCCGAGCGCCTCACCGCTCGACTACTACGGCTTCGAGCTGCGCCGGTGCCGGGAGGCGGCCGGGCTCACGCAGAGGCAGCTCGGGGACGTCATCAACTACACGGGGTCGATGGTCGGCCAGGTGGAGACGGCGCGGAAGCTGCCGACCCTGGACTTCAGCCAGCGGACGGACGCGGCGCTGGGCACGGGCGGGTTACTGACGCGGCTCCATCCACTGGTGATGCGAAGTCAACTTCCGGCGTGGTTCCAGCAGGTGGCTGAGCTGGAGGTGCGGGCGACGGAGATCTGTACGTTCCAGACCCACGTGATCCACGGTCTGCTTCAGTCCCCGGCGTATGTACGCGCGGTGCTCGGAGTGCTGGATCAGGACAAACTCGGGGACCGCGTGGCCGTTCGGCTCGCTCGCCAGCGCATCTTCGAGAAGGAGGAGTCGCCGGTCTTCTGGATGGTCCTCAGCGAGGCCGCGCTGCATCAGGAGATCGGTGGCGATGAGGTCATGCGTGAGCAGCTGGCCCACCTGCTGACTTTCGAGGACGACGATCCCCGGGTCAACGTGCAGATCCTGCCTTACTCGATCGGTGCGCACCCGGGACTGCAAGGCGCGTTCACCGTCTTCCGATTCGTCGACGACCCGAGCATTGTCTATACGGAGGGCTACAGCAGTGGGCATCCGTCCGCCAATCCGGACACCGTCAAGGACTGCTCGCTCCGTTACGATCATCTACGAGCCGCCGCGCTCTCGATCAAGGACTCGGCGGGGCTGATCCGACGGGTGATGGAGGACCGCTATGGGGAGCAAGTGGCGTAAGTCCAGCTACAGCGGGGACCAGGGCGGCCAATGCGTCGAGTGCGCGCCCCTCGGCGGCCTTGCCTGGCGGAAATCGTCGTACAGCGGGGACCAGGGCGGCGAATGCGTCGAGGTCGCCGAACTGGCGGAAGCCACTGTCGCCCTCCGCGACTCCAAGGCCCCGGCGGGGCCGATCCTCACGGTCGGCCCCGCCACGTTCACCACGTTCGTGAACTGGGCCGCTACAGCCGCTGAATGATCGTCCCGGTGGCCAGTCCGCCGCCCGCGCACATGGTGATGAGGGCGAACTCCTTGTCCGTGCGCTCCAGTTCGTGCAGGGCGGTGGTGATCAGGCGGGCGCCCGTCGCGCCGACCGGGTGACCGAGGGCGATCGCACCGCCGTTGACGTTGACCTTGTCCAGGTCCTGTTCGAAGACCTGGGCCCAGCTCAACACCACTGACGCGAAGGCCTCGTTGATCTCGACGAGGTCGATGTCCTTCAGGGTCATGCCCGCCTTGCCCAGCACCGCGCTGGTCGCGTCGATCGGGCCGTCCAGGTGGAAGTGCGGGTCGGCGCCGACGAGTGCCTGGGCGACGATGCGTGCCCTCGGCTTCAGCTTCAGGGCGCGGGCCATCCGCTTCGAGGCCCACATGATCGCCGCCGCGCCGTCCGAGATCTGCGAGGAGTTGCCCGCCGTGTGGACGGCCGTCGGCATGACCGGCTTCAGGCCGGCCAGCGCCTCCAGGGACGTGTCCCTGAGCCCCTCGTCCTTGTCGACCAGACGCCACATGCCCTGACCGGCGTACTGCTCCTCCTCCGTGGTCGGTACCTGCACGGCGAACGTCTCCCGCTTGAAACGTTCCTCCGCCCAGGCGAGGGCGGCCCGCTCCTGCGACCGCAGGCCCAGCGCGTCGACGTTCTCGCGCGTCAGCCCCCGGTGCCGGGCGATGCGTTCGGCCGCCTCGAACTGGTTGGGCAGGTCGACGTTCCACTCGTCGGGGAACGGTTTGCCGGGCCCGTGTTTGGAGCCGGAGCCCAGCGGGACCCGGGACATCGCCTCGACACCGCAGCTGATGCCGACGTCGATCACGCCCCCGGCGACCATGTTGGCGACCATGTGCGAGGCCTGCTGGGAGGAGCCGCACTGGCAGTCGACGGTCGTGGCGGCCGTCTCGTAGGGCAGACCCATGGCCAGCCAGGCGGTGCGCGCGGGGTTCATGGACTGTTCGCCGGCGTGGGTGACCGTGCCGCCGACGATCTGCTCGACCGCGTCGGCGGGGATGCCGGTGCGGCCGAGGAGTTCACGGTAGGTCTCGCCCAGGAGATAGGCGGGGTGCAGGTTGGCGAGCGCGCCGCCGCGCTTGCCGATCGGGGTGCGTACGGCTTCGACGATCACGGGTTCGGCGGCCATGGGTGCGGGTCCTCTCCGAGAGGGCTCTCCTCCAGAACTGGTACGCGTTCTAGTTCTGCCCAGTAGTCTGCTGACGTGACGTCCATCACCGCAAGTGTCTTGCAGGTGCCGGAGTTTCGATCTGCACGAATTCCGCACGGATTGGAGTCGCCGTGCCTCTTGCTACTTGTAGAACCCGTTACTACCTTCACGGCACCCGCTGATGGGCCGTCAGGACTTAACGACGGGAGCCGCCGATGCACTGCCCCGCGCTGCCCGACGGGTTCGACCTCACCGATCCCGACCTGCTGCACCACCGTGTGCCCCTGCCCGAGTTCGCCGAGCTGCGCCGCACCGAGCCGGTCCGCTGGATCGCGCAGCCGCACGGTCTGGCGGGCTTCGCCGACTCCGGCTACTGGGCCGTGACCCGGCACGCGGACGTCAAGCACGTCTCCACGCACCCGGAACTCTTCTCCTCCACTGTCAACACCGCGATCATCCGCTTCAACGAGCACATCGAGCGCGACGCGATCGACGCGCAGCGGCTGATCCTGCTCAACATGGATCCTCCGGAACATACGCGGGTGCGGCAGATCGTGCAGCGGGGCTTCACGCCACGTTCCATCCGCGCCCTGGAGGAACGGCTGCGCGCGCGTGCGCAGGGCATCGTCGCGGGTGCCCGCGCCCACTCCGGTCCCTTCGACTTCGTCACCGAGGTCGCCTGCGAACTGCCGCTCCAGGCCATCGCCGAGCTGATCGGCGTACCCCAGGAGGACCGGTCCAAGATCTTCGACTGGTCCAACCGGATGATCGCCTACGACGACCCCGAGTACGCCATCACCGAGGAGGTCGGCGCCCAGTCGGCCGCCGAGATCATCGCCTACGCGATGAACATGGCCGCGGAGCGCAAGCGGTGCCCGGCGCACGACATCGTGACGACGCTGGTCGCGGCGGAGGACGAGGGCAACCTCAGCTCCGACGAGTTCGGCTTCTTCGTGCTGATGCTGGCGGTCGCCGGCAACGAGACCACCCGCAACGCCATCACCCACGGCATGCACGCGTTCCTGACCCATCCCGGGCAGTGGGACCTCTTCAAGCGGGAGCGGCCGGGGACGACGGCCGAGGAGATCGTGCGCTGGGCGACCCCGGTCAACGCCTTCCAGCGGACGGCCACCCAGGACACCGAGCTGGGCGGGGTCGAGATCAGGAAGGGCGACCGGGTCGGGCTGTTCTACGCCTCCGCCAACCACGACCCCGAGGTCTTCGCCGACCCCGACGCCTTCGACATCACCCGCGACCCCAACCCCCATCTCGGCTTCGGTGGTGGCGGCCCCCACTTCTGCCTGGGCAAGTCGCTGGCCGTCCTGGAGATCGACCTGATCTTCAACGCCATCGCCGACGCCATGCCCGGCCTGCGGCTGGCCGACCAGCCCCGGCGGCTGCGCTCGGCGTGGATCAACGGCGTCAAGGAACTCCAGGTCACCACAGGCTGACCCGGGCGGGTCGGCCCACCCCGAGGGAGGCAGGAGCACCCCTACCCCGACGCCCCGTTCCTGCCTCCCCCGAGGCCGGCTCACTCCCGGCCGGACGCCACCACCGCCAGCACGCTCGACGCCGCCGCCGCGATCAACAGGGGGACGCCCAGGCCGTGGTGCACGACCAGCCACGCGCCCAGGCAGGCACCGGCGAACATGGCGATCACCGAGGCCGTGCGGCGCGGTGAGCGGTGGCCGGTGGCGTCGCCGAGCCGGGACTCGGAGGCCAGGCCGGTCAGGGTCATGGTCAGGACCGTGGTGGTCAGGTCGGCGACGCCCAGTTTGCGGACGGTCGCGTTGCGCAGGCCCATCGCGTACCCCGTGAGGGCGATCAGGGCGTAGACCGTGCCGGTGGCGTGCGGCCAGACGAAGGCGGCCGCCGCCGACAGGGCCACCAGGACCGCTTCGGCGGCGAGGGTGAGGCGGGTCCAGGTGCGGCGCGACCCCTTGCCGACGCGGGCCGCCAGCCGGCCGCCGGTCACCGCGCCCAGCAGGAAGCACGCCAGCGAGGTCGCCGTGTGCGGCACGGAGAAGCCGGGCGCGCCGGCCGCGGCGAAGCCCAGGACGACCACGTTGCCGGTCATGTTGGCCGTGAAGACGTGGTCGAGCCCCAGATAGCTGACCGCGTCGATGAGTCCGCTCACCACGGTGAGGAGCAGGAGCACGGCGACCAGGCGCAGCCCGCGCGCCTCCGGGTCGTCCCGCTCCTCCGCCGATGCCTCTTCTGCCGCGCTCACCGGCCCAGTCGACCACGCCGGGACGTGAAAACGCCGAAGGCGGCGGCCCGGGGATCGGGGGCCGCCGCCTTCAGCGGCTTCGGAGGGCGCTGCGGACGGCTCAGTACCAGCCGTTCGCCTGCCAGAAGGACCAGGCCTTCGCGGGGCTGCCGTAGCGCGAGTTCATGTAGTCCAGGCCCCACTTGATCTGGGTGGCCGGGTTGGTCTTCCAGTCGGAACCGGCGGAGGACATCTTGGAGCCCGGCAGCGCCTGGACCAGGCCGTAGGCGCCGGAGGAGCTGTTGGTGGCGGACGGGTTCCAACCGCTCTCGTGGGAGACGATCTTGTTGAACGCGTTGAACTGCGCGGCGTCCGGGATCATCTTGTGCGCGATCGCCTGAGCGGAGGAGGCCGAGGTCGGGGCGGCCTGGGCGGGCGCCGCGGACAGTGCCATACCGGCGGTGGCGGCGGCCACGGCGGCGACGGTGAGGGCCTTCTTCGGGGAAGCGATGCGGCGGATGAAGGAGACGGACACGGAGTACCTCTTGCGTCGGGGACAGGGAGCCGCCCGCATGGGACGGGCCACGCGCTGTGGCCTCATGCGTCGGCGCCTCGGCCCGGTGCGGGCTGGTGGCGCCTGGCGACGTCGTCCAGAGAAGCAGCCCGGAAAGCCGTCCGCAATGACCCCTTTTACTAGTTGTGGCCGGATGGAGGGGAAACGTCTCCTGTGTGACGTGGCTCGCAAAGCGCAGGTCAGGAGGGGTGTCGAATGGGGCGTATCGGACATTCCGTAGTACGGCCCCGGGTCGTAGGTGACGTGCGTCATGTGGGGTGCTTCACCGTCCTGCTCACACCCCGGATGTACCGCGTCACCGACCGCGCTCGTCGAATGTGACCGCGGTCTCGAAAGCGGCCCTCCGCGTGGCCCGGCGCAGGGCACGCAGCACGGCCGGGCCGAGAACGAGGGTCAGCACCACCGTGCACAGGGCCCGGCCCAGGTCCCAGCCCAGCGAGGTGGCCAGGCAGTAGGCCGTGAAACGGGCCAGGTTGGCGGGGACGGAGGCATGCGCGTCGAAGGAGATGTTCGAGGCGGCGGCCCCCATGAACGGCCAGCCGGCCAGGTTCATGACCGTGCCGTAGGCGAGGGAGGCGAGGAAGCCGTAGGCCGCGAGGAGCACCGGCTCGGCACGGCCGCGCAGCCGGACCGGGCCCGGCAGCAGCCCGGCGCCCATCGTGAACCAGCCCATCGACAGCATCTGGAACGGCAGCCACGGCCCGACCCCGCCCGTGAGCAGCGCGGACGCGAACATCGTCACCGAGCCGAGCGTGAAGCCGAAGCCGGGGCCCAGCACCCGCCCGCTGAGCACCATCAGGAAGAACATCGGCTCGATCCCGGCCGTGCCCGCGCCGATCGGCCGCAGCGCGGCCCCCGTCGCGGCCAGCACGCCCAGCATGGCCACGGCCTTCGGCCCGAGGTCCGACTCGGAGATCGTCGCCGCCACGACCGCGACCAGCAGTACCAGCAGACCGGCGAAGAGCCAGGGCGCGTCCTGGGCGTGGGCGCTCAGCCGGGAGGTGGGCGGAGCGAGGAAGGGCCAGCCGAAGGCGACCACGCCGACCGCGCTGACGAGTGCCAGCGCGGCGAGGGAGCGGGGGCCGAGGCGGACGGCGTGCAGACGTGCAGGCGTGGTCATGTCCGCAGGGCCTCCCGTACTTCGGCGACGGTGAGCCACGGCTGCGGGGCGAGGATCTTCGTCACCTGGGGGGCGAAGGACGGCGAGGAGACGACGATCTGCGCCGTGGGCCCGTCGGCGATGACCTCCCCCTCGGCGAGCAGCACCACCCGGTGGGCGATCTCGGCCGCGAGCTCCACGTCGTGCGTGGCCAGCACGATCGCGTGCCCCTCGGCGGCGAGGCCGCGCAGCACGGTCACCAGGCGGGCCTTGGCCGCGTAGTCCAGGCCGCGGGTCGGCTCGTCGAGCAGGAGCAGGGGCGGACGGGCGGTCAGCACGACGGCCAGGGCCAGCGCCAGGCACTGCCCCTCCGACAGATCGCGCGGATGGGTGTCGTCGGTGATCCCCGGCAACAGCTCCGACACCAGCGCGCGGCAGGTACCCGGCTCGGCGCCGGCGTCCCGGTCGGCCGCCGCGCACTCGTCGGCGACCGTGTCGGCGTAGAGCAGGTCCCGCGGTTCCTGCGGGACCAGTCCGACACGGCGGACGAGGTCGCCGGGAGTGGTGCGGTGGGGGGTGACTCCGCCGACGGTGACGGTTCCGGAGGTGGGGGGCACCAGTCCGACGAGGGAGCCGAGCAGGGTGGACTTCCCGGCGCCGTTGCGGCCCATGAGGGCGACGGTTTCGCCGGGGGCCAGGGTCAGGTGGACGCCGCGCAGGGCGGTGACGCGGTCACGGCGGACGCCGAGGGCGGACACCTCGGCGATGTGCGGGTGCGGTCGCGGGACGACGGGGGAGCTGCGGCGCCGGAAGGGGAAGCGGCGCCGGGTACCCGCCTCGGGCGCGGGGGACCGCTCGAGTGGCCCCGGCGTGCCCGCGGCCGCCGTCGTACCGGAGGTTCCCGCCGCCGAGGCGGCCAGGCGGTCCTTCAGGTCACCGGCGCGACGGCGGGCGTCCCGCACCGTCAGGGGAAGCGGCGACCAGCCCGCCAGCCGTCCCAGGTCCACCACCGGTGGGAACACGGGGGAGACCGTCATCACCTCCGACGGGGTGCCGACGACCGGGGGCGCGCCGGAGGCCGGGAGCAGGACGACGCGGTCGGCGTAGTGGATCACGCGTTCCAGGCGGTGCTCGGCCATCAGGATCGTCGTGCCGAGGTCGTGCACCAGACGCTGGAGCACCGCCAGGACCTCCTCCGCCGCGGCCGGGTCCAGCGCCGAGGTCGGCTCGTCCAGGATCAGCACCTGTGGGTGCGGGGTGAGGACCGAGCCGATCGCGACCCGCTGCCGCTGGCCGCCGGACAGCGTGGCGACGGGGCGGTCGCGCAGGGCGGCGAGGCCCAGCACATCCAGGGTCTCCTCGACCCGGCGCCGCATGACCTCCGGGGCGAGGCCCAACGACTCCATGCCGTAGGCGAGTTCGTCCTCCACCGTGTCCGTGACGAAGTGGGCCGACGGGTCCTGGCCCACCGTGCCGACCACGTCCGCCAGTTCGCGCGGCTTGTGGGTACGGGTGTCCCGGCCCGCCACCGTGACCCGGCCGCTCAGGGTGCCGCCGGTGAAGTGCGGCACCAGCCCGCTCACCGCGCCGAGCACGGTCGACTTGCCGACCCCGGACGGGCCGACGAGCAGCACGAGTTCACCCTCCGGCACCTCGAAGTCGACGCCCCGGACGGTGGGCCGGGCCGCACCGTCGTACGTCACGCTGACATCCTCGAAGCGGATCACGACGGCTCCTTGGGGACGGCGAAGGCGGGCACGAGGGCGAGGAGGACCGCCGCGGCGGGCCACAGCGGGAGGGCGGGGGTGACGAGGGGCACGACACCCGGGTGCAGCGCCTCCGGGTCGCGGGCGGAGGCCAGGCTGAGCAGTGCGGCGACCGCGGCGCCGGAGCCCGTCACCAGCCAGGCCCGCACGTCCCACGGGTCCGGGCGGTACCGGGTGCGCAGGGAGCGCCGGCCGCCCAGTCTCAGGCCCGCGAGCGCGGCGGCGACCCCGGCGAGGAGGAGCGGGACGCCGTAGCTGCCGCCCTCCGCCGTGAGCAGCCCGTAGGTGCCGGCGCAGACACCCAGCAGGCCGCCGAGGGTGAGCGCGGCCGTCGTACGGCGGACCCGGGCGGGCACGACGGCGCTCCGGCCGTAGCCGCGCGCCTCCATCGCGGCGGCGAGCGCGACCGAACGCTCCAACGCGCCCTCCAGCACCGGCAGCCCGACCTGGAGCAGGCCGGGCAGGCCCCGGTCCGGGCGGCCGCGCAGCCGGCGGGCGGCCCGCAGGCGCTGGACGTCGGCGATGAGATGCGGCGCGAAGGTCAGGGCCACGACCACGGCGACGCCGGTCTCGTACAGGGCGCCGGGCAGGGACTTGAGGAGCCGGCTGGGACCGGCGAGCGCGTTGGCCGCGCCGACGCAGATCAGTAGCGTGGCGAGCCTCAGGCCGTCGTAGACGGCGAACACGAGCGCCTCGGCCGTGACCCTTCCGCCCAGGCGGATGCCCTGCGCCCAGTGCGGGAGGGGGACTTCGGGGAGGGTGAGCAGGGTGTGGGTGCCGGGGACGGGCGAGCCGAGCGCCACCGCGAAGAACAGCCGGACCAGGAGGACGGCCAGGGCGAGCTTGGCGAAGGCCGGGTAGGCGCGGGCGGTGGGGGTGTCGGCGCGGTGCGTCGCCACGACGTACGCGGACGCGGATATGAGGAGGGCGAGGAGGAGGGGGTTGCTGGTCCGGGTGGCGGCCGTGCCGAGCGAGAGCGCCCAGAGCCACCAGGCACCGGGGTGAACAGTGGTGCGGGAGCGCCCCGCAGTGGCGCGGGGCTCTCCCACCGGCCCACGGTCAGCCGGAGTCATCGCGTCGCCGTCGGGACCGCCACACCGCCGCGCCTGCCAGGAGGGCCACGACGCCCGCGCCGACCGGCAGACCCAGCGAAGGCCCACTGTCCGGGTTGCCGCTCTTCTCCGGCGACTTCCCACCCGTGGACGTCGACACCTGCTCCCCGCACCCCTTCTTCGGGTACCCGGCGATCGCGCACAGCAGGGCGTTGGTGTCGTAGCGCAGGGGCGGGGCGACGGCCGCGAGGGCGTCGGCACTCGTCGCGTCGGCCGTGACCCTCGCACAGGCCGTACGGCCGGCCGGCGGGGTCTCCCCGGACGGCGCGTCCGCCGGGGTGCCGAAGTCGAGGACGAGGGCCACCCGCTTCGTACCGGGTTTCGCGGGCGTGCCCGCACAGACCGTGCGGAAGTCCGCCGCACCGCGCGGCCTGCTCGCGTCCGCGGAGTCCTCGCTCACCGCGAAGCGGAAGCCCTCCACGGCGCCGTCGTCGGGACGGGCGGTCGACGGGCCCTGCGTGGCGTACGTCCAGTGCCCGTCCGTGCGCTCCCAGAAGGACCAGTAGCGGTAGCCGGTGGCGTGCGCCGGGCCGGCCCCGGCCAGGAGGGTGAGCGAGGCCAGCAGCAGGCTCGCGGCACGGCGGACCGCGGTCACGGCTGTCGCTTCTTCCGGCCGCTGAGCAGGAAGCCGACACCGATGCCCGCGACGAGGCAGACACCGACGAACCACCACACGCCCAGGTTCGAGCCGCTGTCCGACTTCTCGGACTTCCCGGTCCCGTGCGCGGCGGAGTCCATGCGCGGGGCCGGGCCCAGCTCGTTGAGGGACCGGACCAGGCTGGTGCCGCCGAAGTCACCCGGCTGCGCGCCGACCGCGTGCGCGGCGAGGATCAGCTGCGCGTACGCCGCAGGACCGCTCTGCACCGCCCAGGGACCGGCGTTCTTCTCCAGCCAGTCGTACGTCTTCTTCGCCTGCTCGCTCCGGCCGTCGGCGGCGAGCGCGACGACCGTGTCCGCCGTGTTGCCGAAGTCCGGCTGGTCCTTGGCGCCGGGCAGGGTGGACCGGAGGTGGCCGGTCTTCGCGACGGCCGCCGCGAGATACGCGCCGGCGTTGTCCGCCACCTGTGCCGGGGACAGGTGCCCGGCCCCGGCGCAGCCGTCCTTCGCGGGGGCCTTGCCGGGCCCGGCCACGAAGCCCTTGCCGAGCGCGCCGAGCACCCCGGCCGCCGTCGCGTCCGCGTTGGCGGCCAACTTGCCCTTCTTGTCCGGCTGGTACGCGAGGGCGCCACCGCCGTCCTGGCCGCAGGGGACGGACAGGGCGGCCAGCAGGTCGTAGGGGGTCCTGCTCCCGGTGTGCACCTTCGCCGGGTCCTGGCCGACCGCGGCGAACGCGCCGACGACGACACTGGTGGAGTTGGTGTCGCTCGCGCCGCCCGGCGCGTACCCCCAGCCGCCGTCCTTGTTCTGTACGGTCGTCAGCCAGACCAGGGCCTTGCGGACCTCCGCGTCGTGCCCGCCGACCGCGTGCAGGGCCTGGACGGCGGCGGCCGTGCTGTTGGTGTCCACCATGACCTTGCCGTCGCACGCCTTGGCCGGGGTGGCGCGGAACGCGGCGAACGCGCCGTTGGCGCACTGCTGCCCGGCCAGCCAGTCGACGGCCTTGGTGGCGGGCCGGTAGCCGAGGGTGCGCTGGGCCGTCAGGGTCAGCGACTGCCGCCACACGCCGTCGTACGTCGGGTCGGACTTGCCGTACAGCCCGGCCGGGACCGCGACCTTCGCAGAGGGCGACGGGGACTGGCCGGCGGCCGTGGCGGGCGCGGCGGCGGCCAGCACGCCAACGGCGGCGAGAGCCGCGGCACTGCGGCGGACGTTCATGGTCGGCGACTGCCTCTCCTGCGGGGAACCGGCAGCGCACGGGGGACACCCGGGCGGCTCGGCTCCGTAGAACTCGACGGTGTCGTGCGCGACGGACCGCCGACGCACGCGAGCCGGTCAACGTCCCGCCCGGGGCGGTCCGGCTCACCGCCGGAGCGGTTCACGGATGGAGGTCCCCCCGGCTCGAGGGGAGCCGGGAGTTGGGGGAGGGTCAGCGCCGGATTCGCACCGGCTTTCCCCCGTACGGGTGTGATGACGACGCCGCCACTTTACCGGCAGCCCGGATCGGTCCGAGGGGTGGCTGTGCGCACATGCTCCCGGTGACCGGGGTCACTGCCGGAACGCGGCCGGCGCGGCCGGCCCACGGCGCACCCGCTACGCCACGTCCAGCGCCCGCTCACACGCCGACGCGTCGTCACCCTCGACCACCCAGTACCCCCGTCGCCCGACCCCCGCCGAGTCCGCGAAGCGAATCGCCGCGGCCCGCTGCCGCGTGGGCGTCACCTCCACCGCCGCCCCGCACGCGAGCGCCAGCGCCGCCGCCACCAGGTCCACCCCCGTCGCCCGTTCCACCAGCCACGGGATCAGGTCGCCCGGCAGATGCGGCGCGACCCCGGTGATCCTCGGCCCGCGCTCGGTCAGCCGGAGGCCCACGTGCGCGACGGTGTGGGTCAGACCGAGCGCCCGTACCGCCCTTTCCACGGTCTGCCGCAGGAACCGGTTGTGCAGCAGCCCGTCATGGGCGTGGACGGAGTGCCGCAGCGGAGTCGTACGGGTGAGCGCGGCGATGCGGACCTCGTCGTCCAGGACGACGGTCTCGGCGGACACCAGCGGCCCCTCCGCGTCGCCCGGCTCCGCCGCCACCACCCGGTGCCGGGCCAGCAGTGCCCGTGACGCCGCCGGGTCCGCGCAGGCCGCCGCCGTCTCGTAGGACAGGCCGGGCAGACCGAGCCGGGCGGCGATCCGCGCGGCGGCGGTCAGGTGCCCCCTGCTCCAGGTCAGCACGCCGGCGACCGGATGCCGCGCCGCGTACCGCGCCACGGTCTCGGCCGTCTCCGCCTCCCGCGCCGGGTCGGCCGTGAGGTGGCCGGACAGGAAGGGCCGCGCCCAGCCCGGCGCCGAGGCGTCGACCAGTACCACCGGGCGTACGGCGGCGATCCGCGCCAGCGGGAACCCGCCGTGCGCGGCCCGGCCGGACCCGAGCAGAAGGACGGGCTGCGGCATCGGCGCATCACCTTCGCGGGAGAGGGCGGGACAGAGAATCACCCCGGATGCCGCTCCCCCATCGACGGCACCCGAGGCGGGTCGAAAGCTTGCTCTCCGTGCCGTGATCCTCACCCACCGCGCCCTCAACTGTCAACGATTGCTGCCTCCTTGGGCAGGGAGCCTTGTCACATCTGGTCGGCGAACGAGTGACCGGGTAGCCTCGCCGTCAGCCCGATCACCGAACGGACGACACTGCCCAGGGGGGACCTCGGTGAGTGACGCCTACGCCTCGCTGGCCCATGTCCTGGCCCAGCTGGGCGAGTTGACCGGCAGGCCCGGCCGACTGCCGGAAGCCCTCGACGTGGCCGACCTGTCCCATCGCACCGGCATCCCCGTCGGCATCGTCGTCGACCTGCTCCTCGGCGGGCGGGCACCCGAGACCTGTCTGCCCCAACGGGTGCGCCAGCGACTGGACTTCATCCGCGAGACGCGGCGCAGACCCGACGGCAAGCGGTACTCGCTGGACGAGCTGGCGCGGATCGCCGGAACCAGCAGGCAGTGGCTGAGCGAGTGGCGCAAGAGCGGGATGCCGAGCCTGGAGCACACCGACCGGCTGCGCCGCTTCTTCGGGCTGCCGGCCGGCTTCTTCACCGCCGACGAACCGGAGGCGCTGCACGAGGCCCTGCGGCCGGTGCTCCAGGGTCTGGAGGCCGAGGCGGACCCGCTGGTGCGGCTGCGCGAGAGCGGGCTGGTCCGGCTGGCCGCCCGCGCCCCGCAGATGAACGCCCGCCAGCTCGCCACCCTCGCCGACCTCGCCGAGATGATCATCTCCACCGAACGAACCGGCCTGAGCTGACCTTCGGGGTGTCCACGCCGAAGGCGAGGTGCAGGGCCTTCCGGCCTCGACGCGGCGCCCGTCCCCCGGCGGCGGCCACTCCCGGACGCCGTCCTCGGTGAAGAATTCGGCGACCGAGGAAGAACGCGAAGCGAGCCGGTCACACCGCCACGTACGCCACCGGCTCGCTCCCCGGCACCGCTTCCGCCCGGCCCTGCTTCACCAGGCGGCGCACGTGGGACTCGGCTTCCGAGACGGCGATGTTGCGGGAGCCGTAGGGGATGTCGGGCCAGGGGCGGTTCCACTCCATGCGCTCGGCGAGCTGCCAGGGGGTGAGCGGCTCGGCCAGCAGGGCGAGCAGTCCGGCGAGCCGCTCCTCGTGGTGGCGGAGCAACTCCCGCACCCGGCCGGACGCGTCGGTGAAGGCGTACTGGTGGGCGGGGAGGACCTCGGCGGGGGCGAGGCGGCCGACCCGCTCCAGGGAGTCGAGGTAGTCGCCGAGGGGGTCTGTCACGGTCGCGTCGTCGGGGTCCTCGTACAGGCCGATGTGCGGGGTGATCCGCGGCAGGAGGTGGTCACCGCTGAACAGACGGCCGTGGCCGGGCAGTTGGGCCGGGTGCTCCTCCTCCAGGTGCAGGCAGACGTGGCCCGGGGTGTGGCCCGGGGTCCAGATGGCCCGCAGCCGGCGTCCGGGCAGGTCGAGGAGCTCACCGGGGACGATCTCCCGGTCCGGGAGGGCGGGGGAGAAGCCGGACGGGGTGCGGGGGGTGCGCGGGGCACGGAGCGGCGCCAGGTGCTCCTCCGGGGCGCCGGCCGCCGCGAGCTTGGCGCACATGTAGCCGAACCAGCGCTCCGGACGGGCCTCCCGGGTGCGCCGTACGACGGCGGCGTCGGCGGCGTGCATCGCCACCCAGGCGCCGGAGGCCTCGCGCACCTTCGCCGACAGGCCGTGGTGGTCCGGGTGGTGATGGGTGATGACGACGCCGTACACCTCGGTGACCGCCGTACCGCACGCGGCCAGCCCCGCCACGAGGGTGTCCCAGGACGCGGGGTCGTCCCACCCGGTGTCGACCAGCACGGGGCCCCGGTCGGTGCCGACCACGTACACCAGCGTGTGGCCGAGGGGGTTGTCCGGGATGGGCACCGCCACGGAGCGCACGCCTCCGCCGTGCTCGAACGTCGTCACCATCTGTCCTCCGTCCCACGGCTGTTGCTCACTATAACTAGAACTGGTTCCAATGGGTGCTCAAGTCGACCGATTCTGTGGGGCGTTGGCCTGACCTGCGCCGACGCGCGCGCTATCTGTCGTCGCCTGTCGACGTTGGTCACTGCCGGACGGCCCAGAGACGGCCCAGCGTTGAGCGTCGCCTGGTCGGCTGGCGGACGGCAGAGGCTTCGGTGGCAGGTCTTCAGTCGCCCGCGAACCACAAGTAGCTGCCCGGGGTGGCCGCGCACAGTTTCAGCATCGTTGCGAGGTCGTCCAACGCGGCGAGCTGACGGTCATCACCGCATCTCTGCTTCAGGTCGTGGATCTCTGGCAGGGCGGCCGCAGACTCCTGCTCGTTCATCAACGTGTCCCCGTAGAGATCGACGGCAGTGAGCCGTCCGGGCACTCCGAGCAGTTGGAGCGAGCCGAGTGCATCGGCCAGTGCGTCGCCGTGCCCGCAGGAGCTCCGCAGGAGGGTTGCGCGGGACTTGCGCCAGTTCCGCGCCGGCCGTGATGAGTGCAGCTCCAGATCGATTCCCATGCTCCATGATGCGCGTTGTGCCCCTGCACAGCCACAACTGATCACCGACGGCTGTGACCTGCGGCCGTCTTCTCGATCAACGTCCTGACCTGCTGCCGAGCTGTCGGCGGTTGTCGACGTTGGTCATCGTTGAGTGCCCTTCCACGGCCCAAGGACGGCCCGGGAGGGCGCTCTTGCATTGGGGCGTAACACCTGCCCAGGCTGGCGTGAGCTGTTCGGCAACTCTCCGTTTTGGTGAGACACATTGCGTTATCATCTCGGAGTTTGACGTCGGCAGGGGGAGCGGTGTGGCTGAGGGCAATCGGTCTTCAAACGGCTCAAATCGCGCGGAACTTTCACTTCGAGAAGAAATTAGGCGCGATGCAATTGACTCGTGGATATCAAGCCACCCGGATGATCCGGTGCCAGAAACGACGCGTCAGGTGCTTGCTCTGTGGGTAAAAGAGCAGATAACCGCTGTTGGTGAATTGCCGGAGAGGAGAATCTCACGCCTGCAGGGGGAGGCGCTCGTTCATGCCGCCCAGGTGCGAGAGTTGAACTCTATAGCTCCGGATGATCTCCCAGCGGTAGAGAAGGCGGTACGCGCTGCCTACTGGTCAGAAAATTCGCGGTCCAGCTGGTCCATGGCGTTAGATGACTTTGTGGAGGATCACCCTGTCTTCTTCATGCCGTTCGCTTTCCTACTTTTCGTAGTCCCTGTATGGGCAAGTTGGGGTTGGCTCTTCAATTCGACGGATTTTCACGGTTTCCCTGCGGGCGGCTTCTTCATAATGGGATCCCTCTTCGCTCTGCTCCTTGTGGTTCATGGAAGAATCCTGGCTGTGTTGTCGTTGATCAGCCCAAAGCTCTGTGCTCCCTGGCGGGTGGCAGCAGTTGCTATTGTTGCCTACTTGGTTGCTTGGCAGGATTGGCGGGTCGACTTCCATTCATCATTTCCAGAATGGGAGGATCAAATACCCAGGGATTTTAATCCGGCAGTGAGTCATTCCGATGTCAGCCTCATCTATTCAATGAAGGCCTTCGCTGTTCTAGTATCGCTTGGACTCATTGGTTCTGCCTTCGCGGCAGCCGTGCATAGAGCGGGACCGAAAGAACCCCAAGGTGCCGTTATTACCTCTCGCATGGTGCTTGAACTGCTGTCTTTAGCGAAGCTGTCACAGGCCGTGGTGGAGGACCCCGAAGACGACACGGCCGAGGAAGGATTCCGGCCCTACCTGGCAAGCTCCGAACGGCGGAACATCCTGCATCATCTCGATCGGCTGGCGCGACTGGCGGAAGGGCGATGGAAGAGAAGCCTGCGAGTTGGAGACCGTGTTGCGGACAGTGCGGTTATTGAGGTTGGAGATGGTATAGCAGCTTCCGCTCGCAAGTGGAAGGCGGTTGCAGCAACTGGAGGTGAGCGATTGGCGGAAATGGATCAAGCGTTTGCTTCGGCGCTCATTGAAGCATCGCGAGGGAATTGGGGGCGGCTTGCGGTAGAGGTCTCAGGGACAGAGCTTTTGCGCCGAAGGTTGCTTAAGGGTTTGCGGCGCGTCTCGGCTCTCTTCGTCATGCTGGGAGCGGCTTGCACTGTTTTAATAGACCCATTTTCCTGGTTCTCTAAGTCGCCCAGTCCTGCCGTGAGTTCATTCCTTCTACTGATTGCTGCGATTTTGGGTGTCACGATAGATCCGACAATCGTCGAACCTCTTGGAAACGCGTCTAAGGTAAGTGATTACTTCACCTCCAAGAAGTGATTCCGAGGCGTGGCAGAAGAGGTCGGCGGAACGGCTTTGGGCTGGAGCTGATTTGGTGCGAGTGATCATGGCCCATTACGCTAGCCAGCGGATCGGGCAGGTTTGTGAGCCTGCCCGTTAGTGCCCGATCTTGGGCCATGATCTTCGAGGCTCGCGCCAAATTGGCTGCCTAAAGCCGTGGAGCCGACCGGCCTCAGCCGCAGAGGGTTTTTCCTACCTCCGCCCGCATGCACGCAGCGCGCCGCCGGGCGCGGCCAGCCGGGGCGGAGACAGGAGGCAGGCCGCGCCGCAGAGGCGGCGCGTGCCCGCGCCGTGCGCGGGTCTTGATGAAGTAGGGAAAGTCTTATCCCGCTGGGATGAGCCGTCGCCCGTCGTGGCTCCTCACGTGGGGGCCGTTGCCGTCCAAAGCATCCAAGAGCCGGATCGCGAAGACCTCCGACATGCGCTCTGCAACCTCGTCGGGCGTGAGCCAGTCGACGGCCGTTGACTCACTCGACGTGCGCTCGGTCCCGCCTGAAGGCTTGCATCGGAAGACCAAGGCGACGATGCCTCGGGTCGTGTTCTTGTAGACCCCGGTGAGTTCGTCCACCTCGACGTGGATGCCGGTCTCCTCCAAGACCTCGCGGGCGACGCCTGCCTCTGGCGTCTCGTTGAGTTCCAGTACACCGCCGGGGAGTTCCCAAGTGCCGTTGTCGGCGCGGCGGATCGCCAGCAGTCGGCCGTCCTCGCGCACCACTACCCCGGCCACGGACACGGAGTGCAGTGGCGTTGACTGGCCTTCCTGGGCACTGTTACTCATGTACAGGAGCATAGGAGGAAGAGAAGGACTATGGGAACCGCAGTAGGAGGTGAGAGGTCCGTACCTCGGTACGTGCAGATCGCCGAGGAGATTGTCCAGCAGATCCGGGCGGGTGTCCTCAAGCCCGGTGAAATGGTGCCGAGTGAGTCAGAGCTGGTCGACCGCTACGGCGTGTCGGGCGGCACGATCCGCAAGGCCATGGTCGAGGTGCGCGCGAGTGGGCTCGTGGAGACCAGGCACGGCAAGGGCTCGATCGTGAAGGACCGCCCGCCGGTACGGCATCGGTCCTCCGACCGCTTCCGGCGCTCGCTTCGCCAGGGCGGCAAGGCCGCGTACCTCGCCGAGTCCGCACAGTCCGGCGCCTCAGCCAAGGTGAGTGTCCTCTACATCGGCCCGATGGAGGCCCCAGAGGATGCGGCCCGGCGGCTGGGCGTTTCCGCCGGCACTCAGGTGCTTGCCCGGCGTCGCCTCTACTTCCGCAACGGCACCCCGGTCGAGACGGCTACGTCGTACCTCCCGTGGGACGTCGTGAAGGACATCCCCGAGCTGTTCGCCGAGAACCCTGGCGGTGGTGGCATCTATGCCCGACTCGAAGACCACGGACATGAGTTCGCCGAGTTCGTTGAGACGCTGCAAGCGCGCCCTGCCTCCAAGGCGGAAGCCTCCGAGCTGGCGCTGAGCGCGGGTGCTCCGGTGGTTCATCTGGTCCGGGAAGCTCGTACGACGGAGGGTCGGGTGGTCGAGGTCTGCGACACGCTCATGGCCGCTGACCAGTTCGTTTTCGAGTACCGGATCCCTGCGGCGGACTGACGACCGCTCAACTCTCCTCGGCCCGTCGCGAGTTCTTCTTCGCGGCGGGTTGACTCATGTATAGGAGTCAGGCACTCTTCTTCATGTCACTCATATACATGAGTGACGGAGTCCAGCCTCTATAGAGGAGTGATCCGCTGTGCGTCAGATCCCCGTCGACACCTCCGCCGCGACCGTGATGGTCGCCAAGACCCCGCAGCCCAAGGTCCGTGACCGTCGGACCGGCGAGATCGCCACCGACGCCGACACCGGCGCGAAGCTGATGACCGTGGACGTGATGTTCGCGGCGAACGATGAGGTGGAGATCCTGACCATCACCGTCCCCGAGCCGGGCATCTCCGGTGAGCTGGCCATGGGTACCCCGGTCGCTCTGACCGGCCTGATCGCGCGGCCGTGGGAGAACGAGTTCAACGGCCAGAAGCGGCACGGCATCGCCTTCCGCGCGGTCGCCGTCACCTCGCTGGTGGACACCGCTGCGAAGACGAAGGCGGCCTGATCATGACCGGCTTCACGGTCGCCCTGGTGCTGGTCGTCGCCGCTGCGGGTCTCCTGCGGTGGCGGCGCCCCGCCTGGTACTGGATGACCTTCGGCGTCGCCCTTGCCGCGCTGCGGGTCTTGGTCCGCTACGCCTCCGTGATGGACGCCTGCGGCCTGACTGTCCCGCCGTCGCGCTGGCGCCTGGCCTTAGCTCGGGCCACCAACCGGCCCATGCCGGAATCCCGTCCCCCGTGCATCCTCCGCCTCCGGCCCACCCGGACCGGCCTGGTCCTGCGCCTCAAGCTGCGACCCGGTCAGGACGCCTTCGACGTGGCCGCCGCCTCGGACCGGCTGCGGCACTCGTTCTCCATGTACGGCGTGACCTCGCGTGAGCTGCGCTCGGGTGTGGTCGAGGTGCGGATGACCGGCTACGACGTGCTCAAGCGGGTGCAGATGCCCGCCAAGACCGACATCCGACCGATGCGGGTCCCGGTCGCCCTGCGTGAAGACGGCTCCGTCCACTACCGCGACTACCGTGCGATACCCCACGCACTCACCCTCGGCGCCACCGAGTCCGGCAAGTCCGTCTACCAACGCAACCTCGTCGCCGGGCTCGCTCCACTGGATGTCGCCCTGGTCGGCATCGACTGCAAGCAAGGCATCGAGCTGTTCCCGCTGGCCCGCCGGTTCTCCGCACTCGCCGCCAACCCCGACACCGCCACCGACCTCCTCGACGCACTCGTGACCCGCATGGAGGGCGTCTATCAGCTCATCCGAGCCGAACAGCGGATCACCGCCGACATCCCGGACGCCGAGATCGCTGCCGACATCTGGGACCTGCCCGACGCGATCCGCCCGACTCCCATCGTGGTCCTGGTCGACGAGGTCGCTGAACTCGCCCTGTTCGCCACCAAGGAGGAGGAGAAACGGCGGGACCGGGTCATCACCGCACTGGTCCGTCTCGCCCAGCTCGGCCGCGCCGCCGGCATCTATCTCGAAATCTGCGGACAGCGCTTCGGCTCCGAACTCGGCAAGGGCATCACGATGCTCCGCGCCCAGCTCACCGGCCGGACCGCCCACCGCGTCAACGACGAAACCTCGGCGAACATGGCCTTCGGCGACATCTCTCCGGACGCCGTCCTAGCCGCAATCCAGATCCCCGCCGACATGCGCGGCGTGGCCATCGCCGGTGATTCGACCGGCGGTTGGCACCGCATCCGTGCTCCGCACACCTCGCTGCGCCAGGCAGTCAACATCTGCAACCGGCACGCCGACCGCACCCCGGACCTGCCTGAACTCGCACCGTTCCGGCCCGCCCTGCCCGGCACCCCTGCCACCCCGGTGCCGCTGTCCAAGACAGCCCCGGCTGCGGCCTGATCTTCCCCGCTATCCGGTCGGCGTGACCGCCTTCGCGCCAGGTCCCTACCCAAGCCATGCCTGATGAAGGGAGAGCCCGCCATGTGCCCCGACTGCGAGGACTTCGCCCGCACTGTGCTCCTGCTGGGCCAACTCGCCCTCTACGCCGACATGAGTGGCGCTGACCTCGACTTCGTGGACGCCGTCAGCCCGTCGCTGGCCGTCTCGCTGCCCGAGCCGCCGCCCGGCACATTCCCGCCCGGCTACGACCCCGACGACGGCCCCGAGTACCCCGGCGAGGAGTGGTGAGCGTGGCCCGGTCGATCCGCCTGGACGCCGTCCTCGTACAGGCCGTCATCGCTGGTGCGCTGTCCTTCGCCCACCTGCACGACCTGGCGGCCGCTGCCGGGCAGTCCGGCTGGAAGGCATGGGCCTACCCGGTCAGTGTCGACCTGCTGCTGGTCGCCGTGTGGCGGCGGCTCCGCTCCGATGGGCCGTCCCGGCTGGCCTGGTGCTGGTTCCTGGTCGCCCTGGTGGCCTCGCTCGGCGCCAACATCGCCACCGCCGGACTCCTCGACCTGGACCACATCCCGGCCTGGCTGTGCATCCTCGTCGCCGGATGGCCCGCGCTGGCCTTCCTCGGTGGCACCCTCCTCGCGCACTCGCCGACTCCGGCCGGGGACCCGGTGCCAGTCCCGCTGGCACCCGAAGCCCCGGCATCCGCACCCGAGCAAGCGCCCGCCACCGAGGCGGAGCCCGAGGCCGTACCGGCTGCTGATGTGACCCCGGCTGTGCCCGCCGTCGACCCGACCCCGGCACCTGCTCCGGCGGTGCCGGTCCCGGCCGCGCTGATCGACCACGCCCGCAAGGTCGCCGCCGACCACCAAGCCCGCACGGGTGCCCGGATCGACACCGACACCCTGCGGGCCCGCCTCGGCGTCCCGCCCCAGCTCGCCGAGGCGATCGCCGCCCAACTCGCCTGAATCCGGAGGGGGCACCGCTGCCATGACTCGTGACCCGGCCGACCTGACCACCGCCGACTACCTCGACGCCGCCCGCGAGATGGCCACCGCCAACCGGCCCTACCTCGCCCACCTGCTCGCCGAGGAAGCGGCCCGCCGCACCACCGACCCGGCCACCGCCGCCGGCATCCGCGCCAGCTTCCCCGCCCCGATCACGACCCGAGAGGAGACCGACTGACATGCCTGCCCGCGACCACTTCCACTCCGTGATGAGCATCGGCCCGGTGCAGATCGGCACCCACCGCGACCGCCACGGCCAGACAAAGCACGCCGCCGTGTGCACCGCCGACGACTGCGGCTGGTCCGCCGACTACTCCAGCCAGTCCGCCGCCCAGCTCGCCGCTCGCACCCACCGCTGCCGCGTCCGCTAGGAGTCCACCGTCATGCAGGTCCCTCTCTGGTTCGCCCTGCTCGTCGTCGGCTACCTCGGCGTCAAACTCATCCGCCCGCCCGCCTGGCTCATCGCCGTCCTCCTGCTCGGCGGATTCCTCCTTGCCGACAGCGTCCTCGCCCCCGCAATCAACAGCCTTGTCAAGTAGCCCAGTTGAGAAGGGAGAAAGCCATGCTCCGCCCCAAGATCCCCACCATGCCGACTCCGACCGGCCATGTCACTCCGCCCGCCGTCATCCAGCCGACCACGGTCACCCCGGCTGCCCAGACCCCGCCGCCCATCCCGGCACCGTCCCGGCCGACCATCCAGCTCACCCCCGGCACCGCACTCGCCCTCGTCGGCGGCGGCACGGCCGTGGTCCTGGTCGTCGGCGCCGTCCTGGTCTCCATGCTCCTGGCCGTCGCCATCACGGGCGTCTCGGTCGCCGTGGTCGCCGTCGTCCTGCGCTCCCTGCTCGCCTCCGAGGCGAAGCGACGCTGACCGGCCCCCGGGCGGCCTGACACCGCCAAGCATCCGCCGCCCGGGCACCGCGCCCCTCTCCGATCCACAGAACCGGAAGGAATCCCCAGCATGACTCACCGCACCACGCCCCCGCCCCGCATCTGTCCCGACTGCGATGGCTTCGCCTCTGTGGCCGTCACCCTCGGCGGCCGAGATGGCCGCGGCCACCTGCACACCATCACCGCGCGCTGCGCCGCCTGCGACGGCACCGGCCTCGTCCGCGCCAGCCGCGTCCGGGAGGGTGCCCGTGCCTGACACGCTGCTGGACCCGACCACCCTCGGCGACCTGCTGAGGGTGGCTTCGGCCTCCGACTACGACCGCTGGGAGGACCAGATCCGCCGTACTGGCGGCTGCGCCGACCCGATCCACCTACGGGGTTGGGTTCTCCACAAGGACAAGACCACTGGTGAGGTGCTGCACCACTACTCGACCGAGAACGAGCCGGGCGGGCGCCTGCGCGTCGCCTGCGGCAACCGTCGCGCCTCCCGCTGCCCCGCCTGCGCCTGGACCTACGCGGGCGACACCTACCACCTCATCCGCGCAGGCCTCGCGGGCGACGACCGCCGCGATATCCCTGCCACCGTCCGCGACCACCCACGCGTCTTCGCCACCCTCACCGCCCCCTCGTTCGGCCCGGTTCACAACCGCCCCGACCGAGGTGTCTGCCGCTGCGGCACCCGTCACTCGGCCGATGACCCCTCCCTGGGTACAGCGTTGGACCCGGAAACGTACGACTACGCGGGCGCGGTGCTGTTCAACAACCACGCAGGCCAGCTCTGGCAGCGCTTCACCACCCGCCTGCGCCGCGAGATCGCCACCCGCGCCGGCCTCGCCCGCCGGGAGCTCCCCGATCACCTCCGCGTTTCCTACGGCAAGGTCGCCGAGTTCCAGAAGCGCGGTGCCCTTCACTTCCACGCCGTCATCCGCCTCGATGGCCCCGAAGGACCCGACACCCCACCGCCCGCCTGGGCCACCTGCGACCTGCTCACCGACGCCATCCGTGCAGCTGCCGTGCACTCCTACACCTCGGTCTCCGTTCCGGCCGCCGCGGACCAACCCGCCCGGACTTTCCGCTGGGGCCGACAGCTCGACGTCCGGCCGGTCAAGGCCTTCGGGGACGGCTCCGACATCACCGAACAGGCCGTCGCCTCCTACGTCGCCAAGTACGCCACCAAAGCCGCCGAGAACACCGGCACCCTGGACTGCCGCATCGGCGAACTCGCCGAACTCGACCGCCACGGCGTGCCCGACCACACCCGCCGCCTGATCGAAGCCTGCAAGCTCCTCGACCCGCTGTATCCGGACCGGCGCTTGTGGGCCTGGGCGCACATGCTCGGCTTCCGCGGCCACTTCTCCTCCAAGTCCCGCCGCTACTCCACCACCCTCGGCGCTCTCCGCCAGGCCCGTGCCGACTACCGCGCCGCCCAGGAGCTCGCCGTCCTCGGCCTCGAGGACCAGGAGCCGGACACCGTCCTGGTCCTCGCCGACTGGCAGTACGCGGGCCACGGCCACACCCCCGGCGAATCCGTCCTGGCCGCCACCATCGCCCGCGACCTCCAGCTCAACCGAGAAACCGCCCGCGAAGCCCTGCAAGACCTGGCCCTGGAAGGAGCCGCCGCATGACCGTCCGCACGCTTCCCGAGCGGTACCTGACCCCGGCCGACGTCGCCGAGCTGCTCGGTGTGCCCGTCGAGACCGTGTACCAGTGGCGTCGGAAGCGCACCGGCCCCCGCGGCTTCCGAGTCGGCCGGCATCTGCGCTACGACCCCAACGACGTGCGCGCCTGGGTCGGCTCCCTCATGGAAGGGGCGGCGTAGTGGCTGGGCACATTCAAGACCGCTGGTACAAGACCGAGGTCACCTCGGACGGAAAGACCCGCAAGGTCAAGACAGACCGCCACGGCACCGGCATGCGTTACCGCGCCCGCTACGTCGGCCCCGACGGGACCGAGAAGTCCAAGAGCTTCCCGGATGGCAAGAAGCGGCTCGCTGACCAGTGGCTCGCGCGCATCGAGGCGGACATGTCGCGTGGCCAGTACGTCGACCCTGAGGCCGGGAAGGTCACCTTTCAGCAGTACGCCACCGAGTGGCTGAGCGGGCAGACAACCGACCCGACGACTCGTGAGAACACAGAGCGCCGCCTTCGGCTTCATGCCTTCCCGTACCTCGGGAGCCGTCCTCTCTCCTCGCTCCAGCCGTCCGACATCCGAGTCTGGATACGCAAGCTGGAGGAGACAGGGAGCGCTGGATCATCCCGTCGCGTGATCTTCGGGAACGTGTCGGCCGTGCTCGCTGCCGCAGTTGATGACGGCCGCCTCGCACGCAATCCCTGTGGGGTGCGCTCGGTACGGCGCCCGAAGCCCGCCCCTGGTCGTGTTGCTCCGTGGTCCGCAGAGCGCGTGTTCTCCGTGCGGCGGGGGCTGCCTGACCGGTTCCAGGCCATGGTCGACGTCGGGGCCGGATGCGGACTTCGACAAGGAGAGATCTTCGGTTTGGTCGTCGACGAGGTGGATCCGCTGTCCGGGGTGCTGCATGTCACCCAGCAGGTCAAGGTCGTGGAACGGAAGCTCGTCTTCGCTCCGCCGAAGAACGGCAAGCTCCGTGACGTGCCGCTGCCCGACTCGGTCGCCTTCGCGCTCGCCGAGCACATGACGACCTTCCCGCCGGCCGAAGTCACGCTGCCCTGGATGCACCCCGACGGAGAGCCGGTGACCAGGCTCCTGTACTTCACTGGTGCTGAGGGCGGGGCGGTCTGGCGCAACGCCTTCAATGCACACGCCTGGAAGCCTGCGCTCGCCGAGGCCGGAGTGATCCCCAAGCCCGGCCCGGGGGAGCGGTACAAGGAAGCCCGCGAAGACGGCATGCACGCTCTACGGCACTTCTACGCCTCAGTGCTCCTCGACTCCGGGGAGAGCATCAAGGCCCTGAGCGCCTACCTCGGCCATGCCGACGCCGGGTTCACGCTCCGCACCTACACCCACCTCATGCCGAGCAGCGAGACGCGTACGCGGAAGGCCGTCGACGAGATGTACTGGACGGCCCACAAGGCCCCGACGGCCCCCTGACGGCCCACACCTTCTGCACCCGCCCCTGATCATCGGGAAACCGCTGGTCAGGGGCATTCTCGTCCTGTCCGTGGACTACTTTAACTAGAACTGATATCAGTTCTGAAACAGCGTCAGAAACATGCGGTGCGGCGGGAGGCGGACGGTCATGGCCGAGCTCGTGGAACACGGACAGCTGTTCATCGGCGGGGAGTTGACCGATCCCCTGGGTCAGGAGGTCATCGAGGTGATCTCCCCGCACACCGAGGAGGTCATCGGCCGCGTGCCGCACGCCTCTCGGCAGGACGTGGACCGGGCCGTGGCCGTCGCGCGCCGTGCCTTCGACGAGGGGCCGTGGCCGCGGGCCACCCTGGCGGAGCGGATCGAGGTCGTCACGCGGATCAAGGACGGCATCGCCGCCCGGCACGAGGAGATCGCGCGGGTGATCTCCGCCCAGAACGGCTCCCCGTACTCCTGGAGCGTCCTCGCCCAGGCGCTCGGCGCGATGATGGTGTGGGACGCGGCGATCAGGGTGGCGCGGGACCACACGTACGAGGAACGGCGGGACGGGGTGCTCGGGCCGATCCTCGTCCGGCGTGAACCGGTCGGCGTCGTCGCGGCCGTGGTCCCGTGGAACGTCCCGCAGTTCGCCGCCGCCGCCAAGCTCGCGCCCGCGCTGCTGGCCGGCTGCACGGTCGTACTGAAGCCGTCCCCGGAGTCCCCGCTGGACGCGTATCTGCTGGGGGAGATCGCGCGGGAGGCCGGTCTCCCCGAGGGGGTGCTCTCCATCCTCCCCGCCGACCGTGAGGTCAGCGAGTACCTCGTCGGTCATCCCGGCGTCGACAAGGTCTCCTTCACCGGCTCGGTCGCGGCCGGCAAGCGCGTGATGGAGGTCGCCGCCCGCCATCTCACCCGGGTCACGCTGGAGCTGGGCGGAAAGTCGGCGGCGGTCGTGCTGCCGGACGCGGACCTCACGGCGGCCGTGGCGGGCATCGTCCCGGCGGCCTGGATGAACAACGGGCAGGCCTGCGTGGCCCAGACCCGCATCCTCGTCCCGCGCGCCCGCTACGGCGAGTTCGCCGAAGCCCTCGTCCAGGCCGCGAGCGCGCTGAAGGTCGGCGACCCGCTGGACCCGGCGACCCAGGTCGGCCCGCTGGTCGCCCGGCGCCAGCAGCGGCGCAACCTCGACTACATCCGGATCGGCCAGGAGGAGGGCGCCAAGATCCTCACCGGCGGCGGCCGGCCGGCGGGGCTGGAGAAGGGCTGGTACGTCGAACCGACCCTCTTCGGCGACGTCGACAACGGCATGCGGATCGCCCGTGAGGAGATCTTCGGTCCGGTCATCTGCCTCCTCCCGTACGGCGACGAGGCCGAGGCCGTGAAGATCGCCAACGACTCCGACTACGGCCTGTCCGGCAGCGTGTGGACGGCGGACGTCGAGCACGGCGTCGACATCGCCCGGCAGGTCCGCACCGGCACCTACTCGGTCAACACCTTCAGCCTGGACATGCTCGGCCCGTTCGGCGGCTACAAGAACTCCGGCCTGGGGCGGGAGTTCGGCCCGGAGGGCTTCGGCGAGTACCTCGAGCACAAGATGATCCACCTGCCGGCGGGGGCGTAGGCCGTGGGTGACCGCTGGCACGTCGAGGTCGACCGGTCGGTGTGCATCGGCTCGGCCCAGTGCCTCCACCACGCCCCGCACGCCTTCCGCCTCGACTCCGCCCGCCAGTCCCATCCGGTCCAGGCGGACACCGACGCCGGCGAACCCGTCCTGGAGGCGGCCGAGAGCTGCCCGGTGGAGGCGATCGTGATCACGCTGCTGGAGACCGGGGAGGCGGTGTTCCCGCCGGAGGAGTAGGCGTGTCACCGGCCCGGGTTACGCTCCTGGCGAGCGGCTTCGAGTTGCTGTGCGCGTGCTGCAGCGAGGGCACGCTGGAACACCGGCGGACGACCCATGGGGGCGCCCAGCAGGTGTCCCTGGCGGCTCCCGAGGAGGAGGCCCGGCGGTTGCTGCGGGAGTGGGTGGCCGCCGCGCCCGCGGGGCGCGCGTGGAGCGGGCTGACGCTCGTCGGCTGAGGGGGCGGGGCCTGGGACCGGGCCGTGATCACCCGTGCGGCCCCGGCTCGGTGAGGTCGATCAGCCGGCACACCGTCTCGATGTCTATCTTCACCTGGGCGATGGAGGCGCGCCCGGACAGCCAGGTGATCAGGGCCGAGTGCCAGGTGTGCTCGATCACCCGGACCGCCGAGAGCTGCTCGGGGGTGGGGTTCTCCAGGCCCATCGCGTCCAGGATGATCAGGGTCGTCTGGCGGGAGACCTGGTCGACCTCGGGCGAGACGCTGCGGTCGGCGAAGGTCAGGGCGCGGACCATCGCGTCGGCCAGGTGCGGCTCGCGCTGCAGGGCGCGGAAGGCCCGCATCAGCGTCTCCGCCACCCGCTCGGCGGCGGTGTCCCCGGCGGGGGGTTTCTTGCGCAGCGTGCCGTGCATGTGCTCCAGCTGGTCCTGCATGGTGGCGACAAGCAGGTGGACCTTGGACGGGAAGTAGCGGTACAGCGTGCCGAGGGCGACCTGGGAGGACTCGGCGACCTCGCGCATCTGCACCGCGTCGAACCCGCCCCGGCTGGCCAGCTGGGCGCTCGCGTGCAGGATCCGGCGGCGGCGGGCCTCCTGCCGCTCGGTGAGCGGCGACGAGGCGGGCCGGGCCGTACTGGCTTCCACCTTGGATTCCGCAGGCATGGGTCCCGTTCCGTGACAGTCGGTGAAGGCGTCTGTGGGGCACGTGATCAGACAGCATGGCAGGGCGACGCGCCGTGGCGCGAATCACCTGATCCACTGCTCACAGCACCCCTACCTGCCGGTAGATTCAGAGCCTCTTGAACGATCAAGTCTGAAACTTGTTCTAGATTAGCGTCCCGACGTAGTCTCGCGGGACAGCGCAGGCAGAAGGGGGCACGGAGTGACCGCTGAGGCCCGGGAAGCGGGTGCCCAGGAGGACCCCGCATCCGACGGCGAGCGACCGCTCGACATCGCGCTCCTCACCTATAAAGGGAACCCGTTCTGCGGCGGCCAGGGCGTCTATGTCCGGCATCTCTCCCGTGAGCTGGCCCGGCTCGGGCACCGCGTCGAGGTCATCGGCTCGCAGCCGTACCCGGTCCTCGACGAGGGGTACCCCTCCGTCACGCTGACCGAGCTGCCCAGCCTCGACCTCTACCGCCAGCCCGACCCCTTCCGCACCCCGGGACGGGACGAGTACCGCGACTGGATCGACGCCCTGGAAGTCGCCACCATGTGGACCGGCGGCTTCCCCGAACCGCTGACCTTCTCCCTGCGCGCCCGCCGGTATCTGCGGGCCCGCCGTGGCCGGTTCGACGTCGTCCACGACAACCAGACCCTCGGCTACGGCCTGTTGGGAGACCTGGGCGCGCCCCTCGTCACCACCATCCACCACCCCATCACCGTCGACCGGCAGCTGGAGCTGGACGCGGCCGAGGGCCTGCAGCGCCGCCTGTCCGTGCGCCGCTGGTACGCCTTCACCCGGATGCAGAAGCGCGTCTCGCGCCGGCTGCCCTCGGTGCTCACCGTCTCCGGCACCTCCCGGCAGGAGATCGCGGACCACCTCGGCGTCCGCGACGACCGTGTCCACGTCGTCCACATCGGCGCCGACACCGATCTGTTCGCGCCGAATCCGGCCGTGCCCGAGGTGCTGGGCCGGATCGTCACCACCTCCAGCGCCGATGTGCCGCTCAAGGGGCTGGTGTTCCTGGTGGAGGCCCTGGCCAAGGTGCGCACCGAGCACCCGGCCGCCCATCTCGTCGTCGTCGGCAAGCGCCCCGAGGAGGGGCCGGTCGCGGCGGCGATCGAGCGCTACGGCCTCGAAGGCGCCGTCGACTTCGTCAAGGGCATCTCGGACGCCGAACTGGTCGACCTGATCCGCTCGGCCGAGGTCGCCTGTGTGCCCTCGCTGTACGAGGGCTTCTCGCTGCCCGCCGCCGAGGCCATGGCCACCGGCACGCCGCTGGTCGCCACCACCGGCGGGGCGATCCCCGAGGTCGCCGGCCGCGACGGCGAGACCTGCCTCGCGGTGCCGCCCGGGGACGCGGGGGCACTGGCCGCCGGGCTCGGCCGCCTGCTCGGGGACCGGGAGTTGCGGGTGCGGCTCGGCCGCGCGGGCCGGGAGCGGGTGCTACGGCACTTCACCTGGGCCCGCGCCGCGGAAGGAACCGTGGCCCACTACCGGGAGGCCATCGCCCGCTCCGCGGGAGCCGGCCGCTCCCCGGCCCCGATATCCGGCCGCCCGGCGGCCGTACCGAGTGTTGTTTCCGCGACCTCGCCGAGTGTGGTCTCCGCGACCCCGGCGAGCGACAACGGCGTCTACCCCGAAAGCAGGGCCACGTGCTGACCGTCGACTTCTCCCGGTTCCCGCTCGCCCCGGGCGACCGAGTCCTGGACCTCGGCTGCGGCGCGGGCCGGCACGCCTTCGAGTGCTACCGGCGCGGCGCCCAGGTCGTGGCCCTGGACCAGAACGGCGAGGAGATCCGCGAGGTCGCCAAGTGGTTCGCGGCGATGAAGGAGGCCGGGGAGGCGCCCGAGGGCGCCACCGCCACGGCCATGGAGGGCGACGCGCTCGCCTTGCCCTTCCCCGACGAGTCCTTCGACGTCGTCATCATCTCCGAGGTGATGGAGCACATCCCCGACGACAAGGGCGTGCTCGCCGAGATGGTCCGCGTGCTCAGGCCGGGCGGCCGTATCGCCATCACCGTGCCGCGCTACGGACCGGAGAAGGTCTGCTGGGCGCTGTCCGACGCCTACCACGAGGTCGAGGGCGGCCACATCCGCATCTACAAGGCCGACGAACTGGTGGCGAAGGTCCGCGAGGCGGGCCTGAAGCCGTACGGCAGCCATCACGCCCACGCGCTGCACTCGCCGTACTGGTGGCTGAAGTGCGCGTTCGGCGTCGACAACGACAAGGCGCTGCCGGTGCGGGCGTACCACAAGCTGCTGGTCTGGGACATCATGAAGAAGCCGCTGGCCACCCGGGTCGCCGAGCAGGCGCTGAACCCGCTGATCGGCAAGAGCTTCGTGGTCTACGCGACCAAGCCGCACCTGCCGCGCCTCGCCGAAGAGGCGGCCGCCGAGTGACCACCCCCCGGACAGAACACCTCGTCCTGCCCGGGGTCCTCACCGCCGGGCAGGCGGCCGCGACCGTCCGCGGCATCCTCGCCGCACAGCGGGAGGACGGCGCGATCCCGTGGTTCCGCGGGCACCACCTGGACCCGTGGGACCACATCGAGGCGGCGATGGCCCTGGACGCGGCCGGCGAGCACGAGGCCGCCGAGCGGGCGTACGACTGGCTGGCCCGGCACCAGGAGGAGGACGGCTCCTGGTACGCCGCCTACGCCGACGGCGCGCACGACGACGTCACCGACCGCGCCCGCGAGTCGAACTTCGTCGCCTACATAGCCGTGGGCGTGTGGCACCACTACCTGTCCACCGGGGACGACACGTTCCTGGACCGCATGTGGCCGGCCGTCTACGCGGCCGTGGAGTGGGTGCTCGCCCTCCAGCAGCCCGGCGGCCAGATCGGCTGGCGGCGCGCGGACGACGGCACGCCCACCGAGGACGCCCTGCTCACCGGCAGCTCCTCGATCCACCACGCGCTGCGCTGCGCCCTCGCTATCGCCGAGCAGCGCGAAGAGCCGCAGCCCGACTGGGAGTTGGCGGTCGGCGCGCTGCGGCACGCGATCCGCCGGCACCCGGAGCGCTTCCTCGACAAGGACCGCTACTCGATGGACTGGTACTACCCGGTCCTCGGCGGCGCGGTCACCGGCGAGGAGGCCAGGGCCCGCATCGCGGAGTCCTGGGACCGGTTCGTCGTGCCGGACCTCGGCGTGCGCTGCGTGGTCCCCAACCCCTGGGTGACCGGCGGCGAGTCCAGCGAACTCGCACTGGCGCTGTGGGCGGTGGGGGAGTCCGACCGCGCCCTGGAGATCCTGCAGTCCATCCAGCACCTGCGCGACCCGGAGAGCGGCCTGTACTGGACGGGCTACGTCTTCGAGGACGACGCGGTCTGGCCCCGGGAACTGACGACCTGGACGGCCGGGTCCCTGCTCCTCGCCGTCGCCGCACTCGGTGGCCACGAGGCGACCTGCGCGGTCTTCGGCGGGGAACACCTGCCGGCCGGGCTGGACCCCGACTGCTGCGGCTAGGTGTGCTGTCCCGGGACAGCACACCTAGGCCCTGTCCACGGGGTTCAGTGCCGATGCATGCGGTTGGCGATGGCGTGGCCCACGAACAGGTAGACCACGGCGGCCAGGCCGTAGCCGGCGACCACACGGGCCCACGCCTCGTCGAACGTGAAGAGGTCGTGGGACCAGCCGGCCAGCCAGGCGGCGGCGTCGTGGACGAACTGGACCAGGCTGTTGGCCCGGTTCGCGTCCAGCAGGTACATCAGGATCCACAGGCCGAGGATCACCGCCATGATGTCGGCGACCACCGCGATGACCGTCCCGGCCTGATTCGTACCGTTGCGATATCGAGGGGACATACCTTCCGGATTGCCGGGCGGGAACCGGTGAAACCCCAACGGCCGCTCCCGAGTGGCGCGGCCGGGCGCTTCGGGTGAGGCTGCCACAGGAAGCAAACCGCTCGGGGAGGACACGTCGGGAGGACCCCGTGGCCGTACCGATACGGCGTCTGTGCGTGGCGCTCACCCTGTGCTGCGCCCTGTTGGCCGGCTCCACCGCCTGCGGCAACGGCGAGAAGGCCAGTACGAAGGACACTCCGGCGATGCAGGCCGTGCCCGTCCCCACCGCCACCCCCAACCCGACCACGTCCGCCGAACGGCAGAAGTTCGCCAAGACCCGGTTCGTGGCGAACGCGGGCCTCGCGGCGGGCGCGACGTACCAGTGGATCGTGAAGCCCTGGAAGGCCGGCAAGTTCAAGAAGGGCGCCCACGGCCGCAGGACCGCCCTGGTGAAGGCCGGCCTGGCCGGTGCCTTCACCTACAACCGCCTCAAGGCGGCCAGGCGCAACGCCGAGGGCGACCCGACGCTCTCCAAGGCGCTCGCACCGCTCGGCGCCGGCATCGACGCCCTGAAGAACCTGCCGTCCAGGCTGCGCAGCGGCGACGGCGACGCGGCCGGTGCCTTCGACGAGATCATCGGCAAGGTGAAGGACGCGGGCGCCAGCGCCGGCGCCCCGGTGAAGGAACAGGTGCCCTCCGCGTCGCAACTCACCAAGGGCGGCTAGGAGTTCAGCTCCGCCAGCACCCTGAGGGTGTGCGGGTCCGGGGACAGGGCCAGCAGGTCCGTCACCGGGCCCGCACGCCACAACTGAAGCCGCTCGGCGATGCGTTCACGCGGACCGACCAGTGAGATCTCGTCGGCGAAGGCGTCCGGCACGGCCAGCACGGCCTCCTCCCGCCGCCCCGCCAGGAACAGCTCCTGGATCCGCCGGGCCTCCTTCTCGTACCCCATGCGCGCCATGAGGTCGGCGTGGAAGTTGCGGGAGGCGTGGCCCATCCCGCCGATGTAGAAGCCCAGCATGGCCTTGACGGGCAGCAGTCCCTCGGCCACGTCGTCGCACACCTTCACCCTGGCCATCGGAGCCACCAGGAACCCCTTCGGCAGCTCGCGCACCGCGTCCCCGTACACCTCGGGCCGGCTCGGTGCCCAGTACAGCGGCAGCCAGCCGTCGGCGACACGGACGGTCTGGGCCACGTTCTTCGGGCCCTCGGCGCCGAGCAGGACGGGCAGGTCGGCCCGCAGGGGATGGGTGACCGGCTTCAGCGGCCTGCCGAGCCCCGTGCCGTCCGGCCCCCGGTAGGGGAGGGGATGGAACCGCCCGGCCACCTCCACCGGCGCCGCGCGCCGCAGCACCTGCCGTACGGCGTCCACGTACTCCCGGGTCGCGGTCAGCGGCGACCTCGGGAACGGGCGGCCGTACCAGCCCTCCACCACCTGCGGCCCGGACAGGCCGAGGCCGAGCATCATCCGCCCGCCGGAGAGGTGGTCCAGGGTGAGCGCGTGCATCGCGGTGGTGGTCGGTGAGCGGGCGGCCATCTGGACAACGGCCGTACCCAGCCGGATCCTTGAGGTGTGTGCGGCGATCCAGGTCAGCGGGGTGAAGGCGTCCGAGCCCCAGGACTCCGCCGTCCACACCGAGTGGTAGCCGAGCCGCTCCGCCTCCTGGGCGAGCGGCACATGACCGGCGTCCGGGCCGCGTCCCCAGTAACCGAGTGCGAGACCGAGCCGCATCCGCCTGCCTCCTGACGTTCCGTCAGTTCACCGCCGGGAGGCGACTGTACGACAACGGCCCCGCGCCCGGAAGGGCGAGGGGCCGTGTGCGATGCGTGGCGGGGCTCAGCCGCGCTGGATGCCCGAGGTGTCCTGGAGGACGCCCCGGCGGCCGTCCTGGGTCTGCGCGACGAGCGCGGCACCGCGCTGCTCGACGGCCAAGTACCAGGTGCCCGGAGCCAGTTCGGCGATCGGGGTGGGCGAGCCGTCCTCCCCGAACAGCGGACGGGTCACCGGCACGGCGAACCAGAACGGCGAGAAGTCCGCCGGAGCCGCCGCCGGCTGTGGCGCCGGAGCGCCGGGCGGCTGCTGCCCGAACGGCTGGCCCGGCTGCGGCTGCGCACCGTAGGGCTGCTGCGGCTGGGCGCCCGGGTAACCGTAACCACCGGGCGGCTGGGCGCCGTAGGGCTGCGGGGCGGCCGGCTTGGGGGCCGGGACCAGGGCGGCCTGGAGAGCCGGCACGAGGGGGGTGGCGATGGCGCCGCCCGCGATGACGAGAGCGGCGATGAGGCCCAGGACGAGACCCGCGCCGGCGTCCACGCCGTCGGGCAGGTCGATCAGCGACCACAGCAGCGTCCAGGCCGCCAGTACCGGGAACGCGGTGCCGACCTGTCCGAGGTCCAGCCCGAGCACCTTGCGGGGCTGCGGCAGACAGCGGTTGACGACGATGAGGACGGCACCGATGACCGCGCCCATGTAGATACCCAGGCCCATGCCCAGGTCGTCCCACGCGTTCCGGCTGGCCGAGGAGCCGAACGCGGAGTAGCTCTGGAAGGTGAGGAACGACGCGATGAACAGCACCACCGCTGCTCCGATCACCACGCCATCGCCTCTAGTGAGGGAGCGGATATTCACTTCAGGTCCTTCGTAGGTCGTCTCGTCGTCGGTAGACACTACCGTCCGCAAGATCCGGCTGTCCGGCCGGTTCCGCCCGCCGGTCACGAAGTGCGCAGGAAACTCACGATTCCCTCAGAGATCCCTTGCGCGGCCCGCTGCCGCCAGGCTCCGCTGGTCAGCAGTGCCGCGTCCTTGCTATCGCGCATGTTGCCGCACTCGATGAACACCTTGGGAACCGTTGACAGATTGAGACCGCCCAGGTCCGTGCGCGTGACGAGACCGGTGCCGTGGCCCAGGTAGTTGGACGGCGGCTCACCGGTGGCGCGCAGGAACGTGCCGGCGATGCGCGTACCGAGGTCGCGGGACGGGCCGACGATCGGGCGGGTGTCGGCGGCACCCGCGTGCACGGAACCGGGAAGGATGACGTGGAAGCCGCGGTCGCCCTGCGCGGCGCCGTCGGCGTGGATGGAGATCGCGGCGTCGGCGTGCGCGGCGTTGCCGATCCGGGCCCGCTGGTCCACGCACGGACCCCAGGCCGGGCCGTCGCCGTCACGGGTCATCCTGACGGTGGCGCCCTGCTTCTCCAGCAGCGCGCGCAGGCGGTGGGCGACGTCGAGGGTGAACCGGGCCTCGGTGTAACCGGCGTTGGTGGACGTCCCGGTGGTGTCGCACTCCTTGCGGTTGGTGCCGATGTCCACCTGGCGGTTGATCTCGGCCGTGTGCCGGAAGTTGCCCGGGTTGTGCCCGGGGTCGATGACGACGACCTTCCCCTTCAGCGAACCGGACGCGGGCGCCCCCGCAGACGCCTTGGCGTCGTCGGTCGGGGAGGCGGAGCGGGGTGACGCGGGGGACGACACGGACGTGGGTGCGGCGGAGGTGCCGCGGCCGGATCCGTCCGCGGCACTGCCGCCCGCAGCCTCGTACACCACCCAGCCGAGCAGCGCACCGGGCACCAGCGCGGCGAGCGCCACGGTCAGCGGGCCGCGCCGGGGCCGACGCTGCTGCGGGGGTTCGAACTCGGGACCTACGTACGACACGTCTGCGACTCTAACCGGGACCTCAGATCCCCGCTCCCGTTCGCCGCAGGACACGCAGGGAGCCGGTCACCGAGAGCTCGGTGAAGGCCCCGGACTCCAGAGCCCGCAGGTAGACGCGGTACGGAGCCTGCCCGGTGAACTCGTCCTCGGGGTCCGGGAAGACGTCGTGGATGACGAGCAGTCCGCCTTCGGCCAGATGGGGGGCCCAGCCCTCGTAGTCGGCGCCCGCGTGTTCGTCGGTGTGGCCGCCGTCGACGAAGACGAAGCCGAGCGGGGCGCCCCACACGGCCGCGACCTGCGGAGAACGGCCGACAAGGGCGACGACGTGGTCCTCGAGGCCCGCCCTGAACAGGGTGCGGCGGAAGATCGGCAGGGTGTCCATCAGCCCGACCTCGGGGTCGACCGTCTCCGGGTCGTGGTAGTCCCACCCGGGCTGCTGCTCCTCGCTGCCCCGGTGGTGGTCGACGGTCAGCGCCGTGACCCCGGCCGCGCGGGCCGCGTCGGCGAGCAGGATCGTGGAGCGCCCGCAGTAGGTGCCGACCTCCAGCAACGGCAGCCCCAGCCGCCCGGCCTCCACCGCGGCCGCGTACAACGCCAGTCCCTCGTCCACGGGCATGAACCCCTTGGCCGCCTCGAACGCGGCGAGGATCTCGGGCTTGGGGGAGGGGGCGGGCATGGGGGCGCCTCTCTCTCGTACGGCGGGGAAGGCGCCCCGAGGGGCGCGGGGGACTGCGCGACCGGCCACGACGGACTTGTCGCCGCCGGTCGACAGTACCCCCCGCCCGCTAGGCGCTCACAGTCTCCCCGGGCAGCGAGAGGTCCAGCTCGACAGCCCGCTCCTCGCCCGAGTGCGTGGCGGCAGAGGCGAGCGGCCCGTGGCCGGAGGCCTTCGCGGCCAGCACGTACGCCCCCTGCGCCGGCACCGCGAGCGCATAGCTCCCGTCCTCGTCGGAGACCGCCGCCCCGGCCTGCCGCCCCCGCCGGTCGATCAGCGTGACCTTGGCCCGGGCGACCGGGGCGCCGTCGGCACCCAGAACCCGTCCCCGGAAGCCCCGCAGGACTTCCTCGGCGCGCTCCAGCACGGCGTCCTCCTCGCTGCTGGCGCGGAGCTGAGTGTGCTGCTGCCGGTCCGGGCGGGCGGCCTTCGGCAGGAACAGGGCGAGCAGCAGACCCACCGCGACCGCGGCCGTGGCGATCAGGAAGGACACCCGGAAGCCGTGCATGGTCGGGATCGCGATGCCGCCCACGTTGTTCGCGGTGTTGGCCAGCACCATTCCGATGACGGCACTGGACACCGACGTACCGATGGACCGCATCAGCGTGTTGAGCCCGTTCGCCGCGCCGGTCTCCGAGGCCGGGACCGCGCCGACGATCAGCGCGGGCAGGGAGGAGTAGGCGAGGCCGATACCGGCGCCGAGGACCACCGAGGTGACGATGGTCTGCCAGGCCGCGTCCATCAGGCCGAGGCCGCCGCCGTAGCCGATCGCGATGACCAGCAGACCGATGATGAGGGTGGTCTTGGGGCCGTACTTGGCCGACAGGCGGGCGTAGACGGGGGCGGTGAACATCATGGTCAGGCCGAGCGGGGCCACGCACAGACCCGCGACGACCATGGACTGGCCGAGGCCGTAGCCGGTGGCCCTGGGCAGCTGCAGCAGCTGGGGCAGGACGAGCGAGACGACGTAGAACGCGACGCCGACCATGATCGACGCCAGGTTGGTGAAGAGGACGGCCGGGCGCGCGGTGGTGCGCAGGTCGACCAGGGGCGCCCGGTGGCGCAGCTCGAACAGGCCCCACAGGAGGAGGACGACGACGGACGCGGCGAACAGACCGAGCGTCGTGCCCGAGGACCAGCCCCAGTCGCTGCCCTTGGTGATGGGCAGCAGGAGCAGGACCAGGCCGGTGGACAGGCCGAGCGCGCCGAGCACGTCGAAGGAGCCCTCCGCCCGCATCGGCGACTCGGGCACGACGAGGAGGGTGAGGACGATGGCGAGCGCGCCGAGGCCGGCGGCGCCGTAGAACAGGGCGTGCCAGTTCGTGTGCTGCGCGACCAGGGCCGCGGCGGGCAGCGCGAGGCCGCCGCCGACGCCGATCGAGGAGCTCATCAGGGCCATGGCGGAGCCGAGCTTCTCGCGCGGCAGCATGTCGCGCATCAGGCCGATGCCGAGCGGGATCGCGCCCATGGCGAAGCCCTGCAGCGTACGGCCGACGATCATGGTGAGCAGCTGGCTGGTGAGCGCGCTGACCAGGGCGCCGACCACCATCACGGCGAGGCTGAGGACCAGCATCCGCCGCTTGCCGTAGAGGTCGCCGAGCCGGCCCATGATCGGGGTGGCGACGGCGCCGGACAGGAGGGTCGAGGTGAGGACCCAGGTGGCGTTGGAGGGCGCGGTGTCCAGCAGCTGCGGCAGGTCCTTGATGACCGGCACGAGCAGGGTCTGCATCACCGCGACCACGATGCCGGCGAAGGCGAGCACCGGAACCACGGCGCCGCCCGCCCTCCGGGCCGGCTGGTCGGTCGTCGTGTGGGTCATGGAGTCGAGGCCTCCCCGTAGTGATAAGTGCCAGGTAAACCTCGTATGCACAGGCAACTATTCCGTTGCTTCGGGCTTCTAATGAATCCTTGACCGACTCATGGGTTTCTGATCTGCCGTCAGGGGCTGGTGAGTTGATGGAACGCGTTCTAGTCTGCGCGGCATGAAGGCCTATGTCGCCGGGGTCGGGATGACGCGGTTCGAGAAGCCCGAGACCCGTTCATGGCAGTACTGGGACATGGTGCGAGAGGCGGGCGAGGCGGCTCTGGCGGACGCCGCAATCACCTACGCGGACGTGGAACAGGTTCTCGTCGGCTACTGTTTCCAGCCCTCGACCGCAGGCCAGCGCGCCGCCTACGAACTCGGCCTGACCGGCGTCCCCGTCTACAACGTCAACAACAACTGCGCGACCGGCTCGACCGCGCTCATGCTGGCCCGGCAGCTCGTCGAGGGCGGCGCCGCCGACTGCGTGCTCGCGCTGGGCTTCGAGAGGATGAGGAAGGGCGCGCTGGGCGGGGGCGCCGACGGCGGGGACTTCTCGACGTCCCCGGTCGCCCGGCACTACGGCGTCATGGCCGCCCGGCACGGCTTCGAGCCGACCCCGCCGACCGCGCAGATCTTCGGCGACGCGGCCCGCGAGCACATGGAGCGCCACGGCACGACCGAGGCCCAGTTCGCCGCGGTCGCCGCCAAGAACCACCGGCACTCCGCGCACAACCCCTACGCCCAGTTCCGGGACGTGTACGACGTGGCCGGCGTCCTCGCCTCCCGCCCCGTCCACCGGCCACTGACCAAGCTCCAGTGCTCGCCCACCTCGGACGGCGCGGCGGCCGTGGTCGTGGTGTCGGAACGGTTCGCCGCGCGGCACGGGTCCACCCCCCTCGTGGAGATCGCCGGACAGGCCATGACCACGGACACCGAGGAGTCCTTCGCGTCCGGATCCTGCATCGACGTCGTGGGGCAGCCCATGTCCCGCGAGGCGGCCTGGCAGGCCTACGAGCGCTCCGGGCTCGGCATCGAGGACGTGGACGTCGTCGAGCTGCACGACTGCTTCTCGGTCAACGAACTGCTGACGTACGAGGCGCTCGGCATGTGCGCGCCCGGGGAGTCCGGGAAGCTCGTCGAGTCCGGCGCGACCACGTACGGCGGCCGGTGGGTGGTCAACCCGTCCGGCGGGCTGATCTCCAAGGGGCACCCGCTGGGCGCGACCGGTCTGGCCCAGACGGCCGAGCTGGTGTGGCAGCTGCGCGGCGCGGCGGGAGAACGGCAGGTGCCCGGCGCGCGGGTGGGGCTCGCGCACAACATCGGGCTGGGTGGGGCGGCGGTGGTGACGCTGCTGCGCCGGACGTAGGCCCCGCGCCCCACGCCCGGTGGTCCGAAATGCTGATGCAAGGACCGTAGCCGGGTTGAGAGCATGACACCCATGCTCGAAGCCGCCGACACCACCCCTCTCATATCCCGGCCGAAAGCCGCGCCCACCTGGCTGGTGGTGGCGCTCTCCTGCGCGGGGCAGTTCCTGGTCGTCCTCGACGTGTCGGTGGTGAACGTCGCCCTGCCGTCCATGCGGACCGGCCTCGGCCTGACCCCGTCCGGCCTGCAGTGGGTGGTGAACGCCTACGCCATCGCCTTCGCCGGGTTCATGCTGCTCGGCGGCCGGGCCGGCGACCTGTACGGGCGCAAGCGGATGTTCCTGGTCGGCCTCGGCCTGTTCACGCTGGCCTCGCTGGGCGGCGGCCTCGCCCAGGAGGGCTGGCAGCTGCTGCTGGCGCGGGCCGTGCAGGGGCTCGGCGCGGCCGTGCTCGCCCCGTCGACGCTGACGCTGCTGACCTCCGCGGTACCGGAGGGGGCGGCGCGGGCGCGGGCCATCGCCACCTGGACCGCGGTCGGCGCCGGCGGCGGGGCCGCGGGCGGCCTGGTCGGCGGGGTGCTCGTGGACGTGCTCGACTGGCGCTGGGTGCTGCTGATCAACGTGCCGGTGGGCGCCCTGGTGCTGGCCGGCTCGGTGCTGTGGCTCACGGAGAGCCGGGCCGGTGACGGGCGGCGCCTGGACCTGCCGGGCGCGCTGCTGGTCACGGCGGGCCTCGCCACCCTGGCCTACGGCATCTCGCAGACGGAGGCGCAGGGGTGGACGGCCGCCGCCACACTGCTGCCGCTGCTCGTCGGGCTGCTGCTGATCGCCCTGTTCCTGCTGGTCGAGGCCCGTACGGCGGCCCCGCTGATGCCGCTCGGCCTGCTCCGGCTGCGCGCGGTCGCCTCGGCGAACGCGGCGATGTTCCTCTCCGGCTCGGCCATGTTCTGCATGTGGTACTTCATGACCCTCTACGCCCAGAACGTCCTCGGCTACACGCCGTTGCAGGCCGGCGTCGCCCTGGTGCCCAGTTCGCTGTCCGTGGTCGTCGGCTCCAAGGTGGCGCCGCGCCTGATGCGGCCGGCGGGCGCGCGGACCGTGGCCGCGCTGGGCACGCTGGTCGCGGCGGCCGGCTTCGGCTGGCAGTCGACGATGAGCGCGCACGAGGCGTACGCCACCGCGATCATGATCCCGGGCGTCCTGATGATGTTCGGCGCGGGCCTGGCGACGACCCCGCTGGCCTCCCTGGCCACCTCGGGGGCGGCGCCGGGCGATGCCGGGGTGGTGTCGGGGCTCGTCAACACCTCGCGCACGATGGGCGGTTCGCTCGGCCTCGCCGTGATGTCCACGGTCGCCGCGGCGGGCACCGGCAGTGGCCACGGCCCCGAGGCGCTGACGGACGGCTACGCGCTGGCCTTCCGCGTCAGTACGGCGGTGCTGCTGACCGGGGCGGCGCTGATGCTGGTGTGGCTGCCGCGGAAGATCTCTTCGACGTGAGGCAACGGTCCGGGCCGCCTGTGGACTCCTTCTGACATCTAGGAGGTGCCCATGGGGGACGGGAAGCAGGCTCGGAATGAGGAGTTCCAGAGCTTCATGGTCGGCCGCTGGCCGCGGCTGATGCGTACGGCATTTCTCCTCACGGGGGAGCAGCACGCCGCCGAGGACCTGGTCCAGTCGACGCTGGAGCGGGCCTATGTGTCCTGGCGCAAGGTCGGCACGGCAGACGATCCGGAGGCGTACGTACGGCGCGTGATGATCAACCTGCACGCGCGCAAACACCGGAGAAAGCTCAAGGAGTTCCTGGCCCCCAGGGACGACTCGGGCCTGGTGCACGAGGTGGCCGACACCGGTGACCGGATCGCGCAGGCCGACGACCGCGGCGCGCTGCTGAAGGCGCTCGCCCAACTGCCCGTGCGGCAGCGGGAGGCGGTCGTCCTGCGCTACTGGGAGGACCTGACGGAGACCCAGGCGGCGGAGGCGATGGGCTGCTCGGTCGGCACGGTGAAGAGCAACGCGGCCAAGGGGATCGCGAAACTCCGGGCCATACCGGGACTGGCGGAGACGGTGATGTACGGAGGGCGGAAGTAGATGAGCGCGGACCGGGAGATCCACGAGATGACCGACATGACGCAGACGGACATCGCCCTCCTCCTCGCGGACGCCGCTGACGAGGTCGAGATCGGTATAGCCCCCGTCGAGGCGGTCATCCGCGGCGGCCGCCGGCGCAGAGCCCGCCGCTGGGCGGTCGCGACGGCCACGGCTCTGGTGCTGGCGGGGTCGACGGGGGCGACCCTGGCGGTGACGGGGCTGCCCGGCGACACCGGCCGGCAGGCGCCCGTGGCGTCCCGGCCGTCCACACCCGAGGCCCGGCATGTGTACGCTCCGCGGATCACGGAGGTGGCACACGGCACGGACCACGGCACGAGCTGGCGCGTGGTGGTGTCCGTGTGGGGAGCACCGCGTGACTGGACGGAGGCGGCGGGGCAGCTGGCCGCGATGAGGAAGTACGGCATCGAGTCGGACGCACTGCCCGACAGCCGGGACCTGGTCGGCAAGACCTCGTACTACTCGGGCCTGTACTACGGCGACGGCCACCACAGAACGGTGCTGTTCAACACGCTGGAGAAGTGGGATCCGCTGTCCGGCACGGATCTGATGTCGGCGGCCCTTCCCCTGGCCAAGGGCCACGGCGACGGTCCCGAGCGGCTCGTGGTGGGCACGGTGGCCACCACCGCCCGGCAGGTCAGGTGCGGCTGGAAGGACGGCACCAGCACCGTGGTCGAGCCTCGGGCGGTGGCCGGTTCCCCGGTGACCTGGTTCGCGTGCACGGCCCCGGAGGGGACGAGTTACGAGCACGCGGAGGTGCTCCGGTAGCGCGCGCGGCCACCCCTGCCACGGGTCCCGTCCTCGGCTAGGCGTTCCGGGGGGGCCGGCGCCGGGTGGGCGCCGCTCCGGGCGGTGGCGGTGGCGGTGGTGGGGGCGGGGGCGGATGAGGCGGAGGCGGGGGTGCCGGCCGGCTCCGCAGCAGGGGGATCGGCGCGTGCAGGTGCCAGACTCCGGGCAGGTCCAGCTTGCCCTGCCGTTCGGCCAGGGTGACCTGCTGCACGCTGAGGCGTCCCTGCAGCACGCACTCGCCGCTGCGTACGGCGACCAGGTGGGCGTCGCGGACGACCGCGACCAGCCCGGCGATCCGGAAGACCAGCGTGAGTTCCACGTCCAGGGTGCCCACCTTGGCGCCGTCCAGGAACACGTCGACGTAGGGGCGATGGCTGGAGGTGACCTGGTGGCTCGCGAGTGCGAGGACCTCCTCGCTGCCCGGGGTGTCGCGGGTGCGACGCGCGGCGGCGGTGAGGGCGGCGTGTTTGCGCCAGCCGCCCGCGGCCACGTCGAAGAGGTCCTGGCCGAGGAAGGAGTCGATGGTGGTGGCCAGTTCGCGCTCGACCGCCTGGTCGGCCGCGGCCGTCAGGGGGCGGGCTCCGCCCAGGAGCGCTCGGGCCGTCCCGCCGCAGTGCAGCGGGTCGACCAGGGCGGCGCCCGCGTCGGGGCCCTCCCGGCCGAGCAGGAACGCCCTGACCGTGAGGGGTTCTGCGACGGGAGTCGTGGTCATCGCGTCACCTCATTCGAGGTTCTGGTCGCCGGGGTCCGGGTGGGGTTCGAGCCGCACGGTCCGGTTCGCCGAACCGGTGTCGGACTGCTGGTGGAGGTCGGCCGTCCCGGCCGCGGGGCGCGGAGCTGTGCGGAGGTGCTTGCGGACCCAGCGCGGACCGGGGTGCCGATGGCTGAACAGGATGGAACCGGCCGCCAGCGCGAGCAGTACGGCGGCGAACGCGGAAGGTCCGACGACCCATCCGACGGGCGTCGACGTGTTGCCGCCGCCGGTGCCGCCGCCGGTGCCGCCCGTCCCGGTTCCGCCGGTGTTTCCGCCGTCGCCGCCACCGGTGTTCGGTCCCGCGCCCGTGACCGTGAACTGTGTCCCGGCGCTCGTGCCGGAGCCCGGTGTGCACGCGGCCCGCACCATGTGGGTCGCTCGGGAAGCACCCGCCGGGACCTGGAAGTCGGTTGCGAAGGTGCCGTCGCGCGAGACCGCGGTGACGGCGAGGGGGGTGTCGTCGTCCCAGAGCACCTCCACCTTCGAGCAGTTGAATCCGGAACCGGTTGCGGTGAGCGCCGTCCTCGCGTCGCCCTCCGCGGGATCCAGCATCAGAACGGGACGTCCCTCGTCGCCGGGCAGCACCGTGAACGTCGCCTTGGCCTGCACGTCTCTGTGGCGGGCGCAGGTCGCCACCATGGGATAGTCGCCCGGGGTGGCGTCGTCGGCGACCTTGAGCTGCGTCTGGAACATGCCGGTGCCCGGCGCGACGCGCACCCGGGCGTGGATCTGTCCGTTCGTGGAGAGTTCGACCGTGCCCGGCTTCCCGCTCGGGACGCAGCCCTCGAAGCCGGCCCCGTAGACCTGCAAGGACGCGCCGGGCCGGCCCTGGGAGGGTTCCAGTGCGATCAGGGGAGCGTGCGCGGACGGCGAAGCGCTCCCGCCGCTGGTGGGCGTCACCGTGAAGGTTCCGGCGCCGGCGACCGTGACGCTGCCGTTGTCGCAGCCCGCCGTCACGGAGTGGGGGCCGACCGTGGCTCCGTCCGGCACCCGGAACTCGGCGCTGCCGGTCCCGTCCGTCACGGACGCCGTGAACGGCACGTCTCCGCCGTCCCATCTCAGGTAGGTGATGGTGCCGGGTGCGGGGCCGGCGCGGGCGTGCACCCCGCGGCCGGCCGGACCGGGCGAGGCCGCCGTGGAAGGGGGTGTGGTCGGACCGGTGGGCGTGGGGCTGGGTTGCGTGGTGCCGGAGCCTGTGGGACCGGTCGGTCCGGTGGTGGTGCGGACACAGCTCGCGAAGCCGACGTGAACACCGGTCCGGCTCGGTCCCGCGGAAGGGCTGAGGACGATCGAGACGCTTCCCCCGGTCGCGGCCGGCGCCGAGAACGCCGTCGGGGTCCGCGCGATCGCGATGCTCGCCAGCACCGCGATCAACGAGCGCAGAAGCAGTCGTACGGCGGACGACATGAGCCGGGGGCGACGCCGGGAGGTGACGAGGAAGCGGTACGGCACGAGGAGTGACCTGGCCCGTCAGCTGTCGCCTCTGCCATTCTCCTCCGGCGCGGCGCTCTTCGCTCGTCGTCGGGGCGACGGCCGGGGCCCGCTCACAGCCAGCCCTGCTGCCGGGCCTCCCGCACCGCCTCCGCCCGGTTCCGGGTGCCCGTCTTGCCGATCGCCGAGGACAGGTAGTTGCGGACGGTGGACTCGGACAGATGCAGCCTGCCCGCGATGTCGGCGACCGTCGCCCCGTCCACCGACGCCTTCAGCACATCGCACTCGCGGGCCGTCAGCGGGCTGGGGCCGGCGCTGAGCGCGGCGGCGGCCAGCGCCGGATCGACGACGGTCTCCCCGGTGAGTACGCGGCGGATCGCCACCGCCAGTTCCTCCACGGGCCCGTCCTTGACGAGGAAGCCCGCCGCCCCGGCTTCCATGGCCCGGCGCAGATAGCCGGGCCGGCCGAAGGTGGTGAGGATCAGCACCCGGCAGTCGGGGGCCTGCTCGCGCAGCCGGGCCGCCGCGTCCAGCCCGCTGATGCCCGGCAGCTCGATGTCCAGCAGCGCCACGTCCGGCCGGTGGAGGAGGACGGCGTCCACGATCCCGTCGCCCGAGGCCAGTTGGGACACCACCTCGATGTCCTCCTCCATGCCGAGCAGCAGAGCGAGCGCGCCCCGCATCATGCCCTGGTCCTCGGCGAGCAGCACCCGAATGGACTTGGTGGTCCGGTGCTCCCGGGGCATCTCGTTCATGGAGCCAGGTTACGGCCGGAAACCGGGCCCATCGCCGTCCGCGCCGGGATCGCCCGAAGAGACGGATTTCGCCCGGTCGTTGCGCGCGGCCGCGCGGGCCCCCTCCGATTAAAGACTCTCTCTTTTCCGGCGCCGTGGGGGTTGACGGTCTCGGACGGCGCCCAAACAATCGCCTCTGCATTTCCAGGAATCCCCGGTAATTCAGCAATCGGAGGGGTTCGGTATTTCGGTCGAACGTTGTTCGAGATATCGGACGAGTCCGCCCCGCACTGCCCTACGACGAAACCGAGGTGCACCGTGCTCGTGAGTTCCCCCCACGTCCACCCCCGGCGGCTCAGAAGCGCCGCCCTGTCCGTGCTCGCCGTCTGCGCGACCCTCGCCGCGCTGCTCCTCGGCGTCGGCGCACCCCCGGCCGCCGCCGCGAGCTCGCTGCCCTGTGACGTCTACGCCGCCGCGGGCACCCCGTGCGTGGCCGCGCACAGCCTGGTCCGGGCGCTGTACTCCTCCTACGGCGGCCCGCTGTACCAGGTGCGGCGGGCCTCGGACGGCGCCACGAAGGACATCGGGCTGCTGGCCACCGGCGGATACGCGAACGCGGCCGCCCAGGACTCCTTCTGTTCCGGCACGACCTGCATCATCACCAAGATCTACGACCAGTCCTCCCGCCACAACGACCTCACGGTCGAGGGCGCGGGCGGGGCCGGCGCGGCCGATGTCGGGGCGCCCGCCGACGCGCTCCCGGTGACCGTCGGCGGCCACCAGGCCTACGGCCTGGAGATCTCCGCCGGCATGGGCTACCGGGACAACTCCACCTCCGGCGTCGCCACCAACGGCGCCGCCGAGGGGATGTACATGGTGACCTCCGGCACCCACGTCAACGGCCGCTGCTGCTTCGACTACGGCAACGCCGAGACCAACAACAAGGACACCGGCAACGGCCACATGGACGCCATCAACTTCGGCACCGAGTGCTGGTTCTCGCCCTGCTACGGTCAGGGCCCCTGGGTCCAGGCCGACCTGGAGAACGGGCTGTTCCAGTCCGACGCCGGATACAGCAAGAACTCCGCCAACACCGGCACCGGGCCCCTGCCGTTCGTGACCGCGCTGCTCAAGAACAACGGGCAGAACCATTTCGCGCTCAAATGGGGAAACGCGCAATCGGGCGGACTGACGACCACCTATTCCGGTGGTGAGCCGACCACGAGCGGATACTCGCCGATGCACCAGGAGGGCGCGATCGTCCTCGGCACCGGCGGCGACAACAGCAACGGCTCCATCGGCTCCTTCTTCGAGGGCGTCATGACCTCCGGCATCCCCACCGACGCCGCCGACAACGCCGTACAGGCCGACATCGTCTCCGTCGGCTACGGCGGCGCGACCGGCAGCACCGGCACGCTGAACGCCGGCTCGGAGATCTCGCTGCGGGCCACCACCTCCTGCTGCACCGCCGACTACGTCCGGCACCAGAACGACGCCGGCGTCCTGTCCTCCATCACCTCCAGCAGCTCCGGCCTGGACAGGAACGACGCCACCTGGATCGTCCGCAAGGGCCTCGCGAGCGGCTCCTGCGTCTCCTTCGAGTCGCGCAACTACCCCGGCGACTACCTGCGCCACTCCGACTTCAAGCTGTACCGGCAGCCGATGGACGGCACCGCCCTGTTCCGGGCCGACGCCACGTTCTGCCCGCAGACCGGCAAGAGCGGCACCGGTACCTCGTTCGCCTCGTACAACTACCCGACGAGATACCTGCGCCACTACGACTACAACCTGTACATCGCGAGCGACGGCGGGTCCAACGACTTCGACAGCGGCACGTCCTGGACCGACGACGTCAGCTGGGTGGTCAGCCAGCCCTGGGCGCCGTAGCCACCGCGTCCGCGAACCGGGCCGACTCCGCCGGGAGTTCGGCACTCACCGTGAAACCGCCGCGTGGCGACGGGCCGGCCGTGAGCGAGCCGCCCGCCGCCGCGAGGCGTTCGGTCAGCCCCTTCAGCCCGGTGCCGCCGATGCCCTGCTGCGGACGGCTGACGGGCGTGCCGCTGCCGTTGTCGGTGACGGTGAGCCGGGCCTGTTCGGCGCCGCACTCGACGCTGATCTCGCACCGGCGGGCGTCGCTGTGCCGGATCACGTTGGTGACCGCCTCGCGCACCACCCAGCTCAGCAGGGCCTCCGTCTGCGGCTCCAGCGGCGCGCCCGACTGCCGTACCACCGGTTTCACGCTCGCCGCCGACAGCGCCGAGCGGGCCCGGGTCAGCTCGGTGGCCAGGCTTCCCTCCCGGTAGCCGGTCACCGCCTCCCGGATCTCGGTGAGCGCCTGCCTGCCCACCGACTCGATGTCGGTGATCTGCCCCAGCGCCGCGTCCATGTCGCGCGGGGCCAGCCGCCGGGCCGCCTCCGACTTCACCACGATCACCGACAGCGTGTGCCCCAGCAGGTCGTGCAGATCCCGCGAGAAGCGCAGCCGTTCCTTCTCCACCGCGCGCCGGGCCAGCTCCTCACGGGCGGCGCGCAGCTCCCGTACCGCCTCGGACAGGCCGAGGATCGCGGCGGTCACCATGCTGGACAGGAAGGTGGCGTAGCCGATGCTGGTCGCGTCGCCCCAGTCGCCGCGCACCCCGGAGACGGCCCCCGCGTACACCGCGAGCAGCACGCCGGTACGGCCCAGCCAGGGGCCGCGCAGGGTGGCGCCGGCCGCGAGGCCGAGCAGCGGGAAGAACATCAGCCAGTTGCCGCCGTACCCGACGGCCAGAGCCGTGGTCAGCAGCCCCATCAGTGCCAGCGCCACCCGGGTGGAGACGGCCTCGCGCTTCACCCGGTCGAAGGAGCGGAAGGTGACGTAGATGTAGAGGGAATTGAAGGTGAGCACGCCCAGGCCGCCGATCCACGGGTTCGGGGTCCGGCCCTGGAGCAGGTTGGAGCAGGCCCCCATCCCCATCAGCAGCCAGGGCAGCAGGGTGAAGCCGGTGGGCGGCGGGCCCGGATGGTCCACGTCCGGGCTCTTCCCGCCCCGGCTCCGGGCGGCCCGCTGAGCGGCCTTGAAGCGCTCGAGGTCGGCCCGCCACCGGCGCCGCTCGGCCTGCAGGGCCCGTATGTGGCACTGAACTCTGCGCACCCATGTCATGTCTGTGTTTCCCCCGGTCAAATGGTCCCCGCCCGATGGCGGTACGACAGCACAGCGTACGAACCGAACGCATCCCCGCGATACGCCGTGACCACGACGCTAGAAGAACCGGAGCCGCACCGGCAGATGCGCATGTACGGACTCGGTCGGTACAAATGTCACAACCGCGGAACTGACACAGTGTCAGGAGCCTTCACAACTGTGGAGTGCTGGGCTATACAGAGGGCGCTGGACTGGAACGCGTTCTATATCTGCCCCAGGACGACCTCGGTGCGGCCGACGGTGCGGACGGCCGTGCCGAGGTCTTGAGACCTCTCAGGAGCCCCATGCCCATCGACGCAGCCGTGGCCCTCGCCGCCGAACCCCGGTCCGGGGAGATCCGCTGGGACCGCCGGGACGTCCAGCTCTACCACCTCGGCATCGGCGCCGGCCGCCCCGCGACCGACCCCGACGAGCTGCGCTACACCCTGGAGTCCCGGCTGCAGGTGCTGCCGAGCTTCGCCACCGTCGCGGGCGCCGGCTCACCCGGCGTCATCGGCGGGCTGTCCATGCCCGGCGTCGACGTCGACCTCGCCAAGGTGCTGCACGGCGGCCAGTCCCTGACCCTGCACCGCCCCATCCCGGTCGAGGGCACCGCGACCGCGACCGGCCGGATCGCCGCCGTGTACGACAAGGGCAAGGCGGCCGTGCTGGTGATGCGCACCGAGGTCGCGGACGCCGAGGGCCCGCTGTGGACCAACGACGCGCAGATCTTCGTACGCGGGGAGGGCGGCTGGGGCGGCGACCGCGGCCCGTCCGCCCGGACGGAACCCCCCACCGGGGAACCCGACCGCACCGTCGAGCGGCCGATCCGTGAGGACCAGGCCCTGCTCTACCGCCTCTCCGGCGACTACAACCCGCTGCACGCCGACCCCGAGTTCGCCAAGCTCGCCGGCTTCGACCGGCCCATCCTGCACGGGCTGTGCACCTACGGCATGACGCTCAAGGCGGTCGTGGACACGCTGCTCGCCGGCGATGTGAGCCGGGTGCGCTCCTACGCCACACGGTTCGCCGGGGTGGTGTACCCGGGGGAGACGCTCCGGATCCGGATGTGGCGGGCGCCGGGGTCCATCAGGGTTGCCGTCGGCGTGGTGGAACGCGACGACGCACCCGCGCTCGCCGACACGATCGTCGAACACTCTTGATCCAGCAGGCAGTTGAGGGGAGCCGCGGCATGCGCGCAGCCGTACTGCACGAGATCGGCCAGGAGAAACTGGAGGTCCTCGACGACGTCGAGGCGGTGGGGTTCGGCCCCGGCAGGGTGCGGATCCGGGTGCGCGCCACGGGGCTGTGCCACTCGGACCTGTCGGCGATGAGCGGGGTGCTGCCGCAGCCGGCGCCGTTCGTGCCGGGGCACGAGGGCGCGGGCGAGGTCCTGGAGGTGGGGGAGGGCGTCACCGGCGTTGCGCCCGGTGACCGGGTCGTCGTCTGCTGGCTGCCGGCCTGCGGTGCGTGTCCCGCCTGCAGGCGCGGCCAGACCGAGCTGTGCCTGGCCGGGTTCATGAACGCGGGCACCCCCAACTTCCGGCGCTCCGGCGGGGACGTCTTCGGCTTCGCCGGCACCGGCACCTTCGCCGAGGAGGTCGTCGTCGACGCCGGCTGCGCGGTGCCGATCCCCGACGACGTGCCCTTCGACATCGCCGCCCTGATCGGCTGCGGGGTCACCACCGGACTCGGTGCCGCCCTCAACACCGCGGACCTGGAGGCCGGTTCGTCCGTCGCCGTCATCGGCTGCGGCGGGGTCGGGATCTCGGCGATCCAGGGCGCGCGGCTCAAGGGCGCCGCCGAGATCGTCGCCGTCGACCCGGTCGCCTCCCGGCGCGAGTCGGCCCTGAAGTTCGGTGCCACGAGGGCCGTTTCGCCCGACGAGCTGGCCGACGCCAGACAGGAGGTCACCGGCGGCGAGGGCTTCGACCACGTCTTCGAGGTCGTCGGCAGGTCGGCCACCGCCCGCACCGCCTACGAGAACACCCGGCGCGGCGGCACCCTCGTGGTGGTCGGCGCCGGAGCCATGGACGACTTCCTCCAGCTCAACATGTTCGAGCTGTTCTTCGACGAGAAGCGCATCCTGCCGTCCCTGTACGGCGGCGGTGACGTGCTGCGTTCCTACGAGCGCGCGATCGCCCTGTGGCGGGCCGGCCGCATCGACCTGGGGGGCCTGATCACCCACCGGGTGCAGCTGCCGGAGATCAACGAGGCACTGGACCAGATGCGTACCGGGACCGCCCTGCGTACGTGCATCGAGATCTGAGGACGCGGCGCATGTCACTGCCACTGGAGGGACTGTCCGCCGTCGTCACCGGCGCCGGACGCGGGCTCGGCCGGGCCGAGGCCCTGGAACTCGCCCGGCTCGGCGCGGCCGTCGTCGTCAACGACTACGGGCAGCCCGGACGGGACGGCTCCGGAGAGGCCTCGGCGGACCCGGCCGACGAGGTCGCCGCCGAGATACGCGCCCAGGGCGGCCGGGCGGTCTCCCACACGGGCGACGTAGCCGACTTCCAACAGGCCGGAGAGATGGTCGGGTTGGCCATCCGCGAGTTCGGCAAGCTGGACGTCCTCGTCAACAACGCGGGCATCCTGCGCGACCGCATGGTCTTCTCCATGACCGAGGACGAGTGGGACTCGGTGATCCGCGTCCACCTCAAGGGACACTTCAACACCACCCACTTCGCCGCCGCGCACTGGCGGGAGCAGTCCAAGGCCGCCGGAGCGAAGGTCTACGGGCGGATCGTCAACACCTCCTCGGAGGCGTTCCTCGCCGGTTCCGCCGGGCAGCCCAACTACGCGGCCGCGAAAGGCGGCATCGTCGGGCTGACCACGTCGACGGCCCTCGCCCTCGCCAGGTACGGCGTCACGGCCAACGCCATCTGCCCGCGCGCCCGGACCCGGATGACCGAGGACGTCTTCGCCGGCTTCCGGCGGCCGGACGAGGGCCTGGACCCGCTGGCCCCCGAGCATGTCGCCCCGCTCGTCGGCTACCTGGCCGCACCGGCCGCCGCCGGGATCAACGGCCAGCTGTTCGTCGTGCACGGCGGCATGGTCGCGATCGTCGAACGGCCGCGGGTGCGGGCGAAGTTCGACAGCAAACAGGACACCTTCAGCCACGACGAACTCGACGCGCTGCTCACCGCGCACTACGCGGGCCGGCCGCCGGGGGAGACCTTCGCCGCGGCGGAGGTGCTCGGCCTGGGGCGCGGCTGACGGAACGGGAAGAGGGGGCGCCCGGCGGACGCCCCCTCTTCCGTTACGACCTTCAGGCAGCTGCCTCGGTGGTCTCCTCGGCGGGCTTGCGGTGCCGGCCATGCGCAGCGCTCTCACTCTCCTGGACCGCGATCGGGCCCCGGTGCCGGCCGTGGCCGGCAGCCTCCTGAGAGTCGGCAGACAGCTGCTCCGTCGTGCTGGTGTCGCTCATCGGAAGTATTCACCCCGTCAACATGATCTTTCGTACAGCCGGGCGAGTGTAACCGGCACACCACGTGCCGAATCCAGGCGCACACGCCAACCGGCACTAGTTCGTTACAAGACGTCCCAGAGGCGCTTGCTGCAACGGCACCGGACGCGCCACCACCGGCTCCGGAGCCCCCGGTTCCGCGGGTTCCGGAGGGTCCGGGTCCGCCGGCTGCCGCGACGCACCGTGCGCCCCGGCTGCCGTGCCGTCCCGGACGGGACCCCCCGGACCCGCGTCCCCCGGTTCCCCCTGCCCCCCGCTTCCCCCCGGGGCCACGGCGACCCCGGCCTCCGCGGCCTCCTCCTGGGGCACCGTCAGCTCGGCCACGGCGCACGGAGTCTCCTCCGTGGCGTACGGCAGCCGCAGCACCCCGTCCCGTGTCCACAGCCCGGCCCCGGCCAGCCACCCCCGGGGCGCCGGGAGATGGCTCACCCGCCGCCCGGCCGGCCGCCAGACGCCCACCCAGCTGTTGCCGAACGGCCCGTCGACGCGCAGCCCCACCGCGCAGTTCTCCGGCATCAGCACCTGCCCGGGCTGGATGGCGAACGGCGTCACCGCGCAGTCCGGGGCCCGCAGGCACTCCGGGAAACGCACCGGCAGCATGCTGCCGAGCACGCCCCAGCCCAGTCGTTCCCGCCCCGGCGAGGGCGCGTCGGAGGAGATGAGCAGCAGCCCGCTGTCGGGGTCGGCGAGCAACAGCCGGTCGTCGCTGCCGGCCGCGATCTGCAGCAGCGGCGAGACCTCGGCCCGCTCCAGGTCCAGCACGACCGTCTTGACCGTCCCGCCCAGTTCCCGGTCCAGCGCCAGCATCCGCCCGGCGCGGTCCAGCCACACCCCGCCCGAGCAGTGCCCCGGCACCTCGGCCAGCCGCTCGGGCCCGAACGCCCCGCCCGCCACCAGCCACACCACGCTCGTTCGCGGCCCGACGGCGAGGGCGTAGACCCGCGCGCCTCCCGGGGCGGGCGGCAGCAGGGTGAGCCCGGTGCCGGGCTCGGGGCACTCCACCGCGCCCAGCGGCAGCTCGCCGGTGCCGGGGCCGGTCGGGTAGAGCAGCGAGAAGGTGTGCCGCTGCTCGACCAGCCGGTGGATCAGCACCCGGCCGTCGGACAGGGGCTGCACCTCGGTGCCGGGCTCCTCGGGCTGGTTGCCGGGCAACGGGACCGCGTACGGCTCCGGGCCGTCCAGCGTCCAGCGCTCCGGGAACCAGCAGTCGCCGGACGGCGCGAGCCGGGCCGCGTACGCGCCGTCCGCCGTCACGGAGAACGCCGTTCCCGGCGCACCGTCGGCCCCGCCCGTCGACGGGGGTTCGATCGCACAGGCCGTCATCGTTCGGTCACCTCCGGCGACGAAGCTAGTTTTCGTACGCACAGGCGTGGGACCGGCCGGGCCCGCTTCACACATACGGGTGGTGCAGAAGCGATTCACCTGAGGAAAACGGGACCTTTGTGCTGAGCGGGGGCAGAGCAGTCCGATGCGGTACGGCCGCCCGGACCAGCCAGGTAGCCTTTGCTACGTGCCCCGTCTGTCTGAAGTCATCGCCGCGCTGGAGAACCTGTGGCCCGCCGAGCGGGCCGAGTCCTGGGACGCGGTCGGCACCGTCGTGGGCGACCCCGACCAGGAGGTCACCCGGGTCCTGTTCGCCGTCGACCCCGTGCAGGAGATCGTCGACGAGGCGGTGAAGCTCGGCGCCGACCTGCTGGTCACCCACCACCCGCTGTATCTGCGGGGGACGACCACGGTCGCGGCGACCCACTTCAAGGGCCGTGTCGTGCACACGCTGATCAAGAACGACATCGCCCTGCATGTCGCCCACACCAACGCCGACACGGCGGACCCGGGGGTCTCGGACGCCCTCGCGGGCGCCCTGGACCTGCGGGTCGTACGGCCGCTGGTCCCGGACCCGACCGACCCGGCGGGCTGCCGGGGCCTGGGCCGTGTCTGCGAGCTGGACCACCCGCTGACCGTCCGCGAGCTGGCCGCGCGCGCCGCCGAACGGCTGCCCGCCACCGCGCAGGGCATCCGGGTGGCCGGCGACCCCGAGGCCGTCGTCCACACGGTCGCCGTCAGCGGCGGCTCCGGCGACAGCCTCTTCGACCAGGTCCGCGCGGCCGGCGTCGACGCCTTCCTCACCGCCGACCTGCGCCACCACCCGGCCGGCGAGGCCGTCGCCCACGGCCACCTCGCGCTGATCGACGCGGCGCACTGGGCCACCGAGTGGCCCTGGTGCGAGCTGGCCGCGAGCCAGCTCGACGAGATCTCCGACCGTCACGGCTGGGGCCTTCGGGTCCACGTCTCCAGGACGGTCACCGACCCCTGGACCGCCCACGCGGCGTCCATCACCTCTAAGTAGCCAACAGGAGCCCCCAACTGAACGCCGCGCCCGCCGACCAGATCCGACTCCTCGACGTCCAGGCCCTCGACGTCCGCCTGCAGCAGCTCGCGCACAAGCGGAAGTCGCTGCCCGAGCACGCCGAGATCGACTCGCTGAACAAGGACCTCACCCAGCTGCGGGACCTGCTCGTCGCGGCGCAGACCGAGGAGAGCGACACCGCCCGCGAGCAGACCAAGGCCGAGCAGGACGTGGACCAGGTGCGCCAGCGCGCCACCCGCGACCAGCAGCGCCTGGACTCCGGTGCGGTCACCTCGCCGAAGGACCTGGCCAACCTCCAGCACGAGATCGCCTCCCTCGCCAAGCGGCAGGGCGATCTGGAGGACGTGGTCCTGGAGGTCATGGAGCGCCGCGAGGCCGCGCAGGAGCGGGTGACCGAGCTGACCGAGCGGGTCGGGTCGGTGCAGTCGAGGATCGACGACACCACCGCGCGCCGGGACGCGGCCTTCGAGGAGATCGACGGCGAGGTCGCGACGGTGACGAAGGAGCGCGAGGTCATCGCCGGGTCCGTGCCCGCCGACCTGTTGAAGCTCTACGACAAGCTGCGCGAGCAGCAGGGCGGCATCGGCGCGGCCAAGCTGTACGCCCGCACCTGCCAGGGCTGCCGTCAGGAGCTGGCCATCACCGAACTGAACGAGATCCGCGCGGCGGCGCCGGACACCGTGGTGCGCTGCGAGAACTGCCGCCGCATCCTGGTGCGTACGGCCGAGTCGGGCCTGTAAGGGGCTTCACCGGTGAGGGAGTTCATCGTCGAGGCCGACGGCGGGTCACGGGGCAACCCGGGGCCCGCGGGTTACGGGGCGGTCGTCCGGGACGCGGCGTCGGGCGAGCCGCTGACGGAGACCGCGGAGTACATCGGCATCGCCACCAACAACGTGGCCGAGTACCGGGGCCTGCTGGCCGGCCTGCGCGCCGCCCGCGCCCTCGACCCGGCCGCGTCGGTGCACGTCCGCATGGACTCCAAGCTGGTCATCGAGCAGATGTCGGGCCGCTGGAAGATCAAACACCCCGCCATGAAGCCCCTGGCGACGGAGTCGAGGACCGTCTTCCCCCCGGACCGGGTCACCTACGAGTGGATCCCCCGCGAGCAGAACAAGCACGCGGACCGCTTGGCGAACGAGGCGATGGACGCGGGGGCGAAGGGGGAGCAGTGGTCGCCGTCGCTGTCCCGTGCCGCGCTGGAGACCGCGTCGGCCGCCCCACCACCGGCGGGCCCGCCCGGCGACGCGGCCGCGGGAGCGGCGAAGGCCCGGGCGGCGCTCGCGGGGGGCCGGGCGCCGGCCGCGGCAGGCCCCACCGGGCACGCCGCGGGCGCGGCCGGCGGCCGTGATGCCGCCGCGGCTCCGGGCGCTCGTGCCGCTGGAGCGGCGCCCGGCCCACAGGAAGCGGCACCTCCCGGCGAGCAGCAGGTCTCGACGCCGGGCTGGAGCTCCGCCCCCGACCTCGGCGCCCCGGCGACCTTCGTGCTCCTGCGCCACGGCGAAACGCCCCTGACACCCCAGAAGCGTTTCTCCGGCAGCGGCGGCACCGACCCCTCCCTCTCCGAGGCCGGCCGCGAGCAGGCCCGCCGCGTCGGAGAGGCACTCGCCCGGCGCGGCACGATCCAGGCCGTCGTCGCCTCCCCCCTCACCCGCACCCGGGAGACCGCCGCCATCGTCGCCGCCCGCCTGGGACTCGACGTGACGATCGAAGAGGGCCTGCGTGAAACGGACTTCGGCGCCTGGGAGGGCCTCACCTTCGGCGAGGTCCGCGACCGCCACCCCGACGACCTGAACGCCTGGCTCGCCGACCCGCAGGCCCACCCCACCGGCGGCGGTGAGAGCTTCGCCGAGACGGCCACCCGGATCGCCGCCACCCGCGACAAGCTGGTCGCCGCCCACGCGGGCCGCACGGTCCTGCTGGTCAGCCACGTGACCCCGATCAAGACCTTCGTCCGCCTCGCCCTCGGCGCCCCGCCCGAGTCCCTGTTCCGCATGGAACTCTCGGCGGCCTCCCTGTCGGCGGTGGCGTACTACGCGGACGGCAACGCGAGCGTACGGCTCTTCAACGACACGTCCCACCTGCGTCCCTGACCCCGGCCAGCCGCGCGGCACCCCGCGCCAGCTCCTCGATCCGCGTCCAGTCCCCGGCGGCCACCGCGTCCGCCGGGACCATCCAACTACCGCCGACACAGCCGACGTTGGGCAGGGCCAGATACTCCGGCGCGGTCGCCGGGCCGATCCCTCCGGTCGGGCAGAAACGGGCCTGCGGCAGTGGCCCGGCCAGCGACTTCAGATAGGCCGTACCGCCCGCCGCCTGGGCCGGGAAGAACTTCATCTCCCGCACCCCCCGCTCCAGCAGCGCCACCACCTCCGAGGTGGTCGACACCCCGGGCAGGTACGGCACCCCGGACCCGCGCATCGCCTCCAGCAGCGCGTCCGTCCACCCCGGGCTGACCAGGAACCGCGACCCCGCCGCCACACACGCCCCGACCTGCTCCGGTGTGATCACCGTGCCCGCGCCGACGACGGCCCCGGGCACCTCGGCGACGATCGCGCGGATCGCGTCCAGCGCCGCCGGCGTCCGGAGCGTCACCTCGATCGCCGGCAGCCCGCCCGCCACGAGCGCCCGCGCGAGCGGTACGGCGTCGGCGGTGTCGGAGACGACGACCACGGGCACGACCGGGGCGAGATCCAGGACGGAGGCGGCAGCGGAGGAGGGCACCGGTGAGGTCATGCCCTCATCGTGCCCAGCTGCTGCAACACGCGCAATGAGCGTTGCGCATGTTGCAATGCCTGGTGGAGGGGTCTCTCAGTGGATCTCCTCCACCAGCACATCCAGCGACCACGCCCTGCCCGCCTTCCCCGGCGCCTCCGCCTCGACGACGTACCCCAGCTCCCGCAGCACCCCGACCAGCTCGGCGGGGTCCTTCGGCGCGGCACCGGCGGTGAGCAGGCTCCGCACCATCCGGCCCTTGGTCGCCTTGTTGAAGTGGCTGACCACCTTCCGGGTCGGCGCGTGCAGCACCCGCACGGTCGCCGTACGCCCCGCGACCTCCCCCTTCGGCCTCCAGGCCGCCGCATACGCCGAGGAGCGCAGGTCCAGCACCAGGCCGTCCCCGGCCGCCTCGGGCAGCACCTCGGCCATCGGTGCCCGCCAGTGCCCGGCCAGCGCGCCGAGCCCCGGCAGCTTCACGCCCATCGAGCAGCGGTAGGAGGGGATCCGGTCCGTGACCCGCACGGCGCCCCACAGTCCCGAGAACACCAGCAGCGAGCGTGCCGCGCGCCTCTTCGCCGCCGCGTCCAGCGTGGCCAGGCCGAGGGCGTCGTAGAGCACACCGGTGTAGACCCGCCCGGCGGGACGGGCGCCGGCCGTGGGCAGGCCGGCGTTCTTCGCGACCTCGCCGCGCAGCCCCTCGCTCAGCCCGAGCACCTCGCGCGCCTTCTCCTCGTCGCCCGAGCACAGCTCGACCAGCTCGGTGAGCACGGCCTCCCGCGCGGCGGTCAGCCCCGGCAGGGACAGTGACGACAGCTGCAGCGGGGCGCCCTCGCCCGACTTCGCCTTGCCTTCCGAGGGCGGCAGCAGGACCAGCACCACGTACTCCTCACGTAGACCTCCGCGACAGGGTACGGCGTGCCGCCCACCCGCCCGCGCCCTACGCTCGCTGTATGCCCCGCCGCAAGATCCGCGTGACCGGTGCCCCCAAGGCCCCCCTGCGGGCCGCCCTCGCCGCGCTGCGTGCCGGACTCGGGCTGCCGGAGGACTTCCCGCCGCAGGCCCGGGCCGAGGCCGAGCGCGCGGCGAAGGCGCCCGCCCTGCCGTCGTACGACGCCACGGACATCCCCTTCTTCACCCTCGACCCGCCCGCCTCCACCGACCTCGACCAGGCCACGCACCTGTCCCGGCAGGGGACCGGCTACCGCGTCCGGTACGCCATCGCCGACGTCCCCGCCTTCGTCGTACCCGGCGGGGCGCTGGACGCGGAGGCGCACCGGCGGGTGAACACCCTGTACTTCCCCGACGAGAAGATCCCGCTGCACCCGACCGTGCTCAGCGAGGGCGCGGCCAGCCTGCTGCCGGACCAGGTCCGCCCGGCCGTGCTGTGGACGATCGACCTGGACGCGGACGGCCGGACCGTGGCCGTCGACGTGCGCCGCGCCCTGGTCCGCAGCCGCGCCAAGCTCGACTACGCGCACGTGCAGAAGGAGATCGACGCGAGGACCGCCGAGGAACCGGTCGCGCTGCTCAGGGAGATCGGCGAGGCCCGGGAGCGGCAGGAGAGCGAGCGCGGCGGCATCTCCCTCAACGTGCCCGAGCAGGAGATCACCGAGCAGGACCACACCTACGTCCTGCGCTACCGGGCCCCGCTGCCCGTCGAGGGCTGGAACGCCCAGCTCTCCCTGCTCACCGGCACGGTCGCCGCCGACCTGATGCTCGCGTACGGCACCGGCGTGCTGCGCACCCTCCCGGCCGCCCCCGACGGCGCGGTCGCCCGGCTGCACCGCACCGCGACCGCGCTGCACATCGACTGGCCCCACCATGTGTCGTACGCGGCCCTGATCCGCACCCTCGACCCCCACGACACCCACCACGCGGCCTTCCTCCAGGAGTGCACCACCCTGCTGCGCGGCGCCGGGTACACCGTCTTCCGGGACGGCGTCCTGCCCGCGATCACCACGCACTCCGCCGTCGCCGCCCCCTACACCCACTGCACCGCCCCGCTGCGCCGGCTGGCCGACCGCTACGCCGCCGAGATCTGTCTGGCCGCCGTCGCCGGCGACGCCCCGCCCGACTGGGTGCTCGCCGCGCTCGACACGCTGCCCCGGCGGATGGCCGACGGCTCCCGCATCGCCGGCACGGTCGAGCGGGAGTGCGTGGACATCGTGGAGGCGGCCCTGCTCAGGGACCGGGTGGGGGACGTCTTCGAGGGCTGCGTGGTGGACGTCGACGAGCACCGGCCGACCGTCGGGACCGTCCAGGTGGACGCGCCGGCGGTCATCGGCCGGATCGAGGGCGACCGGCTGCCGCTCGGCGAACGCCTGCGGGTGCGGCTCAGCCGGGCCGAGCCGGGGACGACGAAGATCCTGTTCGTGCCGGCGTGAGCGCGCGGACGAGCGCGCCCGGGTCGTCGGCGTGCAGCCGGACCACGGACACCTCGCGCCGGTGGCCCAGCAGTGTCAAGTAGACCACCGGAGCGGTGAGTTCGAGGGTCACGGAGGTCTGCGAACCCACCGCCAGGTTCAGCTCGCCGGGCACGCGCTCATGGGTGGAGCGGGTCTCGCGGCGTACGGCGCCGATGGCGGCGCGTGGTATCCGCAGGTCCACGTGGGCGCCGTAGCGCAGGCGCAGTACCCGGGGGCTCAGCACGTGCGGGCGGACCACGCAGGCCGCGTGCAGGCCGGCGACGAACAGCACGGTGTAGCCGTCCAGCACCAGCATGATCCCGTGCGCGAGCGGCCGGCCGCGCAGCAGCACCGCCATGGTGAAGGCCTCGATCACGCACACCAGCGCCAGACCCGCCATGATCGTGCCCTGCCCCCGCGCGTACCCGAACGCCCGGCCGCCGACCGTGCCGTGCCGGCGCCGGCCGATCCACAGACCGAGGCTCACCAGGAGCCGTGCCTCGTGCCCGGCCAGCCGGTACACGGTCCTCACGGCCCCTCCTCGGCGGTGAGGATGCGCACCGCCCGGCGGATCGCCTCCGCCTGGGCGGGGGCGAAGTCGGCGTACAGGGCGCGCAGTACGGCGTTGTCGGTGCCGGCCGCGCCGGGCGGGAGCAGGTCCGCCGGGACGCAGGCGGCCAGGGCGCGCGCCGCCTCCGGCACGCGCGGGTCGTCCGGGTCCGCGTCCGCGAGCTCGTCGAGCAGGGCGTACACCTGCCGGGCCCGGGCGAGGGCGTCCGGGTCGTCCAGGGCGCCGCGCAGCGCGGACATCATCCGCTCGCGCTCCTCGGGCGGCGCTCCGGTGTCGATCAGGGCGAGCACCTCGCGGTCCTTCGCGGCCATGGGGGAGTCGTCGGGGAGACTCGCGAGCAACCCGGCCAGCTGGGGCGAGACCGGTCCCTCGGCGGGCAGCTCCCCGGCGTCCAGCAGCGAGCGCAGCCGCTGCCGGCGCTCCCGGATCTCCGTCTCCTGCCGGGCCAGGTCCTCGTCGAGTTCGGTGAGCACCTCGACCAGGTCCTTGCCGGCGTCGTCGGCGAGCACGTCCCGCACCTCGGTCAGGCCCAGCCCCAGCTCGGTCAGCCGCCGGATCCGGGCGAGGACGACGGCGTGCCTCAGTGTGTACTGCCGGTAGCCGTTGGTGCGCCGTTCTGGCTCGGGCAGCAGGCCCAGGTGGTGGTAGTGCCGCACTGTGCGCGTCGTGACGCCGACGGCGGCGGCGAGTTCTCCGATCCGCATGGGACCAGTACAGACGTTGACGTCGCGGCAGGGTCAAGCGTGCGACGGGCCGGTCCCGGCCGCGACGGCGACGGGCCGGCTCAAGCGGCGGCGGCCGGGGTGCCGAGCCAGTGGTCCAGGGCCTCCGGCAGCCCCTTGCCGCCCTCCGCGTCGGCGGCCCAGGCCACGAAGCCGTCGGGGCGCAGGAACAGTGCCTTCAGGCCGGGCCGGTCCGGGCAGGCGAGGGTGCGGACCTCCAGCCGGTCGCCGTACCCCTCGGCGTGGGCGCGCAGGTCCGGGTCGTCGGCGAGGTCGAGCAGCAGGGCGCGGCCGGTGTGCAGATGGTCGCCGAGCCGGGCGCCGTCGGAGAGTTCCAGGTCGGGGGCGCTGGCGCCGGTCAGCGGGTGGTCGCCGGGCAGGTCGTAGCGCTGCCAGACGCCGGAGATCCGGGTGACCAGATACGTCGTGCCCGTGGTGGTCAGCGCCAGGTCGGTCACCACCCGGCGCAGGGCGCGGGCGTGCCGGTCCGGGCGCATCACCGCGATCTGGGCCCGGGTCCAGTCGAGCACCCAGGCGCCGATCGGATGCCGTTCGGCGGTGTAGGTGTCGAGCAGGGACTCGGGTGCCGTGCCGCGCACGACGGCGGCCAGCTTCCAGCCCAGGTTCATCGCGTCCCCGAGGCCGAGGTTGAGCCCCTGCCCGCCGAACGGTGAGTGCACGTGCGCCGCGTCCCCGGCGAGCAGCACCCGGCCCCTGCGGTAGTCCGTGGCCTGGCGGGCGTTGTCGGTGAACCGGGTGGCGCTGAGCACCTTGGTGACGGTGACCCCGGGCACGCCGGAAACCCGGCGCAGCGCGGACTGCAGCTCCTCGGCGGTGACGGGCGCCGACCGGTCCGCCGGGGGCCCGTCGAACTCCACGACGAGGACGCGCCCCGGGAACGGCCCGTGGACGTACGTGCCCACCTCCGTCGTGTTCCAGCCCTCCGCCAGCCGCTCGGACCCGGTCAGTTCGACGATCGCCTGGTAGCCGGTGATCTCCGGGTCCGTGCCGGGGAAGTCGAAGCCGGCCTGCTTGCGGACCGTGCTGCGCCCGCCGTCACAGCCGACCAGCCAGCCGGCGCGGACGCTCGCCGAGCCGTCGACGTGCACCGTCACCCCGTCCGCGGCCGCGTCGAACCCGATCAGCTCCACGCCCCGGCGCACCTCCACCCCGAGCCGCTCCGCCCGCCGCGCCAGGATCCGCTCCAGCGCGGCCTGCGGCACCCCCAGCCCGGTGTCGCCCGCGGGGCCGACCTCGGCCCAGGCCGGGTCGGAGCCGTCGAAGAGGTCCTTGGTCATGGTGATCCCGGCGAAGTGCCCGGCGAACTTGGGCGGGAGCTTCGACTCGCCGTCCTCGCCCCGGAAGGCGCGGATCCGTTCCCGTGCCGCCTCCCACATGGCCGCCAGCTCGGGCAGCAGCCCCCGCCGGTACAGGGCGACCGCGCTCGGGATGTTGATCGCGCCCGCCTTGATCGTCTCGTCCACCTCGGTCAGCCGCTCCACGACCAGCACCCGTGCACCGCCGAGCCGCAGCTCACAGGCGAGGAAGAGGCCCACGGGCCCGGCGCCCGCCACCACCACGTCGTAGTCCGTCACATTGCCCTCCGGTATCGTCGTAACTCTGACTATAGTCACTAAAAGTTTTGAGCGGCTATAGTTTTCTTATGGATGACGAACTTTCGCTGCGGGAGCGCAAGAAGCGGGACACGCGGCAGCGCATCTCGGACATCGCGACGGGGCTGTTCGCCGAGCGAGGCTTCGACGCGGTGACCGTCGCCGAGGTCGCACGGGCGGCGGGTGTCTCCGCGATGACGGTCTTCAACTACTTTCCGCGCAAGGAGGACCTGTTCCTCGACCGCATCCCCCAGGCCGCCGAGCTCTTCGCCGGGGCGGTGCGCGACCGCGCCCCGGGCGAGCCCCCGCTCGCCGCCCTGCGGGGCCTCGCGCTCCGCCTGCTCGACGAGCGGCATCCGCTGAGCGGAGTGGGCGGACGCTACCCCCGCTTCTTCCGGATCGTCGGCGCCTCCCCGGCCCTGCGTGCCCGTGCCCGTGAGGGTGTCGAGGAGGTGGAGGAGGCACTGGGCGCCGCCCTCGCCGAGACCGGCGTGCCCGACCCGCACCTCCTGGCGGCCCTGACCGTGGCCGCGTACCGCACGGTCTTCGTCGCCTCCGTGCGCCGGCTGCTGGCCGGGGACCCGGTGGAGGAGGTGGCCCGGGACCACCGGCTCCGCCTCGAGTCGGCGTTCGCGGCACTGGAGCGCACGAGCCTTGACGGCTGACGGCTGACGGCTGACGGCTGACGGCCGACGGCGGAGGGCGGAGGGCGGAGGGCTGACGGATGAGGGCTGACGGCCGGTCCAGGCCTGTCGTGGCCCGCCCGCCCCTCTCGCTGCGCGCCTGCGGCGGCGACCTGGGCCCTCGCCCACGGCGTGGTCGTCCTGGAGATCCACGGCCGGTCTCCCGCGGACACCGAGCTGGACGCGGCATGGAACCGGGCCCCAAGGCGTTGCACCCTTGGCGAAGGACGGTACGACGAGGGGGTTTCCCATGGCGGAACAGGCGCTGTGGACGCGTGCCCGGCTGGGCCACGACGGACCCCCGCTCGACCTCCTGACGGCGGACTTCCGCCGGCACACCTACGCCCCGCACGCCCACGAGGAATACACGATCGGGGTCTGCGTCGGCGGCAGCGAGGTCATCGACTACCGGGGCGGCCACATCCGTACCGGCCCCGGCACGATCGTCGTGCTCGACCCCGGCGAGATGCACACCGGCGGCCCCGGCAACGCCACCGACGGCTACGCGTACCGCGCCCTGTACGCCGAGCCGTCGCTGCTGACCGACGGCATCGTCGGCGGCCTCCCGCACTTCCGCGAACCCGTGCTCGACGACCCCGGGCTGGCCACCGCCCTCCGCCGCGTGCACACCGGACTCAGCGCCTGCCCCGACCCGTTGGAGGCCGAGTCCCGGCTGCCCTGGCTGCTGACGGCCCTGGCCCGCCGCCACTCCACGGCCAGGCCCGCGTCCGACGTGATCCCCGGCGCGGGCGCGATCGCCCTGACGGTCCGCGACCGGCTGGCCGACCAGCTCACGGCCCCGCCCTCGCTCGCCGGCCTCGCCGCCGACCTGGGCCTGTCCCGCTACCAGCTGCTACGGGCCTTCCGCACGACGATGGGCATACCTCCGTACGCCTGGCTCGCCCAGCACCGGGTGAGCAGGGCACGGGGGCTGCTGGAGGCGGGCCTGCGCCCGGCGGAGGTGGCCGGGCTGGTGGGCTTCGCCGACCAGGCGCATCTGACCCGCTGGTTCCGCCGGGTCCTCGGGGTGACGCCGGCGGCGTACCGCGACAGCGTCAGCTCGGCGGGGTGGCGCAACAGCGTTCAAGACACCCCGTGAGGACACGGCCGAGACTCGTCCCATGACTGCACGAGGCTGGTTCCTGTTCTCCCTCATGGGAGTGATCTGGGGCATCCCCTATCTGATGATCAAGGTGGCGGTGGACGAGGTGTCCCCGCCGGTGGTCGTGTTCACCCGCTGCGCGCTCGGCGCGGTCCTGCTGCTGCCCTTCGCCCTGCGCCAGGGCGGCCTGTCCGGGACCGTACGCGCGCACTGGCGCCCCATGCTGGCCTTCGCGGTCCTGGAGATCATGATCCCCTGGTTCACGCTCACCGACGCCGAACGGCACCTGTCCAGCTCGACGTCGGGCCTGCTGATCGCGGGGGTCCCGATCGTCGGCGTGATCGCGATCCGACTCCTGGGCGACACGGAACACCTGGGAGCACGCCGCCTTACGGGTCTCGCCCTGGGCCTGGCCGGCGTGACGGTCCTGACCCTGCCCCACCTGACCGGCGGTGACGCCCGCTCTCTCGCCGAGGTCCTGGTGACGGTCGTCGGCTACGCGACGGCTCCCTTGATAGCCGCGCGGCGCATGAAGGACGTCCCGTCGCTGCACCTGACGTCGGCCTGCCTGACCCTGGCGGCGGTGGTCTACGCCCCGCTGGCGGCGGTGGCGTGGCCGTCGTCCATCCCCTCGTCCTCCGCGCTGGCGGCGCTGGCCGGCCTGGGCGTGCTGTGCACGGCGGTGGCGTTCGTGGCGTTCCTGGAGCTGATCAAGGAGGCGGGCCCGACGCGGGCGACCGTGATCACGTACGTCAACCCGGCGGTGGCGGTGGCGGCGGGCGCGATCTTCCTGAGCGAGCCGCTGACGCCCACGGTCCTGGTGGCCTTCGCCCTGATCCTGACGGGCTCGGTCCTGGCGACGGCGGCCGCGGGTCCGCGCCGCTCCAGGCGCCCGGTACCATGGTCCACACGGCAGACGAGCCGGGCGGACGGCCGCGTGGAGTCCCCCTAGGGGGCTTCCCGAGGAACGTCCGGGCTCCACAGGGCAGGGTGGTGGCTAACGGCCACCCGGGGTGACCCGCGGGACAGTGCCACAGAAAGCAAACCGCCCGGGGCTTCGGCCCCTGGTAAGGGTGAAACGGTGGTGTAAGAGACCACCAGTGCCCAGGGTGACCTGGGCAGCTAGGTAAACCCCACCCGGAGCAAGGTCAAGAGGAGTGCTGTGAAAGGCACTCTGCGCGGACGACCGAGGGCTGCCCGCCCGAGTCCGCGGGTAGACCGCACGAGGCCGGCGGCAACGCCGGTCCTAGATGGATGGCCGTCGCCCCGGCGTCCGCGAGGACACCGGGGAACAGAACCCGGCGTACAGCCCGACTCGTCTGCCGCTCGCTCATCCGCACGGTTCCGGTACGGGAGCGGGCCGTGCACGGTTGGATGGGGGCATGCACTCAAGGATTGACCAGCCGCCTCGCACCCTCGCCAGGGGGTCCGCCATGGTGATGGCGACCCTCGCGGTCCTCTGGTGGCTGTCGGGGGCGATCGCCCTGGGCGGCACCGTCGGCGTCGCCGTCGCCGTCGCCGGTCCGGTGCTGGGCGCGGTGTTCTTCCGGCTGGCCGCACGGCGGCTCCCCGGGCACGGCGAGCAGGAGCTGTACGCCAGTGCCGCGGGACGGTTCCGTACGACCAATCTCGTCCAGGCCGGCGCGATCGCCGCCGTGATCGCCCTCGGCAACGTGACCGGGGAGCGCGGCTGGATCCCCGGTCTCATCGCCGTCGTCGTCGGCCTGCACTTCCTGCCGCTCGCCGGCCCCTTCGCGCGCCCCGAGTACCGCTGGGTCGGCGGTCTCATGGCCGCGCTCGGTGCCGCGGGCTGCGGCCTCGCCGTCGCGGGAGCCCCCGTCTCCCGGGTCCTCGCCGTGGTTGGCCTGGGCAGCGCGGCCGTTCTGTGGGCGTCGGTCGTCTGGCTGCTGGTGACCGCCGACGGGCCGCCGGCGCGGTGAGCGCCTCGCCGCTCAGGCGCCGATCTGCATCTGGCCCATCATGCCCATCATCTGATGCTCCAGCATGTGGCAGTGGTACATGAAGAGCCCCTCGTAGTCGGTGAACGTCACCTTGATCCGGGCGGTCTCGCCGGGGGCGACCACCACGGTGTCCTTCAGCCCCGCCTCTCCCGGAGGGGGCGGGGCGCCGTTGCGGTCCAGCACCGTGAAGTGGTTCAGGTGCACGTGCAACGAGTGCGGGATGTTCAGCTCGGTGTCCCCGTTGGTGATCTTCCAGATCTCCGGCCGGTCCAGGGTGGGCCGGATGTCGATCCGGTCCATGTCGAACGCCGCCCCGTTGATCAGGTGCTGTCCCGTGGCGGGGTCGAACTTGAGGGTGAACTCCCGCTCCACCACCGCCTCCTTCTGCTCGGGCACCTCCCGCAGCCGGGCCGGCACACTGCTGGGGTCCGCCGCGTCCCGGACCACGTCGAAGCGCATCACCTCCGGTGCCTCACCGGGGAAGGTGGCGAGGTTCTCCAGCACGACCTGGGACCCGACCGGGTGGGCGGAGAAGTCGACGACGACCTCCTTGCGCTCGGCGGGCCACAGCGGGAGCACCGGCGTCGGAGCCGGGGCGGGCAGCAGACCGCCGTCGGAGGCTATCTGCACCAGGCTGTCCCCACTGCGCAGCCGCAGCAGGAAGAAACGCTCGTTGGCCGTGTTCAGCAGCCGCAGCCGGTACTTGCGGGCGGCCACCTGGAAGTACGGGCGCGGGCGCCCGTTGACCAGGTACACGTTGCGGCGCATGAAACCGTGCGGGTCGAACAACAGGCTGCCGTCGGCAGCCAGTTCCGCGTCCCGGAGCTGCAGCATGACGTCGTACTGCCCCTTGGGCAGCGGCAGCCGGTCCTCGAAGTCGTCCGTCAGCACGTACGAGGCCGCGAGCCCGCGGTAGATGTTCTCCACGTGGTCGTGCAGCGTGTGGTCGTGCAGCCACATGGTGGAGGCGCGCTGGGCGTTGGGGTACCTGAAGACCCGCTCGCCGCCCGGTTCCACCTGGTGGCGCGGATGACCGTCGGACGAGGCCGGCACGTGCCCGCCGTGCAGGTGCATGGAGAACGGCACGGGCAGCCGGTTGCGCTGCCGGATCACGACGGGACGGCCCTGACGGGCCACGAGGAGCGGGCTCAGCCGGCCGTTGTACGCCCGGACCCGGGTCCTCGTCCCCGGCGTCAGCTCCACATCGGCTTCCGCGGTGGTGAGTTCGTAGGCGTCGTAGGACGCGAAGCGACGCGGCCGCAGCGGGCGGGGCAGCGCCAACGGCACCTGGAACACCTGGTCCCAGGGCGCCGTCGGGGTGCCCGCGTCCGCGTGGGCGTACGTCCACGCCATCGGCAGCGCGGCCGCCGCCACCGACGCCCCGGCCACCGAGAGCAGCCCTCTACGGCTGTACAACATGGAATCTCCTTGCGCTGAAGCGAGAGTGCGACGCGGACGCCCGGGCGGAGCGGACCGCGTCCGGGTCACCGGCGGGTGAGGACCGCCAGCCAGGCGTGCGCCGTGCCGGGTGCGAAGGCCACCGCGATGTGCGAGCGGACGAGGGAGTCGATGCGCCAGCCGTCGGCGAAACTCGCCCGCAGTTCCCGCTCCGAGACCCGGTGCGGGCCCCAGGAACCGGGCTGCAGATCGCTGAAGCACATCAGGAAGTAGCGCCCGCCCGGGCGCAGCGCCGCACCGAGGCTGCGCACCAGCGCCGGCCGGTCCTCGGGAGCGAAGCAGTGGAACAGTCCGCAGTCCAGCATCGTGTCGAACCGCTCGCCCAGGGCGCCCAGTTCAAGGGCGTCCCAGACCAGGAAGTCGACCGACATGCCCCGCTCCGCCGCCTTGCTCCGGGCCAGGGCGATGCCGCTCGGTGCGGCGTCCACGCCCACGGTCCGCAGACCCAGCTCCGCCGTCATGAGGGCGTTGTCCCCGCTGCCGCAGCCGACGTCGAGGACCCGGCCGGTGAAGGAGCCCTGCCGGGCCAGCTCCACGAACGCCGGCTGCGGCCGCCCGATCTCCCAGCCGGCCCCCGGTGCCCCGGCGTAGTGCGCCTCGAAAATCCCGACACCGCTGTCCGGGCGGGCGGCCCCCGCCTCCGGTGCCGGTTCCTGAGTGGACGTCATCTCGGCTCCTGTCCGCTGCTGTGCCTCCCGCTACTTCACCCGCCCACCGCGCGCGCGGCCAGGGCCACCTGATCCATGTCACGCACATCGTGACGCTTGTCAGGCGCTGGGCCAGGGCGCGTTGTCGCAGGCCGAGGGCGTCCGCAGGATCGTCGGTGGCGGCTCGGCGACCGGTTCCCCGGGCCGGGCGCCGACTGCCGGAGAGACCTACGAGTTCGAGCAGGTGTCGCAGCGTGACTGTTCAGACAGCGGAACCCGAAGCCCAGCAGCCGGAGGACACGGTGATGGGACTCCGGCTGTTCACCCGTGGCGCGGTCGGTCCCCGATGGCTGGTGCACGCGGTCGTCCCGGCCGCCCGCGAACTGCGGCAGGCACACGGCGCGTCCGTCGTCTACCTCCGGCGTGGCTGGCTGCATGGCCCGCACGTCGACCTCGTCGCGCGCACCGACCGGGGCGCCCCGCTGCCCTGGGACCGGCTCGCCGGACGTCTCGACGCGGGCCCGCTGGACCCGTCGTCCGCGCTGACCGAGGAGGCCTACCTGGACCAGGCACGGGAGTTCGGCCGACTGGAACGCGTCCCCCCGCCCTACCTGCCCATGCGGGAGCACGGCACGGTCGAGCGGCTGCGCCCGGCCGACACCGCCCCCTGGCCGCACGCTCTCAACGCCCTCCGCGAGGTCGCCCTCGGCCGGCTGCACCTCCCGCTCCTCGACACCCTGGAGGACATCGCGGAGCACTCCGGACACGCGGAGGACCGGGTACTGGAGATCTTCGTCGCGCTGGCCGCCGCCCACCACGCGGGCCTCCCGTACGGCGTGTTCTCCCTCCGCTCGCACGCCGAGGCCTTCCTGTCCTGGGCCTCGGCACGCAAGGACCCCCGGCCCGCCTTCCGGTCGCGGCTGGAGGCGGACGCACCCCGCGTGCGGAAACTGGTCGAGGCCGCCCTCGCCGGTGAGGCGAACCGCACGTACGCCGCGTGGCAGACCGCCTTCGCCTACACCATGGGCGTCTTCGACCACGCGGTGCTGACCCACGAGCTGACCCTGGAGCGGCTGGAAGGGCTCGGCGGCGGATTCGACGCCGCCACGATGGGGCCGCCCGGACAGCACACCGCGACCGGCGGCCCCAGCGACTTCCACCGGGCGATGGACGCCTCCGGCGTGATCGCCGACCCACCCGAGTGGTTCGCCTCCTACCGGCTGCTCGTCAATCTGCTCTACCAGCAACTGCCGCTGCTGGGCGTCTCCCCGCTGCACCGCTACTACGTCTGCTACGCCGTCGCCGAGACCGTCGACGACGTCCTCGGGGAGCCCTGGCACGAGCGGGTGAACCGGATGGGCGGCCGGCCATGACCGTGCAGCAGACCGGCCTCCTCCCCTCCCCGGTGACCCCCGCGCCGGCGACGCCGGCCCTCGAACCCCTGTGGGTGCTGCGCGTCAACCCGCTGCGCCGCACCCGGCTGGCCGACCCCGGGCTCGCCGCCCTGCTCGGCGAACTCCGCTCGGCCGAGAGCGACGTCGCCGCCGCCGCGGACCGGTGCTCCGACGACCTGCACGAGCTGATCGGCGCGACCACCGACCGGGAGGCGCGCGGTCGGCTCATCGCGCTGCGCCGGGACATCCACAACGACCGCCGGTCCCGCGGCGACGCCTCCGCCACCCCCGCCGTGAGCCGCTGGGCCGAGGCCCGGGACCGACGCGACGCACTGCGCCGGCAGGTCGCCGACGCGTACCCCGAGGCCGTCGACCGGGAGCGCCGGAGACTCGGTGCGCTGCTCGCCGACGACGACCTGCGCCGCGCCCTGGCCCTCGTCGCACCCGACGTGGCCGACGGCGCGGAACGCTACCGGGCCGCGCTGACGGGCCCCGGACCGCTCTCCGCCCGGCTGCGCAAATCCGAACGCGGCCTGGTGCAGTACGTCACCCGCGCCATGATCCGCACCAGCCCGCTGTCCCGCTTCACCGCCGTCGGAGTGGCCGTACCCGACCGCGACGGGCTGCCCCCCGAGCAGGCCCGGCTCGCGGGCGGCGTCCCGTTCATGGGCCTGGACCGCGTGATGCTCGGATACGTCCTGTCCGGTCTGACCGCGCCACAGGAGACCGTGGGACCCGGCAGCTGGGTGCAGTTGCCGCCCACCGCCGAGCACGACGAGGCCGGCGCCCGGCTGTACTTCCTGCGGCCCGCGCCCTCCGGCATCCGGCGCCTGTCCACACCGGTCACCGGTCTGCTCCAGGCGATGCTCGAGGCCACCGCCGTCGGCCCCCGCCGGGCCGGTGACGTCGCCGGGCATCTCGCGGCGCGCGCGGGCCTCGCGCCCGAGCAGGCGCTGGGCGCCGTGGCGCAGGCCGTCGGCGCCGGCATCCTGTGCACCTGCGACGGCCCGGAGGACGGCGACGCGCCCTACGCACGGCTGCTCGACCGGCCCACGAGCCCGGCGGCCGGCCTGCTCGACGACGTCGGGCGGCGGCTGTCCGCTGTCACCGACGCGGTGCCCGAGCGACGCGGCGCCGAACTCGCCGGCCTGAAGGCCGCCCTCGCGGACGTCAGCCGGCATGCCGGACGGCCGGCCCAGATCCTCGTCGAGGAGGACTACGTTCTGCCGCCGCAGCGCCTGGCCACGGGCGCCTGGCGGGAGCGGCTCGACGACCTCGCCGCCGGTGTCGAGCTGCTGTCCGTCTTCGACCGGCTGCACGACGTGCGGGCCCTCATGTCCGCCGCGTTCGTCGAACGGTTCGGCTCGGGCGCCGAGGTGCCCCTCGCCGAGCACGCGGCGTACCTGGTGGCCGAGGTCTACCGGCGCGGCGGAGCCGTGGACGGCACGGTGCCCCCCGGCACCGGTCCCGCCGACGGCTCGCTGGACGCCCTGCAGCGGCTGCGCCGCCGGGTCCTGGACGAGCTGCACGCCGACATGGACCGGCACCGCCCGGGCGACGGCGACCTGGTGTGGAGCCCGGACCGCGCACGGGCGCTGGCCGCGCACCTGCCCGAGCGGTACCGCGCCGCGCCGCTGGCCCACAGCGTGCTCGTACAGGCCTGGAACGGACACCTGCTCTTCAACGACGCCTACGCCGGGCACGGCATGCTCTACGGCCGTTTCCTGGGCCCCGACCGGGAGCTCGGCGGCGGCGCGCTCGCCCATCTCGCCGAACGGCTGCGACGGCAGTACGGCGCGGACGGCCACCGGCTCACCGAGGACCTGGGCCTGCACCGGCTCAACGTCAACGCCCACGCGCCGGTCCTCGCCGACGGCCTGCGCCCCGAGGACTGGTTCACCTTCCGGCTGGCACACGACCCCGACACGGACGCCCTCCACGTGCTGGACGGTGACGGACGGCCCACCCGCGTGCTCACCCTGGGTGCCGGGCACCCCGAGCTCTTCCCGCCGCCGGTGCGCGTCGCCACCTGGCTGATCAGCGGCGGACGTCTGATGGAGGACCTCGTCGCCGGCCGGTACGCGACGACCGGCACGGACCCGACGACCACCCGGTCCTGCCCGCGGCTGCGGGTCGGATCGGCCGTCCTCGCCCGGCGCCGCTGGTACGGCGGCCGGGACATGGCCGAGGCCGTCGCGGCCGGACCGGACGAACACGACCGGCTGACGGCCCTCACCAAGTGGCGGGCCCGGCACGGGATTCCGGCCGAGATCGTCCTGAAGACGCCCATGGACGACGACTACCGCCGCGAGGCCGTCGCGTCCGGCGAGGACGTCCAGGCCCACCGGCAGCGGCAGAAACCGCAGTACGTCGACCTGGAGAGCGCGCTGAGCGTGCGGGTGCTGCCCCGGCTCCTGGAACGGCGCAGCCCCGGCTACCTCGAGGAGGCGCTCCCCGGGGCCGGCGACGGCCCGCACGCCACCGAGTGGGTCGTCGAGATCCACCGCCCCGCCGGAGGGACGTTCCAGTACGGAGGAATCCCGGAATGAGGATGAAGTCGCGGCCCTACCTGCACTACGCGCCCGTACCCGGCGGCGTGTACTTCAGCGGGCCGGCGGGCCAGTTCGCCATGCGCGGCCCGGACCTGCTGTTCACCATCGCCGACGTCTGCGTGCCGCTGCTGGAGACCGGCGCCACCGAGGACGACCTGGTCCGCGCCCTCGGCACGGAGAAGGCACGCCCTGCCGTACGCAAGGTCGTGGAGGGCCTGCGCGGCCACGACATGCTGCTGGACACCGAGCGGTTCACGGTGCCCGAACCGGCCGCCGACGTCCGGGCCCGTTTCCCCGAGGCCCTCGCCCACCTGGAGGCGTTCACGGACGACCCGTACGCGGCCTTCGCCGCACTGCGCGCGGCGAAGGCCGTGCTGCACGGGCCGCCGGACGTGATCGCCCCCGCGGCCCGCGGCCTGGCCCGGGCGGGCGTCGGCCACCTGGTGCTCGCCCCACCCGACGGGGACCCGGCCGGGGTGCGGGCCGTGGCGGAGCGGCTGGGCGCCCGGATCGCCCAGGACAGGGCGGACCTCGACCGGGCGGTCGCCGAGGCCGACGCGGTGCTCTGGTGCCCGGACGAGGACGGGCGCGCACCCTGGGACGGGCGGCCGCGGCCGGACGCCTGGCTGATCCCCGTGGGCCTGGGCGACACCGCCGTCGTCGGCCCCCCGCTGGCCTCGGGCCGGGCGGCGGCCCTGTGGCCCGCGCTGCTGGAGCGGGTGCGCTCCGGACCGGAGGCGCAAGAGCGCGGGCCGGTGCCCCGGCCGGGGGCGGACGCGCTCGCCGGAGCCCTGGGCGGCCAGCTGGTCTTCGAGGCCCTCACCGGCTGCGCCGTACCCGAGGAGGCACACGTCGTCCACGGCGACGACCTGGCCGCCGACCGGGTCCTCGTGCCTGCCGTGCAGAGCCCGCCGCAAGCGCACGTCGCGCACACGCTGGACGCGGCACCGCTGCGGCCCGGCCCCGACGAGGAGACGGCTCTGGAGCAGGCCTACCGGTTCACCGCTCCCTGGACGGGTCCGCTCCGGCTCGTGACGGACGACGCCCTGCCCCAGATGCCGTTGGGGCTGCGCCAGGTCGCCTACCGGTGCGGACGGCCGGGCTCCGTGGTGGGCTGGGGGGCCGGACAGCGGGCGGCGACCGTCGCCGCCGTGCTCGACGCGCTCCGCGGCCTGTGCGCCGGGACCGGAACCGGCGCCGCCGGGCACACGAGGGAACAGTGGCTGCTGGACGGAGCCCTGCGGCTGCTCGTGGCCCGGGCCCGGCTCCCGCGCCCCGTGGCCCCGGACACGCTGCCGGCCGGCGACCGGATGCTGCTGCGCCGTCTGACGGACGTGGCGCCCGGCCCCGTCGAGCTGGACGACCTCGAGGTGGACGGTGTCGGCTGGCAGCTGGCCCGGGCCGCGGGCGCGGACGGGGAGGTCCTCGGCGCGGGCTGGGGACGCGACCGGGACGAGGCCCGGCACGCCGCACTGGGTACCGCACTCGCCCGCGCCCAGACGCGCTCGCTGCTGCCCGACGCCGTCACCCGGCGGACCGACACGGCCGCGCTGCTCGTGGCGGCCCCGGCCGAACTGGAGGCCCTGCGCGCCGGGATCCTCGCGCACGCCGCCGCCCAGGGCATCCGCTACCGAGGGGTGCCCCACCGGTCGGACCAGGTGCTCGGCGAACTGCCCTGCTGGTACGGCACCGTCGAGGCCGGCCCGGAAGGGGACACCCATGACGCCTGAGCCGCGGGCGGCCGCCCTTGACCCGAAGGCCCCCGAGTCCGTACGCCCGCGCGGCGGTGTCGACGAGGCCTGGAGCCGGGCGCTGGCCGGACTGCCGGCTGCCGTGGGCGGCACGGTCTCCGTCGGGCTCGGCTGGGACCCGGCCTGGGAGCGCGGCCACTGGCAGGCAGCGCGGCGGGCCGACCGCGCGCATCTGTCCGTGCGGCTGTACGCCGACGAGACCCTCATCGGCCCGCTGTGGGTGCCCCGCACGGATGCCGGGTGCAGCGGATGTGCCGAGAACCGCTCCCGGGTGGTGCGGGCGCACCCGCTCGTCGAAGCGCCGGAGACACCCGCCGAGCGAGCGCTGCCACGCTCCCCGCTGCTGCCGGAACTGCTCGCCGCCGCGGTACGGCAGCTCACCCGCAAGGCCCTCGCGCCGGGCGAGCTGTACGCGGTCGGTGGACGCTCCACCCGGCGCCACCGCGTGCCGCGCAGCTTCGGCTGCCCCGTCTGCGGCCGGAGCGCCGAAACCCCCGGCGCGCCGGCCCGCGCGCCCGGACCGCTGGTGCTGCGCGACCGCCCCGCCGACCCGCACGACCCCGCCCGGGGCGTACATGGCCGGCTGCTGCTGGCGCCGGGCGCCCTGCGCGGCCGTACCGTGGACCCCCGGTTCGGACCCGTGCGGGAGGTCGTCCGCGAGTCGCGCGCCCCGTACGCGATGAGCATGGCGGCGCTCCCCGACGCACCCGCCATGGGCTACGCCCGGGCCGCCGACTTCCGGGCCGCCGAGCCCGTCGCCATCCTGGAGGCGTACGAGCGGCTCGGCGGATTCCCGCACGACACGGCCGTCGTCGAGGACGTCGCCCACCAGGACGTGGCCGGCCACGCCGTCGACCCGGCCTCGCTCGGGCAGTACACCCCGGAGCAACTCGCCCACCCCAGCACCCGGGTGACCGCCAGCGGGCCGGACACTCCCATGGACTGGGTCTGGGGCCACGACCTCGACACCGGCGAGGCGCTCCTGGTGCCCGCCGACATCGGCTTCTACCAGTACGACCACCGCTTCAAGCGCTCCCACCACGCGGCACGGCGGGCCGCGCCGCACGACCGCAAGCACTACTTCCACGACTCGTCCAGCGGCTGCGCGCTCGGCGGCAGCCTGGAGGAGGCGGCGCTGCACTCCCTGTTCGAACTGGCGGAACGCGACGCCTTCCTGATCGCCTGGCACCGGGCGGCCCCGCTGCCCGAGATCGATCCCGCCTCGGTCACCGATCCCGCCTCCCGCCGGCTGCTCGACCTCATCGACGCCCAGGGCTTCGACGCCCATCTGCTCGTCGCCACCCAGGACATCGACCTCCCCGTGGTGTGGGCGCTGGCCGTCAACCGCGAACGGCCGTTCCCCGCCACCTTCTCGGCGGCCGGCTCCGGCTGCGATCCGGCCTCCGTGGTGCGCAGCGCCCTGTGGGAACTCGGCCAGATCGTCACCGACCCGGTCACCTGGGCCAGGGCCGACATCGAGCCCCTGCTCGACGACCCCTGGCTGGTCGAGGAACTCGACGACCACCTCCGGCTGTACACGCTCCCCGAAACCCTCGACCGGGTCACCTCGGTGCTCGGCGGCCGGCGGGTCCGGCTCGACGAGGCGTTCCCCGGCTGGCCCGACCGGCTGCGCGCCGAGGCGGCCGGCAGCGTCCGCGGCGCGCTCGACGCCCTGCGGGCCCGCTTCGCCCGCGCCGGGCTGCGCCGGATCGTGCTGGTGGACCAGTCCACCCGCGAACACCGGGACCTGGGAGTCGCCGTCGCCAAGGCCGTCGTACCCGGGATCACCCCGATGTGCTTCGGCCACGCCCAGCAGCGGCTGTCCGGGCTGCCCCGGCTGGCCGCGGCACTGCGGGGCACGCCGACGGCCGGGCGGCCGGTTCCCTACGACCCCCATCCGTTCCCGTGAGGCGTGGGAGACACCTATGGACCTGCACACCGACCAGCTCCCGCGCGAGCACGTCACCGGGCCCGTGCCCGACGACGTGGAGACCATGGCGCGCGACGTCATGTGGTACGCCTACGCGCTCGGCGACGACCACCCGGCCGTCCCGGCGGCGACCGGCGCCGCGGCCGGCCCCCCGCTGCCCGGCGAGACCGAGGAGGTCGCACCACGGCTGCCCGCCACCGAACCCGGGCGCGCCGACCGGCTCCCCGACGGCACCGTGGAACTGCTGGAAGGCATGCCGTACCCGGCTGGCAGGACGGACGGCGTCCACGCGCCGGCCGAAGCCCTCGGGCACGCCCTGCTCGCCGGCTTCGGCGTGCACCGCCGGGAACCGGACAACCCCTTCAACGACCACCGGGGCTACGCCTCCGTGCGCAGCAGGTTCCCGGTGCACGTCCTCGTCGCCGACGACGGCCGGCGCCGGATCCTGGACGTTCACCGCAGGGCGCTGGCCGACCTGGCCGGACGGCGGCACCCGGCCGCTCCGGCGGGGGAGCGCGAGATCCTCCTGGCCGGGCGGTACACCCGCCTCCCCGCCGGCTACCGCTGGTTCCGCGGGGCCCTCGTCCAGCTGGAAATGGGGATCGCCCTGCGGTCGCTGTGCCTGGCCCTGGAGCTGTTCGGACTGTCCGGCCGGCTCCGGCTGCCGGACGGCGGCCTCGACCCCCTGCTGGACTTCGGCCTGCTGCCGACCCGGGAGTGGACGCTGCCGCTGACCGTCGAACTGACCGGCCGGGCCGCCGTGCCGGGCCCCCGGCCGGCGACCACGGAACCGGTCACCGACCCGGTGCTCGCGGACGTCCTCGCGATGAACCGCGCCCAGGCCTTCACCGAGCCGCCCGCCCCGCTGGGCCGCGCCGCGCCGGAACCGGCCGCACCCGCCGCGGGACCGGACCGGTCCTGGGCCGAAGTCCTGTGGTCCCGCAGCTCCGGACGCATGCCGCGCGGCCTGTACGGCATGAACGGCCGGCGCCGTACGCTGCCCGCCACCGCCCTCCGGGACGCGCTCGACTGGCTCGGGGTGCCACCCCCCGGGGACACCCTGAAGAGCGTGTTCGACGCCGTGCGCGCCACGGTCGTGCTCCAGGACATCGAGGGGCACGCCGACGGCGTGTACGAGGTCGCCACCGGGACGTGCGTGCGGCGGACGGCCGACCCGACGGCCGCCACCCGCCTGGAACAGGTCTACGGCTACCCGTTGGCGCCCGGGAACGGCTGCGACGTACGCCATGCGTCCATGCTCTGGTTCCTCTCGGTCGACCCCCGCGCCGTGGTCGAGCGCCACGGGCCCGGTGGCTGGACGGCGATCCAGTACGTGTGCGGCTGGGCCGCGCACGGGCTGACGCTCGCCGCGGCGGGCTCGGGACTGTATGCCCGGCCGGTGCGCGCCTTCCAGGAGGCCCCCGCCCGCCGTGTCCTGGGGCTCGGCCGCAAGGACATGATCGTCCTCGCGGTGATCACCGGTACCCCCGGATACCGCGGCCTGATGCTCGATCTGCGAAGCTGAGGGAGACAGACGTGAGCGGCACGACCATCGCGCCCGACGGCCGGACGGCCGACCGGACCCCGACCGTCTGGCGTTCGTGGCACCTGCACCTGGGATCCACCGCTGCGAGCCTGCACGACCGGGTGGTCACGGAGGTGATCGGACCCACCGTCGACGACCTGCCCGGCAGACCCTGGTTCTTCATCCGGTACTGGCAGGCGGGCCCCCATCTGCGGCTGAGAATCGGTGACTTGACCGAGGCGGAGGCCCGCGGCACCGAACAGGCCCTGACCGCGCGGCTCGCCGGGGCCGGACGGCTGCGCGCCGGCGAGGAACCGGTCGACGCCCCGTCCTACCTGCTCAGCGCCCGCCGGCTCGCCGCCACCGGGGACGGAGCGCCCGAGACCGGCGTCGAGGAACTGCTGCCCCCCGGCGTCCACCGCGCGGTGTACGTACCGGAGACCGAACGCTACGGCGGGCCCGCGCTGATGCCCGGCGCGGAGCGCCTCTTCCAGCTCTCCAGCGAACTGGTGCGCACGCACCTGCCCGCCCTGCCCGGCCCCCGCGAACGGTCGGCCATGGCGCTGCGGGCCACCGTCTCGGCCGGCGCGGCCCTGGGCCCGGCCGCCGAGCAGGCCGCCTACTACCGGCACGCGCTGGACGCCTGGCGGGGCATGGTCGCCGCCGGATTCGGCTACTCCGCGGAGCAGTTGGACCGGCTCACCGGGGCCGGGCGTCCGGCACCCGCGGGCGCCGGCATCGATCCCGGCCGGCACGGCCCGTTCGCCGAGTGGCACCGGCTGCTCCGCGAACTCGCCCAGGCCGTGGGGGAGACGGGCTCTACCCATCCCGGACGGATCGTGTTCTCCCACGTCCACATGGTCCACAACCGGCTCGGCCTGACCCTGGTCGACGAACTCCAGACGTACGCGCGGCTCGTCCGGCTCTTCCCCGAGGAGTGATCATGTCCCACCAGCCACTCGCGGCGCCCGAACACACCACGGCGCCGCCCACCGCCGAGGTGGTCGCACGCGCCACCGCGGTCACCCGGCGCTACGGGGACACGACCGCCCTCGACGGCATCGACCTCGACGTGCGGGCCGGGGAACTGGTCGGCCTGCTGGGCCCCAACGGAGCCGGCAAGTCCACGCTGATCAACGTACTGACCGGGCTGCGCCGGACGACGTCCGGCCGCTGCGAACTGTTCGGGCAGGACCCCAGGACCCCGGCCGGCCGGCGGCACATTGGTGTCACTCCTCAGGAGACCGGGCTCCCGGAGACGCTGCGGGTGCGCGAGGTCGTCGACTTCGTGGCCGCGCACTACCCGGCGCCGGAGGACCGCGACGCGCTGCTGGACCGGTTCGGGCTGGCCGGCCTGGCGAACCGTCAGACCGGCGGGCTGTCCGGCGGTCAGAAGCGGCGGCTGGCCGTCGCCCTGGCCTTCGTCGGCAGGCCCCGCCTGGTCTTCCTCGACGAGCCGACGACCGGACTCGACGTGGAGGCCCGGCACGTGCTGTGGGAGCGGATCCGCGCCTTCCACGAGGACGGCGGCACCGTCGTGCTGACCAGCCACTACCTGGAGGAGATCGAGGTGCTGGCGAAGCGGGTCGTGGTCGTCTCCGGCGGGCGGGTCCTCGCCGACGACTCGGTCGCCGCGATCCGGGGCATGGTCGACGTGCAGCGCGTCAGCCTGGTCGCGGCCTCGCTCCCGCCGGTGCCCGGCGTCATCCGGACCGAACGGACCGACGGACGCACCCACGTGCTCACCCGTGACGCCGACCAGTTCGTACGCGACCTCGTCACCAGCGGTGTCCCCTTCTCCGGGCTGGAGGTCCGGCCGACGACGCTCGAGGAGGCCTTCCTGGCCCTCGCGTCAGCCTGAAGCACCGCGCCGTCGCCGCCCCTCAGATCCGTGGAAGGAAGAGGCCGTCCGTGTCCATGACCCTCGTGCACGCCCGCTACCAGATCCTGCAGACCATCCGCATCCCCGTCGCCGTCATCGGCTCCGCGTTCTTCCCGGCCGCCTCGATGCTCTTCTTCGTGGTCCCCGCCACCGGGGACGATCCCGCCGGGGCGACCTACGCGACCGCGTCGATGGTCGTCTTCGCGGCCATGATCAGCAACCTCTTCGGACACGGGGTCGGTGTCGCCGAGGACCGCGCCCAGCCCTGGGACCCCTACACCCGGACGCTGCCGGTCGGCCCGGGGCCCAAGTTCGGCGGCAGACTGATCTCCGGACTCGTGATGATGCTGGTGTCCCTGGCCCCGGTCGTCGTGATCGCGGCGGTGGCGACCCCGGCCCGGGTGACCGTCGCCGGCTTCGCCGCGGCGGTGGCCGTCGTCGTACTGGTCTCCCTGCCGTTCACCCTGATGGGCCTGACGATCGGCTATCTGCTGCCCACCAAGGCCGCCCTCGCGGTGGTGCAGATCGTGTTCTTCCCGATCGCCTTCGCCGGCGGCCTGCTCTCCGCCCCCGGCAAGGCGCCCGGCTTCATCGAGACCATCGCCCCCTACGTGCCCAGCCGGGGCGCCGTCGAGCTGATGTGGGCGGCGGTCGGCGACTTCACCCCGAACACCACGTCCGTCGTCGCGTTCGTGCTGTGGTCCGCGGGCCTCGCCGGTCTCGCGCTGATCGCCCACCGCCGGGACGAGGGCAGGCGGTTCCGCTGAACCGCCACGCCAGGGGGGGGGGGGCCCCCGGGGGGGGCCCCCGCCGCCCCCCCGCGCCGGGCGCCCCGGGGCGCGCCGGCCCCCCCCGC
>NZ_JBEZMO010000032.1:0-4788 GCF_040652655.1 Streptomyces sp. NPDC048191
GAGGGGCGCCCGGTGCCGGTCGGCCCCGGCTGCCCCGCAGGGCTGGGGCACCGCCTACCGGACCAGTCCCCAGCGGAAGCCGAGCGCCACGGCGCTGCGGACCGTGACGCCAGGCCGTCGCGGCTCACCATGTGACGCGTCCACAGGTGACGTCGCAGGTGCGCCTTTCCACAGCCATGTCCGGAGGACCTGACTATGGAAAGCCGCCAGACTATGTCTGTGACCGTCCTGCTCTTTCAGCCCGTTGCCGTCCAACCTTCATCGTGATCGTCGCAAGCTCCTCCACGATTCGGTTGTACGCGCAACACGCTTCAAGATCATTACGGTCACAGCTCAGGCATTATGAATGTACCAGGGTTTGTACCACGCCCTAAACGGGGCGGGTAAAGGTAAGATCCACCGCATGATGACCGTCCACCTCCTCAGCGCAGGGGACGGGTATACGTACTATGTACGTGAGACTGCCAGCGCCGATCAGGCCCGCGAGCGCGGCCAGGAGCTGGGCGATTACTACACCACCAGCGGCAACCCGCCGGGCGTCTGGATGGGTTCGGGCATCGAGCTTCTCGGTGTGTCGGGCGTCGTCAGCGAAGCCCAGATGAAGGCCCTCTACGGCGAGGGTCTGCACCCGGATGCGGAGCGCATGATCGCCGATCACATCGCTGCCGGGGTCAGTGCCAAGCAGGCGATGCGGGCCGCGCGTCTGGGCCGCAAGTACATGCAGTTCGTGCAGAAGGACACGCCGTTCGGGCGGATGCTGCATGAGGAGATCGAGCGCTTCGTGCGGATGGAGAAGCGCGAGCCGAACGCGACGGAGCGGTCCGAGATCCGGGGCCGCGTTGGCGCAGTGCAGTTCCGCACCGAGCACGGGCGCAGCCCCGAATCCAAGGAGGAGCTGGGTCGCTTCATCAAGGAGCAGGAGGGCGGCAAGCAGCGCAATGCAGTTGCCGGATTCGATCTCGTTTTCCGTGCACCGAAGTCGGTTTCCGTGCTGTGGGCGCTGGGGGATGAGAGCGTGCGCCGAGCCGTCGAGCAGGCCCACGTGCAGGCGATCGAAGAGACGGTGCAGTGGCTGGAGCAGAAGGCCACGATGACCCGCACTGGGGTCAACGGCATTGCCCAGGAAGACGTCGCTGGCGGCTTGATCGCTACTCGCTTCCGGCACTATGACAGCCGCACAGGTGACCCCCTGCTCCACGACCACGTAGTGGTGTCAAACAAGGTGCAGGGGCGTGACGGCAAGTGGAGGACGCTGGACAGCAAACTCCTTTTCGCGCAGAACGTGCCCGCCAGTGAGCACTACAACCTGCGGGTCATGGAGATCGTCTGTGAGGACCTCGGTCTGCGCGCAGAGGCCCGGGAAGTCACCCCGGGCAAGCGCCCGGTCATGGAGATTGCCGGGGTCGGGACCGACCTCATCGAGGCCCACTCAAGCCGCTCGCAGAGCATCAAGGAGCGCACCGCCGAGCTGGTCGCGGAGTACCGGGAGCGGCACGGCTACGACCCGTCGAACAAGGTCCTCACGGCACTCATGCAGCAGGCCACGCTGGAGACGCGTCCCGATAAGAAGGAGGCCCGCCCGCTCGCCGAGCTACGTCAGGAATGGCGTGAGGCGGCCGTCGAATCGTTCGGCTCCGACCGAGTGGACAACCTCCTTCGTGCTGCCCGAGTGGCGGCCCAGAGCACCCGTCCGGGTGCTGCGGCCGTGCCGCACCTGGACGTACACAAGGCCGCCCGCGAGGTCATCGAGACCGTCTCCGAGTACCGCAGCGTGTGGGGCCGGCGGCAGGTCTTCGCCGAGGCCCAGCGGTGGGTCATGGCCGCCACACTCGGCGCCGCACCAAGCGGTGACCTGGCCGAGCAGATCACTGATCGTGCGCTCGCGGCCGAGGTCATCGGCATCACCCCGCCGGACCTCAACCCCTACTTCCCGGGGGTGGCCCGCGCGGATGGAACGAGCATCTACCGCCGCCGGGAGACCGAGCTCTACACCTCCGTCAGCGTCCTTGCGGCCGAGGACCGGATCGTCTCCGCCGCCCGCACACAGGTGATTCCGGCGGTGTCCGCAGAGGTCTATCAGGCCGTCGAAGACGCCTACCAGCAGGCCAACCCGACCCGTCGCCTGGACGCGGGCCAGCGCGAGCTGGCCCGCACCTTCGCGTGCAGCGAGAAGCTCGTAGCGGCGGGCATCGGTCCGGCCGGTGCAGGCAAGACGACCGCCATGCGGGTTGCCGCCGACGCCGTTCGCGCGAGCGGCGGCCGCGTCATCGGTCTGGGCCCCTCCGCCCGTGCCGCCACCGAGCTTTCCGCCGGCCTGGAGGCCCCGGCCTTCTCGCTGCATGACTGGCTCGGAGCCCGTGAACGGCTGCACCAGGGCAAGCGCGTGGCCCCCGAGTACCAGCTGTCTGCCGGCGACGTCATCGTGATCGACGAGGCCGGCATGGCGGGCAGCAAGCGCATCGCCGCCGTCGTCGCGGAGGCCCAGGAAGCCGGTGCACTTGTCCGTCTGATCGGTGACCCCTTCCAGCTCGCCGCCGTGGAATCCGGCGGCGCTCTGCGCCTGCTCGCCAACACCGTCGACGTCGTCGAGCTGGAGAACCTGCACCGCTTCCGTGCACCTGGAGAAGCGGCCGCCACCCTCGCCCTGCGCAGCGGCGAACCCGAGGACGCGTGGACCTGGTACCTGAACAACAGCCGCGTCGTCGCCGGTACGCGCGAGCAGATGCTGCACGCGATCTTCACCGACTGGCAGGCCGACATCGAGCAGGGCCACACGGCGCTGATGATGGCGGATGACAACGCCAGCGTGACCGAGCTCAACACCCTCGCGCAGGCATACCGGATGGGCCGGGGACAGCTCGACGCCACCCAGAGCGTCGACCTCGGTGACGGCCTCCAGGCCCACCGCGGCGACCTCATCGTCACCCGCAAGAACGACCGCAGGAACGCGGTCATGGGAGGCCGTGACTTCGTCAAGAACGGCGACCAGTGGGCGATCGAGGCCGTCCGGGACAACGGCGACCTCGTCGTACGGCACACCGACCACGGCGGCCGGACCGTGCTGAAGGCCGAGTACGTCGGGACCTTCGTCGAGCTCGGCTACGCAGCCACCGGTCACCGAGGCCAGGGCGCCACCGTGGACACCGGAAGCGGCCTGGTCACCCGCCGCACCAGCCGCGAGTCCGCGTACGTGCAGGTGACCCGGGGCCGCCTGAAGAACCGCATCTACGTCGTCCTGGACGAAGGCCAGACGATGCGGGACGTGCTCGACACGATCGCCTACACGCAGAGGGCCTCGGTCTCCGCGACCGAGGCCATCCGGGCCGAGCAGGACCGGGTGTACGGCATTTCACAGCTGGCCTCCGAGTACAACGACGTGCACGCCCGTGCACTGTCGCTGCGCTACCAGAACATGGCCCGTTCCGTCCTGGGGGCGGGCGCCGAGGCCGTCATCGCCGAGGAGGCATGGCCGGCGGTCGAACGCGCCCTGCGTGACGCTGAGCGCGCCGGTTTCGCTCCCGAGCGCATCCTCTTCAACGCTTTCCACGAAAGGGACTTCACCGACGCCGAGGACAACGCGGCGGTGCTGAGCTGGCGGATCGACAACCACGTCGACGACGCCCGCAGCGTTCTCCAGCGCCTCGAAGAACAGGGCACAACACGGCCGCTGATCGACCTGACGGACGACCAGCTGGGCCGTCTAGTCGAGCGTGCCGAGGAGCGGCGCAAGCAGGCTCTCGACGCGCTGCACCGAGCCGATGCCCGAGTGGCCAGCCAGCCCCGGCCGGTGGTCGTGGACGGACTTCCGGTGCCGGCCTGGCCGGGACGTGAATACGGAGACCTCACCCGGCTCCAGCTCTCGCAGGCCATCGCGGAAGCCCGCCGCAACGCCCGTCTCGCCAGCCTCTCCGTCATGCAGGCCCAGCGCGACGGCCGGAGCGAGGACGCCGAAGCACACCGTCAGGAGGCTCGCGCAGCGGCCGCCCGCCTGAACGGCCTGAAGACCGAACAGGCGACCCGTAAGGCCATGAGCTGGGTCGACCGCGCCCGCGAGGAGTGGCAGCGCGAGCCGGGGCCCGGCCGCGCTCACACCGCAGGCGTGGACGGCGAGACGGTCGCCGCCGAGATGCGCACCAACCTCCACGCGCAGGACGAGGCCCGGGTGCGGCTGGCCCGCGCCGAGGTGGTCGACCAGCGGGTGCGAGCCGAGCAGCGCCTTCGCAGGCTCCTGCCCGAGGCGGCCGAGGTCACCCCGGTCCACACCGGGCCGCTGCCCGAGTGGCTGCTGCCGCGCGAGGCGGAGCGTGACCAGCACACCCCGGCCCCGTGGGTTGAGCACCTGGACGCGCGCCGTCAGATCATCGACGAACGCCTTACCCAGACTGGGGCCGCTCTGGCAGCCAACCCGCCGCAGTGGGCTCGCAACCTCGGGCCGGTGCCGCCCGAGGGAACCGAGCTGCGCGACACCTGGGAGCGCACGGCCGCGCTCGCCGACGCCTGGCGAGCCCGGCGACAGGTCCGGGCAGACGAACCCGGTCTCGGCAACCAGCCGGTGGGGGAGCGGGACGCGGCCGCCTGGCAGGCGCTGCACGAGCAGGTTGCCGAGGTCGGGCGCCGGGCGCGTGCGACCGAGGCCGCCGCTCGCCGTGGCGAGGCCCTCGCGGCAGCAGCCCGGGAAGAGGTGCACCCGACCGAGCCTGAACGCGAGTTCGCCCCGTCCGGTGAGACCGTCACCGACGTCCTTGTGGATGAGCCGTCCCTGGAGGAGGACATCGAGGTCGTGGTTGA